>SVLY01000019.1 GCA_015067715.1 Oscillospiraceae bacterium | reverse complement strand
CCCTTGGATGAAATCAAATCCGTCTAAATACAACCCTGCGAAGCAGGATTTCATCGCGAAAGCGATTTCATCCACCAAAGGTGGATTTCACCCGTCGAAGACGGATTTCACTGCGTGATACTCCGCTTGGAGTATCACGCTATACCAGAGGGGCTTTTGTTCTTCCATAAAAAGAGGTATCCCGGGGATAATATTTGCATTTATTATCCCCGGGAGTATTCCACGTGCCCCCAAAGAGCGGTATAATTATTGTGGAGAAAAATACTGTCGCTCTCCCGCCTTACAGCCGGTTACACCGTGCTTACGAAATGCCCCCCCCAGGAGGATAAGATGTCTATTTTTGACCGTATCATCAATTCCGGCGCCGCGCCCTCTGAGCCGGACCCGAAATCAAAGACCTTCAGCTTCAGTTCTCTGCCCGAAAGCCTTGGGGAAATGCAGAGTCTGAAAGAGGCCGCTCTTGAAAGCCCCTTCGACACCGCCGCACTCACGCTACTGGCCCTCTGCGCCTATTCTGCAGATAAAAACGTCGGCGCGGAAATGCTGAATTTCCTCCGGGGACCCAGACCGCTGAGTAACTACGACCTCTCGTTTTTAAACGACCGCTTCCGCGACGGAAACACCCACGTCCCCTTTTCCTATTTCAAAGGCGCAACTCCCCAAAACAACTACGCTCCCTCACGTCCCTTCACCTTCACCGTCGAAACAAATCCCTATTCCGACGCCAACCAGGGCTATAAAAAGCTCTTTATCCGAAGCGGCGGAGCAGACAATCCCAGAGAGGTCGTTCTTCGCCGCCGAGGCGACGGAAAGTGGTTTTTGTGGGATCAGTTCCTGCTCGTTGGCATCAGAGAACCCGCCTCACGGGATCCCTGGGGCTGATCTCAAACAAAATCATCCACCTTATTTTCATTAGTTTCCGGACAAAAGCACGTCACTTCCGGTTCATTCCGGCGGACGTGCTTTTGTCTTTGTTTTTCGCCATCCCCCCCTTGTCTTTCCCGACAAATCGTGATATCATATACCCGTACCGTAATTTAGTTGTCCACAGGAATTTTCAAGGTGAAAACATGTTCTGGTTCTGGTTCGGCCTTGGTCTTTTGGCCGTTGTAATTTCATTAATCGTCTCTGCAATCGTCTCCTCCGGCTTTTATTTTTTCAGGAGAGTGTTCCTCCGCGCGGACAAGACCCCCGCCGCCGAGGAAAAGGCCAAAGCCCGGCTCGAAAGACAGGGACATCCCGAGATCTATCCCATGATAGAAGAGGGCAAAAAATACATGGCCTCCCTGCCCTCTGCTCCCGTTGAGCTCACCTCCTTTGACGGGCTGACCCTTCGGGCAAGGTATTATAAAAATCCCGCCCACAGCGGAACCACGGTTTTGCTCTCCCACGGGTACAAGAGCTATCCGGAATACGATTTCGGCGCGGTCTGTTCCATTTATTGGGAGAGGGGCTATGACCTGCTCGTTCCGTGGAGCCGCGCCCACATGGAAAGCGACGGGCGCTTTACCACCCTCGGAGCCCACGAAAAGCAAGACCTGCTTGACTGGTGCCTCTGGCTTGAAAAACAGGTTTCCCCCGAGGAAAAGATCGTTCTTGCAGGTATGTCCATGGGAAGCACCGTATCCCTTCTTGCCGCGTCAGACGGGCGCTGTCCCAAAAAAGTATGCGGAGTTATTGCGGACTGCGGCTTTATTTCCATCCGCCGGGAGATATGCGATATTCTCAAAGTCGTGGGCTTTCCCAAATTCCCCATCGTCTGGTCCGGCGAGATCATCTCCCGGATGCGTCTTGGGGTAAGCCTTGACGATTTCTCCACCGTTGATGAGGTTAAAAAGCTGAACCTTCCCGTGCTCTTCATCCACGGCGAGGCAGACACTTTCGTGCTTCCCGACAGCAGCGAGAAAAACTTTGCCGCCTGCGCCTCGCAAAACAAAACGCTGGTCACCGTTCCCGGGGCTCAGCACTGCTACGCGTTCCACACCGACAGGGAGCTCGTCTCGAAAAGCATCAGCGATTTTCTTGACAGGCTCTGATAGCTATAAACCCAAACAAAGAGAAAGGCAGCCAAAATCACTATGCTTCTTTCCACACAGACCGATATTCCCGTTCAGCGCCTTGGTTATGCCCAGGGTATAAACCTTCTGGCAGAGGCCGGGTTCGACGTTCTGGACTTTTCACTTTTCTCCACACCCTGTTCCGACGGTATCTTCGAGGAGGAGGACAGCGACGTTCTGCGCTTTGCCGAAAACATCCGCGACATTGCAGACGACGCGGGCATATGCTTTGACCAGGCTCACGCTCCCTACAGATTCTCCCGCCAGATGTGGGACGATTGGGAGGAGATAGTTTTCCCCATCGTCCGCAAGGGCGTTCTCGCCGCCGGAGCTTTGGGCGCAAACGTGGTGGTGGTGCACCCCATTCAGTACCTGAACTACCGCCGCAATTCCCAGAGAATGGTTGAAGAGACTCTTAAATACTACCGCATGCTCCGCCCCGTTGCCGAAAGCGCCGGAATTAAGATCGCAGTTGAAAATATGTGGCAGAGAGATATCAACCGGGACGTTATCTGTCCCTCCATCTGCTCCGACCCAAAAGAATTCTGCGCCGTTGTGGACGAGCTTGGCTCCGACGTTTTCACCGCCTGCCTCGACGTTGGCCATTGCGGTCTCACCGGCTGGAACGCATCGGAGCTGGTGCGCGCTTTAGGTCATAACCGACTTGGCGCTCTCCACGTCCACGATACGGACAATTTCAACGACAACCACACTCTCCCCGGCCTTGGCAAGGTCAACTGGGAGGATCTCTGCCGGGCGCTGGGCGAAATAGACTACAAGGGCAATTTCACCTTCGAGGCCGACAATTTCTACAATATCGCCCTGGACGAGTCCATCTTCCCTGCCGCCGCAGAGATGATGGTCCAGACGGGCAGATACCTCATGTCCCGGGTGGACGCTTACCGTCCGGAATAAACCAAAAACGATCCAGCGGCTGCTCCGGTTTCCGGCGCGGCCGCGTTTCTTTTCCCCCAAAAAGCAACAAAACGGAGGGCAAAAAGAAGAGTAATTTCTGCGTGGGTATCAATTGCTTTCCGGCGAAAAAAATAGTATAATTTCTAACCGTGTGAAACAAACAACCAACGGAGGTCACGGGAAAAGAAAATGGATTTCTTCAAACCCAAATTTTTCACCGGCATAAAGACGTATACCGGTAAACAGTTCGTAAGCGACCTTGTGGCAGGCGTTATCGTCGCTATAATCGCTCTGCCCCTCTCCATCGCCCTGGCCATTGCGTCCGGCGTATCCCCCGAAAAGGGTCTTTACACCGCCATCGTGGCAGGCTTTGTCATCTCCTTCCTCGGCGGAAGCCGCGTCAACATCGCAGGTCCCACGGCGGCCTTTGCAACCATAGTTGCGGGCATCGTCGCCACCTCCGGCATCGACGGTCTCGTTATCGCCACCATCATGGCAGGCATTATTCTGATAATCATGGGCGTATGCCGTCTTGGCGCCCTTATCAAATACATTCCCCACACCATCACCACCGGCTTTACCTCCGGCATTGCCCTCACCATCGTCATCGGTCAGATCAAGGACTTTCTGGGTCTCACCTTTGTCCCCGGCACCAACGCCATTGAAAGCATTGAAAAGCTCGAGGCAATCGGAAAATCCATAAACACCTTTAACTGGCAGGCTCTTCTCGTTGGCCTTATCGGTCTTGCCATTCTCATCGTCTGGCCCAGGATCTCGAAAAAGATCCCCGGCTCCCTCATTGCCGTCATTGTGGGCGTGGTGATCGTCAAGGTCTTTAAGATGGACGTAAACACCATCGGCGATCTCTACACCATCTCCGCAAAGCTTCCTCCCTTCACCCTCCCCGGGCTTGATATGGCAAAGATCGTCTCCCTCATTCCCGACGCCTTCACCATTGCAATTCTCGCCGGCATTGAATCACTGCTCTCCTGCGTTGTTTCCGACGGAATGATCGGTGACCGCCACAATTCCAACACCGAGCTCGTCGCTCAGGGTCTCGGCAATATCTGCTCTGCCCTCTTCGGCGGCATTCCCGCCACCGGCGCCATCGCCCGAACCGCCGCAAACGTTAAAAACGGCGGCCGCACTCCCGTTGCCGGCATGGTCCACGCCCTTGTGCTCCTGCTGATCCTGGTGGTGCTCATGCCCTACGCCGCATGGATCCCCATGCCCATAATCGCCGCCATCCTCTTCATCGTCGCCTACAATATGTGCGAGTGGCGCCAGTTCGTCAGGATCTGCCGCACCGCACCGATCGGAGATATTCTGGTTCTCGTTGTCACCTTCGTGCTCACCGTTGTCTTCGACCTTGTCGTCGCAATTGCCGTCGGCATGGTGCTGGCCGCAGTTATCTTCCTCAAAAAGATGTCCGACTCTGCCCACGTTCGCCTCTGGAAGAAAAAGACCGAAGCCCCCTCCGACAGCCGCCTGAAGGACGTCCCCGAAAACGTCCGCGTGTTCGACCTGGACGGCCCCATGTTCTTCGCCGCCTCCGACGTTTTTGCCGCCATTCCCGTGGACGAGGGAGTTTCCGCCGTTATCCTCCGTATGCACGGCGTTCCCTCTCTGGACATTTCCGCTCTCCGCTCCCTTGAAAAGGTCCACACTTCCGTCACCGAAAAGGGCGCAAGGCTTATTCTTGCCCACGTCAACGAAGATCCCCTCAAGGTCATGCGCCACGCAGGCTTCGTTTCCGCCCTGGGCGAAGAGAACATCGTCCCCACCGTTGACGATGCTCTTGCTTTAGCCAAAACTCTTTGATCAGTGAAAAAAATATCCCCGTCTCCGATTTGGGAAATGTTCTTAGCGAACATTTCCCAAATCGGAGACGGGTTTTTCTTTCATGGGCAATCTGAAGAAATTCTTAAGACTTTCTTTAATTGTTTCTTAAATCGGGGAAGAGTATAATACAGGATGTAAACTGCCCAGAAAGGACTCAACTCATAAAAAATGACTACCGAAGAGTTTGTTAATATAATCGGATATATAAACACGGGCATCGGCGTTCTGCTCTGGCTGTGCATTGCCTACAGATTCTTTTACCTTGCCGTACCCTTTTTCAAAAAGATCCCCGTCCCCTCCAAAACCGTTCTCCACAGATACGCAATTCTTATCTCCGCCAGAAACGAGGAACAGGTGATCCCCCACCTTCTCCAAAGCATCGCCGCCCAAAACTATCCCCGTGAGCTGATATCCGTTTTCGTATGCGCGGACAACTGTACCGACGCCACCGCAGAGGTCTGCCGAAAAGCCGGAGCCACGGTTTACGAGCGCTTTGACACGAAAATGATAGGCAAGGGCTACGCCATGAACTATCTTTTGGGCTGTATCCGCCGGGACTTCGGCTGGAGCGGGTTCGACGGTTTTCTTGTCATCGACGCGGACAACCTCCTGGCCGAAAACTACCTCACAGAGATGAACCGCACCTTCTCCCAGGGGTATCGGGTAATAACCAGCTACCGCAACACCAAAAACTACGGGGACAACTGGATCTCCTCGGGCTATGCCCTGTGGTTTCTCCACGAGGCAAAATACCTCAACTACTCCCGGGCAGCTCTCGGCACAAGCTGCGCCGTATCCGGAACCGGATTTCTCTTTTCCCGGGATATCCTTGAAAAGGCCGGGAACTGGAACTTTTTCCTGCTCACCGAGGACATTGAATTTACCATCTGGAACGTGCTGGACGGCGAGACCATCGGCTATTGCCCCCGGGCGGTAATCTACGACGAACAGCCCACGAGCTTTCGCCAGTCCTGGCGCCAGAGGCTCCGCTGGGCAAAGGGCTATATTCAGGTGTTCCGCAAATACGGAACAAAGCTCATCTCCGGGATGTTCCGGAAAAAGGGCTTTGCCTGCTACGACATGGCAATGTCCATTCTCCCCGCCGTAATACTGACGGCTCTGAGTCTCGTGCTGAACACGGTCTCTGCCGTTATAACCCTTGCCGCAGGGGGAAACGCCCTTCCGGTGATATTTATGCTGGCTCAGACCCTTGCCGGATCCTACGGGACCATGTTTTTGCTTGGGATACTCCCCCTTATCACCGAATGGAAAAACATCCGCGCTGAAAGAGGCAAAAAGCTTTTGTCCCTGTTCACCTTTCCCCTGTTTATGATGACGTACATCCCCATAAGCTTCGTCTCCCTTTTCGCCCGTGTGGAATGGAAGCCCATTGAGCACTCCAGAGCCATGGGAATAGACGAGCTGAAATAAAAAAAAGGGAAGACTCGAACGGATCGAATCTTCCCTTTTTTGATTTTGAAATTGGTTTTCTCAGCCTTTTCTTCTGGAGGAGGCGATCTTTTCCTTCAGCAGGTCGTAGTAGAGATCCTCGTCGAAGGGGAGCTCAACGGGACGGCCCAGCCAGGAGGACAGGTGCATTGCGTTGGAAACGGTAAGACCGTTGATACCCTCTTCGCCCCGGGCAACAAGGGGCTCGCCGCGGAGGATGTTTGCTGCAAAGGCGTTCAGAACGCCCACGTGCTGGGGATTCTTGCCGTCGGTCTCCACCTGGATCTCGGTGACCTTGGGGCTGTTCCAGGCTTTGGTGTTGACCTTGTCGAACTCGGGCTCGGACATTTCGTATTCCCAGACCCAGATGCGATCCTCTTCGGCAACGATCTTGGCCTTTTCAAGCTGGATCTCAAAGCGGTTGGTGCCGCAGATATCGCCGGTGGAGGTCACGAAAACACCGGTAGCGCCGTTGGCATATTCAACGTAGGTGGTAACGTCGTCTTCAACTTCAATATCGTGCCACTTGCCGTAGTGGAGCTGGGAGGAGACCTTAACGGGCATACCGCAGATCCACTGCCACAGGTCGAGCTGGTGGGGGCACTGGTTAAGCAGAACACCGCCGCCCTCTCCGCTCCAGGAGGCGCGCCATGCGCCGGAGTCGTAGTAGGCCTGGGGACGGAACCAGGTGGTGATGAGCCAGTTGGTGCGGCGGATCTGGCCGTATTTTCCGCTCTGGACAAGCTCCCGCATTTTGCGGTAGATGTGGTTGGTGCGCTGGTTGAACATCATGGCAAAGACGGTCTCGGGATGAGCCGCCGCAACGGCGTTCATCTCCCGAACCTGTTTGGTGTAAACGCCGGCAGGCTTTTCGCACATGACGTGAATGCCCTTTTCAAGGCAGGCAATAACGTATTTGGGGTGATCGTAGTGGGGAATGGCAACAATGGCCGCGTCGATAAGTCCGCTGTCCAGCATTTCTTCTGCGGTTGAAAAGAGCTTTACGGTCTCGGGAAGATATTCCTTTGCTTTTTCCAGCTTTGCCGGATCGATATCTGCCGCGGCAACAAGGCGGATCTCGGGAGTGGCGCCGCCGACGATGCTTTTAGCGTGGCCGGAGCCCATGTTTCCAAGGCCGATAATGCCGAGCTTGACAACTTTGTTTTCCATTTTTTCATCTCCGTTTCAATGTATGGGGTCGACAGGTGTAATTATATCACAGTTCAGGTTGAAGTACAATAAAAAAGCTTGAATTTACACAGAATATGATATATAATTTATTATGTGAGGATGTACCGAAAGGCGGTTGACCAATGATAAAGATCCTGATCGTCGAAGACGAACTTAAAATTTCCAAGCTTATCGAGCTTAATCTCACCCAGGCGGGCTACAGCTGTACCTGTGCCTACGACGGTGAAACGGCCGCAGACATTCTCGAGAATACCCGCTTTGACCTTATCCTTCTGGACGTTATGCTCCCCGGCGTAAACGGCTACGAGCTTATGGACTTTATCCGCCCCCTGGGCATTCCCGTTATTTTCCTCACCGCAATGGCAAGCGTTGAAAACCGCGTCCACGGACTTCGCCTCGGGGCGGACGATTATCTCACGAAGCCCTTCGAGATCGTCGAGCTTCTTGCCCGGGTGGAAAGCGTTTTGCGCCGCTACAACAAAAACACCGCCGAAATAGAGGCCGCCGATCTGAAGATCGACACGCTCTCCCGGGTGGTATCGAAAAACGGCGCTCCGGTGAGCCTTACCGTTAAAGAATACGAGCTTTTGCTCTTTTTCATACGCAACAAAAACATCGCCCTTTTCCGGGATCAGATATACTCAAACGTTTGGGGCGACGACTATATGGGAGACAGCCGAACCGTTGACCTTCACGTTCAGCGGCTGAGAAAGAAGCTGGGCTGGGAAGAAAAGATCACCTCGGTCTACAAGGTCGGCTACAGACTGAACCTATGAAGCTGTTCTGGAAAATATTCTGCGCCTCGGTCCTCACCGCCGCCGCCCTTTTTTCCATTGGCGGCTATATGCTGATAGACCGGTTTTTTTCCTCTGCGCTGGATCGGGAGATCGACTCTGCCCGAGATGAAAACGCCCTTCTGGCATACACCGTTGAAAACAATTTCTACGGCACCTACAGCGATGCCTCTGCCGTGGGCTTTGCGGTGGGTAATATGAGCATCGGCTCCTCCGGCCAGCCCACGGGTCTTCGCCTTTCCGACCGGAGCTACAGCACGGTCTTTACCAACTGCACCGTCTATTTCGACACGGCCATTTTACGAAGCGTTTCTCCTTCAAAGGCCGTCTACCGCACGGAAAAAGTGGGCGAGAGCTATTACGTCCGCGTTGCCCGGCTTATCACCGCCGGAGATTCGGAATATTACCTTGAAAGCTTCCGTGACGTGACCGACGTTTTTGAAGAGCGGGACGGAGAGCTGGCCTTTTACCGCTGGCTGACCATTTTTCTCGTTGCCACGGACGCTGTCGTCATGTTCATCGTGGCAAGACATTTCACCCGACCCATAACAAGCATGCGCGAGGCCGCCCGGGCTCTTTCCCGGGGCGAAATGGGCAAGCGCGCCCACGTGGGCTCACGTCCGGATACGGACGAGGTCGGCGGTCTTGCGGCGGACTTTAACCGCATGGCAGACAATCTTGAGCAGAACATTCAGGAGCTTCGCCAGTCCGCCCAACGCCAGGAGGACTTTATCGGAAGCTTTGCCCACGAGCTTAAAACTCCCCTCACCTCCATGATAGGCTACGCCGATATGCTCCGCAGCCGCCAGCTTGAGCCCGAGCAGACGGTCATGTCCGCAAACTATATTTTCCAGGAGGGAAAGCGCCTTGAGGCTCTTTCCCTGAAGCTCATGGACCTTCTTGTCGTCCGCAACAGCGAGATAACCCGAAGGCGCATTCGCACCACCGAGCTCTTTGAGTCCGTCGTCAGCGTTGCTTACCCCAGCGTTGTAAAAGAAGAGGCCGAGCTTTCCGTCCACTGCGAGGACGCCATAGTCTCCATTGAACCCGACCTTATGAAGACTGTTCTTCTCAACCTTATCGACAACGCCCGAAAGGCAGTTGACAAGGGCGGAAAGATCTCCTTCCGGGGCGAGCCTGTGGATGGGGCGTACCTTATCACCGTTACGGACAACGGCAGGGGCATTCCCCCCGGAGAGCTTGAGCGCATCACCGAGGCCTTTTACATGGTAGACAAGTCCCGCTCCCGGGCAAAGGGCGGCGCCGGACTCGGGCTTGCCGTGTGCTCGGAGATCTGCAAGCTCCACGGCACGAAGCTTGAATTTGAAAGCACCGAGGGCAAGGGCACCACGGTCTCCGTCCGCATACACGAATTCGAAATGCTTTCGGAGGACGACGAGCTATGAAAAGGCAGAAACTTATCCGTAACCTCACCTTTATCGCCCTGGCCCTCGTAATTATCGCCTCCGTCGCCCTTCCGGCGATACTCGCCTCCTACGGCGAAAAAAAGCTGCTGT
Organism: Oscillospiraceae bacterium; assembly: GCA_015067715.1. GTDB lineage: Bacteria > Bacillota > Clostridia > Oscillospirales > QAMX01 > SIG499. The sequence continues at coordinate 30,036 of SVLY01000019.1, read as the reverse complement.
CCGATACCAACCTGTTCGACAACGGAGTTTCCGCTCCCGAGCCCTCTGAGGACGTTCGCGCAAAGCTTTTGCTCATAACCGACCACGCCAGGGGCACCCGCCCCGTCACGCTGACCGAACAGAAAAACATAATCGCCTCCGGAGGCGAAAACGCCGTGCTCTCTGCCGCCGTGGCGGAGCTGAAAAAGCTTTCGGACTTCGGGCTTTTACCTGCGGTGTCCCCTTCTGCCCCCGCAGAAAACACAGTCTGTTCTGCGGCGACCTATCTTGACCCGGAAAACATCAGCTCCCGGGTGACTGTGTGGAAGCTGAGCTTTTCCGCCGACGGCTACGATATCACCCTTTGGATGGACGCCCGCACCCACACGGTCTTCTGCGCCGCATTCACAAACACCGCCTTCAGCCTTTCCGATGCCAAAGCCCAGAGCATAGCCAGCTATTGGGGAAGCTACATCGGCCTTGACGAAGGTACGGTCACGGTTTCGGGCGACGGCTTTTCCGCAGATTACAGCGGAGTCAGCTTTGACTTTTTCTCAGACGGGCAAACTCTTTTCATCAGGCTTTCGAACGCCGACTTTAACCCCTGAGTTAACAATTACCACGTTTTTCGTTCATCAATCCTTCAAATACTATTAATTATAAATTCTATTTTTTGGTGTATCATAATAACAGAAAAAAGAAACCCAACTCTGAAAGGAAGTTATCACCATATGAACGAATATTCCGGTTACGGCGGCTACACTCCGCCCCAGCCTCCCCCTCCTCCCAAAAAATCCGGCGGCGCCTGGAAGGTCATCGTTGCCATCGCCGCAAGTCTTCTGGTTTTTGCCATCGTGATCTGCTCCACCGCAGTTTTCATCACCTGGCTCATCGGCTCCGACATTACAGAAGAGCCCACCCAGCCCGCTGAGACCACCGTACCCCAGCTCCAGATCCCCGACAATACCACACAGGCAACTCCCGATACCACCGAAGCCGCAACTCAGCCCCCCGAGACCACAAGACCTCTTCCGGGCTCTGTCCAGACCGGCTCCACCGTCTCCGGAGACATCCTCTCCGCCGCCGACGTCTATGCGCAGAACGTTGACGCTGTTGTCAGCATTCTTGTCCACGGCGTTGCCGCCAACGGTTGGTCCCAGGTGCCCTTCTCCGCAACGGGCTCCGGCTTTATCATCAGCGACAACGGCTATATCATCACCTGCTACCACGTTGTTGAGGGCGGCAACGAGTTCATCGTCGACCTTTACGACGGCAGTGAATACTCCGCCGAATACGTTGGCGGAGACCAGCTTTACGACGTTGCGGTGCTGAAGATCAACGCCGAAAACCTTCAGACAGTCGCCCTTGGGGACAGCGATAACCTTATCATCGGCGAGGACGCCATAGTTATCGGCAACCCCCTGAGCCTCACCTTCTCCGTTTCAAAGGGCATTATCAGCGCCACCGACCGCGTCATTGACGTTGACGAAAACGAAGAGATCAGCGTTTTCCAGCTTGACGCCGCAGTTAACTCCGGCAACTCCGGCGGCCCCGTTTTCAACGACCGCGGACAGGTCATTGGCCTTGTGGACGCAAAATACGCCGCAGAGGGCGTTGAGGGTCTTGGCTTTGCAGTGCCCATCAACCAGGTCATGGACGTTGCGGAAGACCTTATCTCCTACGGCTACGTTACCGGCAGACCCTATTTCGGCATTTCCGCCAGCACCGCCAGCGTTGACCGCGGCTATGCCGTGGACGGCGCAAGAGTTGAGTCCGTTGACCCCAACAGCTGCTCCGAGACCGCAGGCCTGCGCGTTGGGGACATTATCACCTCCATCGACGGCAAGGTTATAACCAGCGCATCGGATCTCATTTCTGAAAAGAACAACTACAAAGCCGGAGACACCGCCCAGCTTGGCGTATGGCGCACCGGCGAAGCCCTCACCCTTACCATCACCTTCGACGAGGCAAAATAAAGCCTCCGATAACCAACCTCACTTATTCCACCCCAAAAAAACGGAAGCCGAATCGCACGTTCGGCTTCCGTTTTTTGTTACGTAAGGTTGTTTTCAGGCGATGATATCGTCGGCGGGGGTCATGTCGGCATTGTAGGCCTTAACGCTCTTCATGCCGTAGATGCGGAGCATCTTTTCCCAACGCTCGCGGGCATCGTCGGACCAGAGAACGGGGCGGTAGCCCAGGTTCAGATAGCTCTTGACGGCGGGAACGCGGAAATCGTCGGTGGTGAGGAAGCAACCCTCTCTGCCGCACTCAAGGTGACGGTTGATAACGGCGACCATCAGAGGCATTGCCAGCTTGTGGCCGCGGAAATCGGGGTTAACTGCAATAAAGTGGAGGAAGGGCTCGCCCTTTTCGGTTCTGGCGGTGGCGGTGCCAACGGGCTTATCATCCTTGCAGGCAAAGAAAACGTCGCACATACGAACGCCTTCGTCCTTGGACATCATTCTTTCATAGTGCTCGGGGGAGACGGTCTCAATGCCAAAAGAGGTGAGACAGCTGTATGCCCAATCGGCTTCTTCGCCGGGGCGCATTTCGCGGATGGTGAAACCCTCGGCAATTTGGGCTTCGGGCTTTCCAAGCTCTGCGGGACGGTACATTTTAAGCTGCATATCGTTCAACTCCAATCGTTAGTTGTCACAGATATTATACCAAATACGCCATTGTCCTGTCAATACGGCATTAGTCAAGTAATTTTTCAAAAGCCGCGAACTTGTATCATAGTTGTAAAATCTGCGGCCGAATGCCCCATTGGATTGACAAGCGGGGCGCTTTATGGTATAATCGCACTGTGGTTTGTTTGCTTTTTTCAATCTATCCTTATTTATTCGGAGGAATTTACATATCATGACCAAAAATTCCAAAATATTCCTTGGGTTTGTTTTCTCGCTTGCCCTTGCCCTTACCTTCTCTTTTTCCGCATTTGCCGAACCCGATCAGCCCACGGAAGACGATATGCCCGTACTTGACGAGGCCGAGGTCGAAGAAGAGGGTGCCGTTGAGCCCGGCAACCCCGTTAAGATGGGCATTGTAAAGGGCACGGGAAACTCCGGCATTTTCATCCGCTCCCTCCCCTCCAAAAACGGCAAGGTGCTCTACGGCGTTGCCGAGGATACGGAGCTCGTTATCATCTGCAACGAGGGCAACTGGTATAAGGTCGCCTATTACGGCCACGTTGGCTACGCCAGCGCAGACTATATCGTCCCCTACAGCGAGAGCTCATGCGAGTTTGGCGCAGGCACCGTCGTTGGCACCTACGTTAACCTCCGCACCGAGCCCAGCGTTGACAGTCTCCAGGCCGGCGTTCTTCCCGAGGGCACAACGGTCTCCATAATCGGCGTTGAAGGCGGCTGGTATTACGTGGACTACAACGCCATCCGCGGCTATATCCACGCAGACTATCTCTTCCCCATCAAGGACGCCAAGGTCAACTTCTCTGAGGCAAAGGTAAACGTGGGCTCCGGCGTTAACCTGAGAACCAGCACCAGCACCAATGCGGACGTTGTCTGCACCCTTCTCTACGGCGAAGAGGTCGAGGTGGACACTATCCTCAACGGCTGGTATAAGGTCAAATACAAAAATGACGGTGAATGGGTAAGCGGTTATATCCACTCTGACTATCTCATCTCCAGCGACGAGTTTGTGGACATGAACTCCTCCGGCAGCAGCGGCTCCTCCGGCGGAAGCGGAAGCATCGGCGGCGGCTACTCATCCGAGGGTCAGCGCATCGTCAACTTCGCCGCAAAATATCTGGGCTATCCCTACGTTTGGGGCGGCTACTCTCCTTCAATGGGCTTTGACTGCTCCGGCTTCACCCAGTACGTTTTCGGTCAGTGCGGCTACACCCTCTACAACCGCACCCAGCAGTACACCAACGGCACGGTCGTTTACTACAACAACCTCCGGGTCGGTGACCTGGTCTTCTTTGACACTCTCGAAAACGGCACCATCGGCCACGTTGGCATCTACGCCGGAAACGGCCAGTTCATCCACGCCGCCAACCCCAGCAAGGGCGTTTGCTATTCTTCTATGGCTCCCGGCAGCTACTACGGAAGAGTTTACGTCTGCGCAAGACGAATCGTCTGGTAACAGAAAAAGATATGCCCCAACATCCTCCGGACTTTCCGGAGGATGTTTTTTAACCAACGTTCAATTGACAACCCGCCTACAAAAAGAGTATAATCAGCAACAGAAAGAGGTGAACCGGCGTGAGCTTACTAATAGAAAGAATAGACGAAAACAACTATTCCGAATTTGAAGACATGGTCTTTTGGCGGCAGAACGGAGTTCAGCGCACCCCCTCGGCCTCTGTCCCCTCTGCCCGGGAGACAGAAGCGCTGAAAAACCCGAATCTCTTCCTCTTTGCCACAAGGGAGGAGGGAGTATTCGTTGGGTGGATATCCCTTGTGTACATTCCAAAGCTTGGCCCCTGGAAGGGTCGCGGACACGTTTACGTGGACGAGCTCTGGGTGGAACCCGGTCACCGCAGAAAGGGCCTTGCCGTGGCCCTTATGGCAAAAGCCGACGAGCTCTGTGCCGCTCTGGACGCCACGGGAACACGGCTTTACGTCAACGTAAATAACCCCGGAGCTCAAAGCCTTTACGAAAAATGCGGCTTCACCGAAAACGGACGGGCCTTGTTTATGGAGAAGCGCCTGTGAAGAATCTGTATTTTATCAGCGGCCCCATGGGGGTCGGAAAGTGAGCCGTAGGGCGGGGGCTTGCTCCCGCCGAAACCTTTGGGGAGGATACGGAATCCTCCCCAAAGGGCAGAAAGGTAAGCCGTACACCGTAGGGGCGAACTGCGTTCGCCCGTTTGGCGTATCATCCCTGCTACCTTTCCCGGCGACATTGTGCCCAAGGAGACCTTTTCCGGACGCCCCGGGAGGGGCGTCCCTACATTTCTATAGTCTGACCCATAGGCAAACAGATAAACCGCCAGCCGTAGGGCGGGGGCTTGCTCCCGCCGAAACGTTTGGGGAGGATATGGAATCCTCCCATACGGGCAGAAAGGTAAACCGTGAGCCGTAGGGGCGAACTGCGTTCGCCCGTTTGGCGTATCATCCCTGCTACCTTTCCCGGCGACATTGTGCCGAAGGAGACCTTTTCTACATTTCAAATATTCATTCGTCCACCTCTGTCCCAGACACAGCGCCTGTAAGGATGAGACGGTTCCAAACAAAAAACGCCGCAGAAAATCTGCGGCGTTTTTTTTATGCGATTATTTACTTATCCAGCAGAGCAAGAACCTGATCCTTGGGCTTCAGACCAACGGACGCGGCGGTGACGGCGCCGTTTTTCATTACCACCAAAGTGGGGATGCTCTCAATGCGGAAGGCGGCCGCAAGCTCGGGCTCGGCGTCCACGTCGATCTTGCCGACCTTGATGTCGGTTCTCTCAGCGGCGATCTCGTCAACGACGGGGGCCATCATGCGGCAGGGGCCGCACCACTCTGCCCAGAAGTCGATAAGAACGGGAACCTCGGACTTTATGACCTCGGCATCGAAATTGCTCTTTGTGATTTTAAGTGCCATTTTTCTTTTCTCCTTTAAATAATCATTCCATATCCCAGACGTTTATTTTTCCGTAAATGTCCTCGTTGTATTCAACAAGAGTATCTGCGCTTTCGGCGGCAAGAAGCTCTTTGACGACCTGATTGTGATAGGTCTGAATAAATGCGTCGGCATTTTTGGCAATATAGCCTTCGTCCATTGGCAGGCGGAGGACGATATAGTATCCGCTTTCACAGGAGACAACCGGGCTTATCTCACCAACGGAAAGAGCTCTTGCGGCGGAGATGAGTTCACCGTCCACAAGCCCTTCGGTGATATACCGACCGTCGGGGTTGTTTTTCATGGTGACCTCTTCGCTATAGAGGTTGATGAGAGTGATCAGATCCTCGGTGGCTTTGATATCTGCGGCAAAACCTGCCATTTTGTCACGGTTTTCCGTCGAGCCTTCGGCATCGGGGCTGAGCTTCAGGTATCTCACGCAGATATAGTCCTCCATGATGATGTCCACGATGCCCTCTTTTGTAACGGCGTAAACCCCGTTTTCCCCGGTGAGGTATTCGCTGAGCTTTTCCTGTATCACCGTGGACTGCAAAAGGGTGGGATAATACTCTTCGGTTATGTAGTTTGAAGCCAGCACCTCGATAAACTCGGCCTTGTCCCCAAAGCCGGCCTTCGTCTCTTTTATGGTGTCCTCAATGCGCTCAAGGTCGGCCTCGTCAACGGTCAGCCCAAAGCCTTCGGCAAGGTCAAACATGGCCTTGTTCAGCACCGCGTATTCCAGCGCGGCGCCCAGAACGGCTTCGTTGTCTGCTTCCGTCCACTCGTACTCGCCCTCGGCTGTATATGTGTATTCGTGGGCGACGTTCATGAAGAAATAGCGGTATTCGTCCGCAGATATCTCCTCACCGTCCAGCTTGATGACCCAATCAGTCTCAACGTCCTTACCGTTCAGCCGAAGATGACCGGAGGGAACGAATTCACTCCCACAGGCGGAAAGCGCCGCAGACAAAAGACAGACCGCTGTCAAAAGAAGTAATGCTCTTTTTCTCACTGAAAAACCTCTTTCCTTTGAAAAAAAAGCAGGGCAAGCTCACCTTTTATCCCCCGTGGGATCAAACGAAAACTCCCCTGCTCCTGCTTTTCTGTTTTCAGGACTCTCTGTCCACGGTCTTGAACTTTTTAAGGTTTCCGATCTTTTCGGCACGGCGTTCTGTTTCGGCACAGACCTCGTCAAGGCTGAGGCCGCAGATGTTTGCCATTACCATAAGGTGGTAGATAAGGTCGCAGACCTCTCCGCAGAGAAGCTCTCTGTCGCCGTTTTTTGCGGCGATGATGGTCTCGGCAGATTCCTCGCCCACCTTTTTCAGGACCTTGTCCAGACCCTTTTCGAAGAGATAGCAGGTGTAAGACCCCTCGGCAGGGTTTTCGCGCCTGTCTGCAATGACCTTTTCAAGGTCGGAAAATGCGGTTTCGTTTGCCATTATTTTTCCCTTTCAGGCTAAAAATCAGCTTAGTCCTTTGTGATCTGGGTGAAGAAACAGCTGTTGTGACCGGTGTGGCAGGCAGGGCCGTTGGGCTTGACGCGAACCAGCAGAGCATCGCTGTCGCAATCGAGCCAGATGGAAACGACCTTCTGGGTATTGCCGGAGGTCTCACCCTTGTTCCAGAGCTTTCCTCTGGAGCGGCTGAAGAACCAGGTATAGCCGGTCTCAAAGGTCTTGCGGAAAGACTCTCTGTTCATATATGCAAGCATAAGCACTTCGCCCGTGTCATCGTCCTGAACGATGGCGGGAACAAGATCGCAAAGCTCGAAAATTCTGTTCATTTCATCCAACATATCTGTTTACCCCCGGAATTATCCGTTTCTTTACTTTGGTTTATACCATTATACCACATCGCGGCAAACATATAAAGCCTTTTTTTGCTTCACACAGAAAATTTACAGTTTCAGTCCAGCATTCCCTTGGTGCTCATGACCTCTTGTGCCGGAGCGTAGCCAGCGCGAAGAGCCTGACCCAGGGATTTAAAGCAGGCCTCGGCCATGTGGTGGGCGTTTTCGCCGTACTCGATCTTAACGTGGAGGGTTATTCCCGCATTAAAGGCAAATGCCCGCAGAAACTCCGCAACCAAAACTCCGTCAAACCCGGGGAAGGGCTTTTGGCTGAGTCCGCAGCCGTCGTAGACAAGATAGCTTCTGCCGGAAACGTCCAGCACCGTGCGGGCCAGCGCCTCGTCCATGGGGACGAAGGCCGTTCCGTAGCGCTTTACGGGAGTAGTAGCTGCTGCGGCGGCAAAGGCCTTGCCCAAAAGAATGCCAACGTCCTCAACTGTGTGGTGCATATCCACGTAAAGGTCGCCCTTTGCCTTCAGCACAAGGTCAAACCGTCCGTGGAAGCACAGGGCTGTGAGCATATGGTCGAAAAAACCAATGCCGGTGGAAATATCCGTTTTGCCCTCTCCGTCCAGGTTGAGGCAAAGGGAAATATCGGTCTCTTTGGAGGTGCGGGTGAGCTCAGCTTTTCTCATAATGTTTCCGCCTTTCTTCCTTCTGCGTAATCTTTGAGTGCTTCGATAAGGGCAAGGTTTTCGTCCTTCGAGCCTGCGGTTATGCGAAGGGCATCCCCAAGCCGTCTGACAAGCACTCCCCTGTCGCGCAAAAACTGCTGTATCCTTGCGCCGTCTCCCGTAACCCTGGGAACTGCAAATACGAAATTTGCAACGGTGCGGACGGTGTCAAATCCGCAGGGGCCGCTGAGGTTCCCCAGAGCCTCTGCCAGCATTGCGGCGGACGCCTTGATAGCCTCAACGGAGTCGCGGATGTATTCACTGTCCGAAATGACCGCCGCGGCCATTTCGCAGGTGAGATAGTTCACGTTTGCCGGGGATTTTGCCTTGATGAGCGCCCCGGTGAGCTCTGAATTGGAAATTGCAAATCCAAGTCTCAGCGCCGCAAGGCCAAAGGCCTTTGAGCAGGTGCGAAGCACGATGACGTTGGGAAGGGTTATCGCAACGTCCGCAATACTCTGATCCCAAAAGTCCATGTATGCCTCGTCGATTATCCAAAGTCGATCCCTGTCGGAAACAAGGCTTAAAACCTCCTCCCGGGAAATGCCAAGACCCGTGGGAGAACAGGGGTTTGAGAACATAACGGCCTTTGCGCCGGTCTGTTTTGCCGTCTTCCCAAGGGCGGCAACGTCGATGGAGAAGTCGTTCTTTTTCTTCATCTCGCAGAATTCCACCTCTGCAAGACCGGAATAGAATTTGTACATTGAAAAGTCCGGAGCGGCGCACAAAAGCTTGTCTCCGCCGGAGAGAAGTGAGCTTTCAATAAGTGAGATAAGCTCGTCCGAGCCGTTTCCGGCAACGATGTTTTCCGGGGGCACACCGAGATATTTCCCGTAGGCCTCTGTGGCAGAGGCAGAAATTGGGTCGGGATAGCGGTTATAGTCCGCATTGGCGGCAATTTCGGCGAGCTTTTCTCTGAGACGCCCGGGAAGGCTGACAAAGCTCTCGTTTGCGTCCAGCTTGACGGTAACGCCGGAGGCGTCTTCAAAACCGTAGGGCTTTATGCGGGAGGTTTTTTCGGGAATGTATTCCATACGGCTCACTTGCCCTTTCTGACACGCACGGACTGGGCGTGGGCACCCAGTCCCTCGCTCTCGGCAAGAACGATAATATCGTCTGCCAGGTCGTTCATAAGACTCTTGTCTGCCATGATAAAGCTGGACCGCTTCTGGAAGCTCTCAACACCAAGGGGAGAAGCAAAGCGGGCTGTGCCGCCGGTGGGGAGAATGTGGTTTGGGCCTGCCATATAGTCACCCAGAGCCTCAGGGCTCCAGTTTCCAAGGAAGATGGAACCGGCGTTTTTCACTCTGGGAAGATATTTCATGGGGTTTTCAAGCATTATCTCAAGGTGCTCGGGTGCGATGTCGTTGGCAATGTCAAAGACCTGGTCAAGGCTGTCGCAGACGACGATGAGGCCGAAATCGTCCACAGATTTTCTGGCGATCTCGTATCTGGGCAGACGGGAGAGCTGAAGCTCAAGCTCCGCCTCCACCTTGGACGCAAAATCGCCGTCGGTGGTCAGCAGAACGGCAGAGGAAAGCTCGCCGTGCTCGGCCTGCCCCAGCATGTCCGCCGCCGCAAACTCCGGAGAGGTGGAACCGTCGGCAATGACAAGTATCTCGCTGGGGCCTGCAACCATGTCGATATCGACCGTGCCAAACACAAGGCGCTTGGCACAGGCGACGAAGGCGTTTCCGGGGCCTGTGATCTTGTCACAGCGTGGAATGGACTCCGTGCCGTAGGCAAGTGCGGCAACGGCCTGGGCTCCGCCAACGTTGAAAACTCTGTCCGCTCCGGCAACACTGGCCGCCGCAAGTATAACGTCGCGGCTCTCCTCAGAAAGGAAGGGCGGCGTTACGACGATGACCTCTTCCACCCCCGCAAGCTTGGCAGGAACGATGTTCATAAGCACGGAAGAGGGATAGGCCGCGGTGCCTCCGGAACGTAAACGCCGACACGGGAAAGCCCACGAACCACCTGCCCCATAACGCTTCCGTCCTCAGAGGTGGTCATCCAGCTGCGCTGGACTTCGTTGGCGTGGAAGGCGCGAATGCGTGCCTCGGCACGGATAAGGGATGCGAGCAGCGCGGGATCAAGGCGTTCTCTGGCCTTTGCCATCTCCGCAGGATCAAGCTCAAAGCTTTCGGGAACGTAGCGGTCGAACTTTGCGGTGTATTCTCTGACAGCCTCGTCACCCCGGGCGGCAACCTCTGCCAGAACGGCCTTGACGGCCTTTTCGATAGCCTCGCCGGTCTGTCCGGCGCGCATTCTCATTGCGGAAAGAGCCTCGCCGCAGTTTTTGCTGTTAACGGTTTTGATCATTTTTTCTTCTCCATTTCTGCGGCCGCGGCGGCAAGCTTTGATACCAGGGCTTCGATTTCTTTCTTTCTCAGCTTAAGTGCGGCGGTGTTCACAACAAGTCTTGCCGAAACGGGGCAAACCTCTTCCAATATCTCAAGGCCGTTTGCCTTGAGGGTGGAGCCCGTTTCAACGATGTCGATAATAACGTCCGAAAGTCCAAGAAGGGGGGCAAGCTCAACGGAGCCGTCTATTTTTATCAGCTCGGCGTCTATCTGCTTTTTTTCAAGATAGCGCTTTGAAACGTTTATGTACTTCGTGGCAACGACCCTTCTGTCGCCGCAGGTGAAAAAATCCGTATCCCGAGGGCCGGCAACGGCAAAACGGCATCTGCCAAAGCCAAGGTCCAGTATTTCGTAAAGGTTGGTGGCGTGCTCGATGATGGTATCCTTGCCAACTATGCCAAGGTCGCAAACACCGTGCTCAACGTAGGTTATAACGTCCGGCGCCTTTGCCAGCACCGCTTCCATCTCCCCCGAGCCGATGGGCAACAGAAGCTGGCGACCGGGAGAGAGGATGGACGAACACTCTATCCCCGCAAGCTCAAACATACGGGCGGATTTTTCAAGGAGGCGACCCTTGGTTATGGCGATCTTAAGCTTATTCACAGGGGGTTTCCTCCTTTTCGGAATCGTTTCCAAAGTAGACCCAACGGGCGATATGCTTTTCTCCCGCAAGGCGTTTGCCTTCTGCGCCGGACACGGCGGCGATCTCCACCCGCTTGCCAACCGATCTCAGCTCACGGGCAAATGCAAAGGCCTCCCCTGCGTTTGAGGGGGCAAAGCAGACCAGAACGTCGGAAACGGGAGTTGCGGCTCTGCCTCCGGTTTTTTCCAGCGCGTCGCACACAGCGTCCACGTTAACGGCAAAGCCGGATGCGGTCATGTCCGCGCCGAAGTTTTTGTAAAGCCCGTCGTAACGGCCGCCGGAGAGCACCTGCTCTCCCGTGCCGTGGGCGTAGGCGCCGAAGACAACGCCGGTGTAATAATCCATGCCGTTCACAAGACCAAGGTCCAAAAGCACGTCGTCCCCGAAGCCAAGCTTTTCAAGCTCGGCGTAAAGCGCCTTCAGCGCGTTCACTCCGGCAAGGGCTTCCGGCTCAGAGATAAGCTCCTCTGCGGCGGCAAAGACTTCGCTTCCGCCGAAAAGCTCCGGCAGACGGCAAACGGCGTCCACCGCGGCCGGATTTTCCTCGCGGTAGTTGCCAAGAAGATCCTTCAGGGCTGAATAGTTTTTGGATGCGGTAAGGCGCATGACCTCTTCACGGTCGCTTTCGTCAAGGCTGATGCCCTTCAAAAGCCCGGTGAATATGCCCGCATGGCCAAGCTCAAGCTTGTAGCCCTCCAGTCCGGAGACCTTCAGCGCCGTGAGCGCCGCCTCTGCAAGCTCAAGATCTGCCCAAAGACCCTCTGCGCCCACCAGCTCGATGCCGCACTGACGGGTCTCCGTACGAGCGCCCCGGTTTCCGCCTCCGCAGCGGAGAACGGTCTGGCAATAGGAAAGCCGGAGGGGAAGGGGGGACGTGGCAAGCTTTGTGGAGGCAAGACGCCCCACGGGAGCCGTGGAGTCCGGACGGATCGCAAGTATCTGTCCCCCATCGATGAGCTTGTATATATTCTTGGGGTCGAGAGTGCTCTCGTCCCCGGTGAAAACGTCGTAATGCTCGAGGGTGGGAGTTCTCACCTCGAAATAGCCCCTTCCCTCAAAACAGGTCAGAAGCCCGTCTTCGGTGCGGCGCAAAAGGGCACTTCGCCCCTGGAGCTCGTCTCTGGTACCTTCGGGAGTTGTATATATGCGTTTTTTCACGTGGCTGAACCTCGCATTTCACTTTAACACTTTATCACTTTACTGTAATAAATTATACAGTATTTTGTCCGCCCTGTAAATGGACTAAAGCACCAAAAAGCAGAATACTCCACTCCGCCCTATGTGCGATTTTAACAGACTAAAGTACGGTCTCTTGCTAAAAGGAGATAACGCCGCTTACGAACAGCGTCGAGACAATTCCTATGCAAATGCCGATCCACTGACGGACGGAGAGCTTTTCCTTAAAGATAACGGCGGCGGCGACGGTGGTGAGCACCAGGGGGCCAAGGTTTACAACGGGGAACATAATGGCCGCCTCAAGCACGCCGGAAAGATAGAGGTTGATAATGTGGGGGAAGGCAAAGCTGAGACCGGAAATAAGGGGGATAAGCCATTTCCATGCAGTTTTTGCCGCAGGAGTCACGTTGTCCCCCTGGCGCTTGTTGCGGCAGATGACCATCATTACCCCGGCAATGGCGGCAGAGATCAAAAATGAGGACACGAGGAAGAGAGAGGTCTGTTCCTTGTAAACGGAGGTCTGGTGCATTTTCTGAAGAATGCCGATAAAGCCGCCCAGAACCGTGGAAGAGAGAATGATGAGCAGCCATTTCGTGCCCACCTTGCGATCGTCCCTGGTTTTGGGCTTGTCCGTAGAGAAAATAATGCAGACCACCATCAGAACAATGCCGATCCATTGGAAAATGCTGATCTTCTCGTTCCAGAAGATCGCTCCCGCAAGAGTGGGGATGAGGGTCGCCATTGAGGAAATAACGGAAGAATAGGAAAAGGGGCCGATGGCAATGGCGTACATAAAGGTGATGAGCTGTAAGGTGCCCACAACGCCAAAGATAAGCCCCATGAACAGGGAATACCAGCTGAACTCACCCATTCCGCCGTTTATGGCGAAGATGAGCACGGCGGTTGCAAGGCACTGTACCAGCACGAAAAACCAGGTTCCCCGGGTGCTGGTGCTGATCTTTCGGGAGTACCAGTTTTTGGTTATATTGGTGACCGTGCAGGTCACGAACGAAATGGCGAGCAAAACACCCAAAGGCCATGCGAGCATATTGGTCTACCTCTTATTTCTGTTTTCTGAGATTCTGGGGAATATACCTGTCCGTCTTCTGAGGCAGGAATATCTTTTCCAGCCTTGCAAAGCGCTGAAGACCGTTTTCTCTGGGAATAACGGCACCTGTCTCCCCTATAAGGGGACGGGCATAGCGGACAAAATCGTCGGTAACGTCCGTTCCGTCGGCAGTTATCCAGCTTTTGGGCAAAAAGCGCTCGCTCATAGCAACGTCCTCAAGGCGAACGTCGGAATAGACGGCGCGGTAAGCCTCTCCCGGAGCGCGGAGAATTGTGGCCATTCTTCCGCCACCCACTTTAAGGGCAACTTCAACAGCGTGCGCCCCCACGGAGTACGCCTCTTCAATGTCCACCTCAGAGGCAAAGAGAGAGCAGGAACGCTGCATAACGCCGGGGATCTGACCCGTGGCCTGACCTCTGGCGGCAAGGTGAACGCTGTTAAGATAGCTCACGACACCCTGCATTGCGGTAAGTCCCGATGCGCCGTATTCGATATGGCCAAAGCCGTCGTGCTTATACGCGCCGTCGCCAATGTCGAAGCCCTCGTTCACCACCACGATGCATCTGCCAACCTCGGCAAGCTTTTTGTTCACGCGCTCTGCCAGCTCCTCAAGACCGAAGCCGGTCTCGGCAAAGAACATCAGCAGGGGAAACTCTCTGTCCGGGTCTGCAAGGCGAGCCGCGGCAGTTATAAAGCCCGCACGGCGGCCCATGGCCTGGTAAACGGAAACACATTCCGAGGTGTAGATGGCGCGGTTTTCCTCGTCGGCGTTCTGCATGGTGTACGCCCAGTATCTTGCACAGCTTCCATATCCCGGGGTGTGGTCGATAAGGCGGAATTCCGGGTCGCCCACGTCGTTGTCGATGGTTTTGGGAATTCCCGTCACGGTGAGGTCAATGCCGTTCTCCCGTGCAAGGCGCTCAACCTTTGCGGCAGTGTCCATGGAGTCGTTGCCGCCTATGTAAAAGAAATAGCCGATATCGTGGGCACGGCACACCTCGAGAATGCGCCGGTAATCCTCTTCGTTTTCGTCTCTGAGCTTGTAGCGGCAGGTGCCAACAGCACCGGCAGAGGGCGTGGTCTTCAAAAGAGAGAGCTCGTATTTATTCTGGGCAGAGAGGTCGAGAAGCTCCTCGCAGAGCACGCCTTCAATGCCGTGAGCCGCGGCGTAGACCTTTCCGAAAACGTCGTCCCTTGCCATTGCCGCCTCTGCGGCGCCAAGAAGAGATGCGTTTATAACCGGCGAAGGACCGCCGGACTGAGCTATCAAAACGTTTTTCTTCATAATATATCTCCGCCTGTCATAAGGCCGTTGTTTTTTTGCAGAGAAAAACGGACTGCCTCTGGCGGGGAAGAAAACGCCGGAGCACTTTGCCTTCCCGACGGCAGTCCGTCTGAAACTACGTTGTTACCTGTTCAAAAGCTTTTCCAGCGCCGCAAGCTTGAGGGAGATGCCCAAAAGCTCTGCCGCAAGAGTGATCTCTTCGACGCCGGGCTTGGTGGGAGCGATGCGGATATTGCTGTCCTCGGGGTCGAACTTCAGCGGCCAGGTGGAGCCTGCGGGGGTGAGGACAACGCCGCCCTCTGCGGCAAGCTCTACGGTGCGCTTTGCTGTGCCCGGCATGACCCAAAGGCTGATAAAATAGCCGCCGCGGGGACGGGTCCAGCGAACGAAGCTCAGCTCGCCGGCTTCTTTGTCAAGAACGTTCAGAACGGTCTCGAACTTGGGGCGGATGAGCTCTGCATGGAGCTTCATGTGGTCCTTAAGACCCTGAAGATCCTTGAAATAGCGGATATGGCGGAGCATATTCATCTTATCCGGACCGATGGTCTGGATGGCAATGCGCGCTCTGATGGCCTTAACGTCCTCAGGACCGGCAGAAAGGCAGGCAACGCCCGCTCCGGGGAAGCCCATTTTGGAGGTGGACATAAACTGGATGACCATATTGGGGTTTCCCGCCGCCTCGGCCAGAGGCTGGATGGGGACAAGCTCCATGCAGTCGTCGTAAATGTCGTGGACGCAATAGGCGTTGTCCCAGTAAATACGGAAGTCCGCTGCCGCAGGCTTGAGAGAGGCAAGGCGCTTTACGGTCTCGGGAGTATAGGTGGTTCCGCAGGGGTTGGAGTGCTTGGGAATGCACCACATACCCTTGACGGTGGGATCCTTCACAAGCTCTTCGATAGCGTCCACGTCGGGACCGGTCTCAAGCATTTTAACGGGAACAAGCTCAAAGCCCATCTCCTCGCTGACGGCAAAGTGACGGTCGTAGCCGGGGACAATGCAGATCCACTTCAGCTTGCCCGGCTGGCGGCACCAGGGCTCACAGCCGCCGATACCGAAGACCTTGGTTCTGATCATCATATCGTACATCATGTTGAGGCTGGAGTTGCCGCCCACGATGACGCTCTCCGGGGAAACACCCAGGATCTCGCTGAAAAATCTCTTTGCGGCGGGAATACCGTCCACAAGGCCGTAGCATCTGGTGTCGGTACCCTCTGCGATGTAGTCTGCGCGGTCACGGCATACGTCCAGCATATCCATTGAGAGCTCAAGCTGTTCCGTGCTGGGAATTCCGCGGGCGATGTTCAGCTTAAGACCGCGCTCTTTAAAGCTTTCAAAACGCGCCTTCTGAACGGCATATTCCGCTTCAAGCTCAGGGCGTGAAAGCTGTTCATATGATATCATTTATCGATTTCTCCGACTTCATAAATTTGGGTTTGCGGCACGGGGATCAAAACAGCTCCCCAAAATCATAATACGGCAATACCCGTATTTGCGTGTTTTCTTTAGAACTCCGCAGTGCCGACGGTTCTGGGATAGGGGATAACGTCGCGGATGTTGGGAATGCCGGTGCAGTACATGATGAACCGCTCGAAACCAAGACCGAAGCCGGCGTGGCGGGTGCCGCCCCAGCGACGGAGATCCAGATACCAGGAATAGTCCTCTTCCTTGAGGCCGAGCTCTGCCATGCGGGCGGTGAGAACGTCAAGACGCTCTTCTCTCTGGCTGCCGCCGATGATCTCGCCGATGCCGGGAACCAGCATGTCCATTGCGGCGACGGTCTTACCGTCCTCGTTCAGGCGCATATAGAAGGCCTTGATCTCCTTGGGATAGTCGGTGACGAAAACGGGACCCTTGAAATAAGTCTCGGCCAGGTAGCGCTCGTGCTCGGTCTGGAGATCGCATCCCCAGTAGGCCTTGAACTCGAAATTGTCGTTGTTGGCTTCCAGAAGCTTGACGGCTTCGGTGTAGGTAACGTGGGATGCGGGGGTGGCAACAAGGCGCTCAAGGCGCTCGATAAGGCCGTTGTCGTAGAATCTGTTGCAGAACTCAAGCTCGGGTCTGCAGGTGGCAAGAAGGTGGGCAACAGCGTATTTCAGCATGCTGTCCGCAAGCTCCATATCGTCGCCCAGATCGGCAAAGGCGATCTCGGGCTCGATCATCCAGAACTCTGCGGCGTGGCGCTGGGTGTTGGAGTTTTCGGCGCGGAAGGTGGGACCGAAGGTGTAGATGCGGCCAAAGGCCATTGCCATGGTCTCGGCCTCAAGCTGGCCGGAAACGGTCAGGCTGGTCTGCTTGCCGAAAAAGTCCTGGGTGTAGTCCACCGCGCCATCCTCGGTGCGGGGAAGGTTTTCGGGGTCGAGAGTGGTCACGCGGAACATCTCGCCGGCGCCTTCGCAGTCGCTGCCGGTGATGATGGGAGTGTGGGCGTAAACAAAGCCGCGCTCATGGAAAAAGCTGTGGATAGCGTAGGCAGCCTCACTGCGGATGCGGAAGACCGCGTTAAAGGTGTTGGTTCTGGGGCGCAGGTGGGCGATGGTGCGCAGGTATTCCATGGAGTGCTTTTTCTTCTGCAGGGGATAGTCGGGAGCGGAAGCGCCCTCAACGGCAAACTCCTCTACCTTGAGCTCAAAGGGCTGTTTTGCTTCGGGAGTGAGCACAAGAACGCCCTTGACGATAACCGCGGCGCCCACGTTGGACTTGACTGCCTCGGCGTAGTTTGAAAGCTTTTCGCTCTCGAGCACGGCCTGAAGACCCTTGAAGCTGGTACCGTCGTTAAGCTCGGCAAAGCCGAAGGCGTTGGAGGAGCGGATGGTGCGCACCCAGCCGCCAACGGAGATGGTCTTGCCGGAATAAGCCTCGGGAGAGGCGTAGATATCTTTGATAAGTGTGAGCTTTTCCATGATTTTCTCTCTGTCTCCAAAAATAATTTTATACGTTAAAGCAGTTCGATATCGTTTTCACTGCACCACCGGATGGTGGCGTCGTCCCAGATAGAGGCCTGAACCTCGCCGATATGGGCCTTGTGGAGAAGGACCATGCACAGTCTGGACTGACCTATGCCGCCGCCCACGGTGAGGGGAAGCTGGCCGGAAAGCAGTGCGCTGTGGTAGGGAAGGCTGGCTCTCTCCATATGGCCGGAAGCGTCCAGCTGGCGAAGAAGGCTTCGCTCGTTAACGCGGATGCCCATGCTGGAGAGCTCAACGGCGGTGTCAAGAATGGGATAGTATATGAGAAGGTCGCCGTTCAGCTTCCAATCGTCGTAGTCGGGAGCGCGCCCGTCGTGTGGGATACCGTCTCCCAGGGGGCCGCC
Source organism: Oscillospiraceae bacterium (assembly GCA_015067715.1). GTDB lineage: Bacteria > Bacillota > Clostridia > Oscillospirales > QAMX01 > SIG499. The sequence goes on along the minus strand of SVLY01000019.1, from coordinate 12,115 downwards.
GATATTGGAGATGAACACCGTGCCGTATTTGCGGACGATGGCGTTTTCTCTCTGCTTGGGGGTCTTGTTGGGGTAGAGCTGTCTGAGCTCCTCGGCGGTGATAAAGAACACGTCGCCGTTTATGATGGGGTCGATAACGTCGAAGGCGGAACAGACCTGAGCTTCGGTCTGCTTGAGGGCGTGGACGATATCGTAAACCGTGCTCTTGAGGTAGTCCGGATTGCGGAGCTCGCCGGTGATAACACGCTCCCAGTCCCACTGGTCAACGTAGATGGAGTGGAGATTGTCCAGCTCCTCGTCCCGGCGAATGGCGTTCATGTCGGTGTAAATACCCTCACCGGGCAGATAACCGTAGCGCTTGAGGGCCATTCTTTTCCACTTTGCAAGGGAATGGACGACCTCGACCATGCAGGACTTTCCCGCAACGTCGAACCGGACGGGACGCTCAACGCCGTTAAGATCGTCGTTAAGACCCTCGCCGGTCTCCACGAACATGGGTGCGGAGATACGCTCCAGGTTCATGACCTCGGCAAAGGTGCGTTCAAAGGTGTCCTTGACGAACTTTATGGCAAGCTCTGTTTCACGGACACCGAGAAGTCTTTCGTAGTTTCTCGGAATTATTTTCATTTTAGATCACTGCTCTTCACTGGCCTGGCGCAACGCAACGGAAAGCTGGTCGGGGCAGCTTGTCTTTTTAAATCCGCAGCGGATACCGGCGATCTTGGAGACCGCATCTTCAACGGTCATACCCGTAACAAGTCTGCAAAGGGCCTGAATATTACCGTTGCAGCCGCCCTCGATCTCAACGTTGGTTACAACGCCGTTTTCCACTTCGACGGTCATTTTTCTGGAACAAACTCCCTTGGGGTAATAAACGTATGCCACTTTTGCATCCTCCACGTGTATACTTATAATTATCCTATATGATACCATATTTTCCTTATAAGGGCAACAAACAACTTCACTAAAAACATAGAAAATAGAGCCCGGTTCAAAAAGAAAAATTGTATACAATTTTTCCGGGATCTTTTGAAGATAATCTCAAAATGCCTCTTCCTTTTTTCACAGCCATATGATATAATCCAGCTGTGACCCGAGCATAAACCAAACCAAGAGAGAGGTGCAAAAAACTTGCGTACTCCCAAAAAGAAAGTCCTCGACCACCTTATAAAACAGATCCCGCCCTACATCGTCACCGACAGGGTCGTGATCTCCACCTGGAGCGCAGAATACGGCCGTCACGTTGAGCCCGGCGTTTTCGAAAAATACCCCGGCGGCCCCAAGACCGTCCACTTAGGCGACAAATGGACAACCGGCTACGACGAGACCGTGTGGTATTCCGCATCTCTCACCGTGCCGGAGCACATGCGCGGCAAAAAGCTCTACCTCGTGATCAACTTTGGCGGCGAGGCCATCGTCCGCATAAACGGCGAGATCGCCGGAGGCGTAAGCTCGAACATGAACTCCGGCTGGGTCCACAGGGACGAGATCTTCCTGCCCGATCCCCTTCCCGAGGTTCTGAACATCGAAGTTGAAGCCACGGTAAACTCCGGCGGCTTCTGCGACACCGTTCTTGCCGGAAGCTACAGCACCACCTACACTCTCGCCGTTGGGGAGCTTCGCGCCGTCGACCCCGTCGTTGAGAGCTATTACAACGATATCTGCATCGTCAGCAGCTGCATTGACGCCATCGAAGACCAGGCCGTAAAGGCAAAGGTCTACGCCGCCTTTGACGATTCTCTCCACGCCATCGACTTCGACTTTGAAGAGCCCATCGTCCGCGCATCCTTTGCCCAGGCCACGAAGATCCTCTGGGACGGCATTAACGCCGTAAAGTGGACTCCCCAGGGCGAGGTCATCATGACCGGCCACAGCCACATCGACGTTGCGTGGCTCTGGACCACCAAAGAGGTCCACCGCAAGTGCGCCAGAACCTTTTCCAACACAATTGAGCTGTTAAAGCGCTACCCCGACGCAACCTTCGTCCAGAGCCAGGCAGTGCTCTACGACATGGTCAAAAAGACCTATCCCGAGCTCATGCCCAAGATAAAAGAGCTTGTCAACGCCGGTCAGTGGGACATTATCGGCAACAGCTGGGTAGAGGCGGACACCAATATCGCCTCCGGCGAGTCCCTTATCCGCCAGCTTCTCTACGGCGAGCAGTTCTTCCGCCGGGAGTTCGGCGTGACCTCCGACACCTACTGGCTGCCGGACTGCTTTGGCTTCTCCCCCGCTCTGCCCCAGATAATCAAAAAATGCGGCATGAAATACTTCATCACCGCAAAACTCGTTGGCAACGACACCAACACCTTCCCCCACACCCTGTTCAAATGGCGGGGCACCGACGGCAGCGAGATCATCGGCCATTGCCACCGCACCCACTACGGCGACGAGTACGACGTTGCCAAGGTCAAGTCCGCCTGGGCGCGCAACGAGAACAAGGGCGTGACCGAGACCATGCTCGGAATGTACGGCTACAGCGACGGCGGCGGCGGCCCCACCTACGGCATGGTTGAAAACGGCCGCAGGATCTCCCGTGTTCCCGGCCTGCCCGCATCCCGTCCCGGCCACGTAAGCGAGTTCCTCGCCCGCGCCGAAGCCCACGCCGACGAGCTTCCCGTCTGGGAGGGCGAGCTTTACTACGAAAACCACCGCGGCACCTACACCTCCCAGGCCTTCATCAAAAAGAACAACCGCCGGGGCGAATACCTGCTCACCCGTGCAGAGGCCGCAGGAGTTATCGCCGCCGCACTTTCCGGCGCAGACCTTTCCGCCCTTGCCCCGGACGAAAAGCTCAGCGAGCCCTGGAAGCTCCTGCTCATAAACCAGTTCCACGATATCCTCCCCGGCACCTCCATTCCCGAGGCGGTTGCCGTAACCCGTGAGGAACAGGAAAAAATGCTCGCCCTTGGCACAGAGCGTAACAATGAGCTGCTGGACGGGATCTCCGCCCATCTGCCCTCCGGCACAGTCTGCTACAATATGCTCTCCGTTCCCGTCACCGCCCTTGTCACCTCCCCCGACGGCACGGAATTCGTCGCCCGGGATCTGCCTCCCATGGGCTACAGGGTCTACGGCGACCTCACCCCCGCCATCCCCGTCAAGGCCGGGGACGGCGTTTTGGAAAACGAGCATCTCCTCGCCCGTTTCAACGAAAAGGGTCAGCTTATCTCCCTTATTGAAAAGTCCACCGGCAGAGAGGCGCTCTCCGGTGCGGCAAACGTTCTCACCGTCTACGCGGACAAGCCCATTCACGAGAGCGCATGGAACATGGAGGCAAACTACGTTAAGAAATCCTGGGCTCCGGAGATAGTCTCCGCAGAGTTCCTTAACGTGGGCGCAAAGGGCGTTTACCGTGTGAAGAGCAAATTCCACAACAGCACCTTCACCCAGGATATCACCCTTGCCCCGGGTGCAAAGCGCCTTGACTTTGTCACCGAGGCCAACTGGAACGAGACCGAAAAGACCCTTCGCGCCGACTTCCCCGTGGCGGTGCTCTCGCCCTTTGCCACCTTCGACGTTGCCCACGGCGCCATCACCCGTCCCACCCACCGCAACACCACATGGGACGCCACCCGTTTTGAGGTCTCTGCCCACAAGTGGGCCGACCTTTCCGAGGGCGATTTCGGCGTTGCCATTCTCAACGACTGCAAATACGGCTACAACGCCCTTGGCAACACCCTTGGCATCACCCTTCTCCGCTCTCCCAACTGCCCCGACCCCAAGGCCGACAAGGGACACCACAGCTTCACCTACTCCATCTACCCCCACAGGGGCGGCTGGCAGGAGGGCGGCGTTTCTGCCGAGGCATTTGCTCTGAACTGTCCGCCGGTGGTAAAGGCCGTATGCGGCAGCGGAAAGCTCCCCGGCCAGCTCTCCTTCGTCAACTTCGGCGATGCGGACAATATCCAGCTTGACTGCCTCAAACCCGCCGAAGAGGGCGGCGGAATTGTCCTCCGCGTTTACGAGACCAGCCAGCGCCGGGGAAGCGTCACGCTGAACACGGCTCTCCCCTTTACCTCCGCAACGGAGCTTGACATGCTCGAGCGCCCCATTGGCGAGGCTCTTCCCCTGCAGGGCGGAAGCTTTGAATTCAGCATTAAGCCCTTCGAGGTCAAGACCTTCCTTTTGAAATAGCAAAACACAAAAAAACTGCCGCCGCTCACAGAGGCAAGACCTCTCTCTGAGCGGCGGCTTTTCTGCAGTTTATTTTCCGGAATAGGCGCGCTTCAGCGGAGCTATATCCGGCACGGGCAGGGAGGGAAAGCTCTCCGCCGTTTCGCCGGAGCGAAGGGTGAACCCGTCGGAATTTCCAACGGAAAGGTAAAAGCCAAGGTCAACGCCCCATGCCGCAAGGGCATCGGCGCTTTCTTCGCATGAAGAGGTGTCCAGCGAGAGAAGACCGTAGGGGTATTTGCCGTCTTCGGCCTGAAGCCGCTCACAGCTCTCCCCAAGGGGCATCAGATGCTCCGCAACGGGAACTGACCAAAACGAATTTGGGATAACGCAGACTCCAAAGGGGTTGTGCAGGTACTTTGGAACGCCGTTTTCATAAACGTAGCTCCGCCCCTCCACTCCGGAGGACATCACCCGCCCAAGCTCCCCATCCACAGCGAATTTCACCGCGGCCTCGCAGGAAAGCTCGGGATACTCCGAGTGCGCGCAGAGCAGAACGGCGTTTTCCACCCCCACGTTCACGGGGTAACCCGGCAGGGGCAAAAGGGTGTAGCTCTCTGTGACGCCGTTTTCCTCCAGCATCGCCCGGAGCACGTTTTCGGCAACAGCCACGTCAGAGTAGCTTGAAAAGAGGTATATGGCCGCGGCGCCGTTTTTGATCTCTCCGTTGCTTGCCCACAGCCCCGCGTCAACGTTGCCGGCAACGGCTTTGGCAAACTCCCAGAATCCCGGAATTTCCCACAGGCCGAGAGCCTTCGGCTCCTCTGAGTGAAGGTCTGCGTATATGGGAAGGTTGTTAAGCGAGGCGTATCTGTCGCCTGTCACGAAGGGACCCAGCATTTCGTTCAGCGAGAGCGAAAGAACGCTCACCGCCGCCGCGCTTTCCCCGCGCTGACGGGCAAGCTCAAGAAACTCCCCGTCGTAAACCAGCATATCCCCAAGCTCTTCCGGAGTTTTTCCCTCCACAAGGGGAAGAACGGAGTCCTTCACGGCAACGTAGCTTTGGTATTTGGTGCCCTCAAGGTCGCTGAAGGAAAGGCCGTAGAGCTTACCCTTCTCGGTATTCGCCTCGAGAAACTTCTCTCCGTATATCTCTGCCACAGCCTCAAGCTGTTCGTCGGTCGCCGCATCCTCCAGAGGGATGATAAGCCCGTCGTGAACGTAGTCCCAGACGGTATCGTCACAGCAGCCGGAAAGGGCGGACCAGTTCGGGTCGGGAAGGATAAGGTCGCACCTTCCGCCCCGGTCAATATATTCGCAGAGCTTTTCCTCAAAGGTCAGCCCGGCGCGGATCTCTTCGGTGCGGAAGGGAAGCCCGTAGATCATCAGCGAAAAACCGTAGCCGTTTTCCTCAAGCCAGCGGTTTATGGCGTCGTTGTGTTCAACGGAAAAGCCGCTGAGCATTTTGTGGGTTATCAAAACCAGCACGGGGCGGTCGGGATAGGCCTTTGAGACGGCTTTATAATACTTCTCCGTATCCCGAAGTATTTTATCCATGGGATAAGTCTCACGGGAAAGATAGTCCTCGGGATATTCAAAGTCCACTCTCACCCCGTCCGCGCCGGTGTTTTGGCAGGCGCACAAGGACAGTAAGAGCGCACACAGCAAAAGCAAAATCAAAGTCCGCTTCACAGAGTTTTTTCACCTCACTGCTTTTCAAAAACGCCCGTTTCCGGATTCAAGACCCAGGGCGTTGCATCCCCGCCGTCCGCAAGGTCGGAAAGCTCGTAGTAAACGTATCTGATGGGCGTGCGGTAGAATACCTCAACTCCGTTTACCTCGCGGACCTCCATATTGGTAACGAGCTCGAGGCCGTGCATTGTTTTTATGTTTAGCTCAAATATCACGCCCGAATTGCTCACGCAGGGGTCGGTAAAGTAGCAATCCTCCTCACCCTCACGCAAGAGCACAGCTTTACCCCCAAAGTTTCCGGATATCACTTCGCCGGTTTCGGCGTTGATAAGCTCATAGACAGGGTCCTCCGTCTGATCCAATTCAAGGTAATAGGTCTCGCCTTCGTGGAACACCACCCAGCTGTTTCCCAGCGCAAGGATCTCCGCGCGGCTGAGCTCGACCTGTTCAAAGGTTTCAAGGTCCACGTATTTCCGATTATGGGTGCCGTCTCCGTACCTCAGAGTCAGTATACCCTTGAGAGGATCCAGATCGTACATCACTCCGCCGCTGAGGGCAGGATTTTCCCGGATGACCCGGCTTACCAAAGCGTCAATGTCGACGGACTCGGTGACGCCGGTGGTCAGATCGGTGGTGTACAAGGTCAATCCGTCAAAGGAACAGGCGATCCGCTCGCCGTCGCAATCCAAAAAATCCACCCCCGCAGACTCGTAGGGATGGCTCACCCGGAAACGGGCAACGGGATGGATATCCCCCGTTGGAACGTCAACGCAGAGTATCCAATGGAAAAGCCTTTCCCCAACGGAGGGATCGGTCTCGAAAGCAAGCTCATCTAAGGAGTTGTAACTTTTAACGTCCACGTAGAGCTTATCCCCGTACCTGCAGGAGGTTCTTCTGCCCATGGAAAAGTTTTCACACTCTATCCCCTGGGGCAGGGGGAGAGTTTTCATATCTAACACGACCTCGTTAACAACGGTGCCGTCAAAGGCATAGTAGGTCACGAAGAGCTTACCCCGGCTCTCGTCCACGCTGACGATATTGTCCGAGAAAACGTAACACATATCCGCCTTGTCGGGGGCGGCAGTTGCTCTTGAAAAACAGTCGTTACTCCTGTGGTCACAGGTGACATCAAAGCACAGCGGCATAAGCGCCTTGCTCTCGTCGTTGAACAGGCATCTGCCGAGGATATAGCTCTCGTCCTCTTTCACAGTATTGCCAAAAACACTGTCCAGATCGAGCCGCGCCAGACAGCCCTTGTTCAGCACTCTGTAGGATCTGGCCGAACCGAATTTTATCTCCCCTGTGCTGTCGGGATGGACGGTGTAGGTATAGCTGTCACTCAGAAGTTTTTTCCCCGAATGGTCACAGGGCTCGAACTCTTCAAAGCTGTGAACGGTAACAAGCTCCGAAAGGATCTCCGCCGCCTTCATCGAAGTTCCGCTCGAAGTCACGTCTGTTCCGGAGGATTCCTCCGGAACAGTCTCTCCGCAGGCAGAAAAAACGGAGAGCACAAGGGCCGCACAAAGCAGTATCGTAAGCAAGCGTTTCATAAGTTTTCCTCCTTTGTTGATTATGGATCCCCTGTTTCAAACAGCCCGGTTTCGGGATCAAAGTACCAGGGCTCGTCAATCTGACCGTCAAGAATATCTTTATAGGTTACGTACACGTATTTGTGTGCTCTATGATAAATAATTTCTTCTGTGCCGTCCGTAACGGTATAAACGTTATCTCTTTCGTCAATTCCCGCGTCCGTATAGCGTGATATCAGGCCATTCTCACTCTGGTAATACGGCCAGGAGTTTGAAAGCCAGTATTTTCCGCCTTCAAAGACCGTTGATACCTCGAACGTTTTTTCATCAGATTCTCTGATAAAACAATATACGTTCTCCTTGTCAAACAATTCGTCGCGGTAATAGAGCTTACCGTTGTAGAAAAATTCTCCGCTTGAACTTAACTTGCACAGCAAAAGCGCCGAGGGATACACTCTTTCCATTGTGTCCAAGGAAAAATATTTTCTTTCTGTACCTCCCATGATCAGCATGATGCCGCTCACGGGATAAACATCGTATATACATTCCCCTTCTGTAACCACGCCGGACTCCATAAGTGTATCAACGGAGATCATAAGATCCCGCTCTGTGTAAGATCCGTCTGCAAGATCCACACAGTATGAAACTCTTTTGTCATATTCCACACCAAGATACTCGTCCGTGATCTCCGGGAAACTGACAGCTGCCCCGTGACCGCCGTAGGGATCCGGAACAAGGTAATTGCACAGCACGGAAAACTCCATTTTTTCCGCATCAAAAACAACCACCCAGCGGTTTAGTTCACAGGTCTCACCCATCTGCCAATAATAAGTCTGCATTTGGGCGTCATAACCGGCAACGTCAATATATACCCTTCCGTTGTAAACCAGAACGTCTGAAAACCCAAAGTAATAATCAGTTACAGACCCGTCCTTGTTAACAAGAAGCTCTTCGGGCAGGGCCACGGTATTTTGCAGTATCCCGTCCAGTGAATATACCGATACGGTGACATTGCTTGGCATTATCGAGATAATTTTATCTTCAACCACAAAAAAGGGATAGGCAAGAAGCTCGTTTTTCGTTGAAAAGCAACCTTCTCCACTGTGATTGCAGGCAGGATCGTAGCACAGGGGATATAATAATTTGTTTTCCTCATCGAACACCGTGACGTGATAGCTTGTGCAATAATTCACATCTCCCATTCTGGGATAATCCTCACCCCACAGCCACTCTCTGCTCATCATGGCAAAGCATCCGCCCCTGACCGGAAGTGAAGTCATTCCTCTCAGTTCTCTGGAATTATAAGTCACACCGTCAAGAACGTCGTATTTGTATTCCGCATCTCCGTTTACACAGGCACAAAGAGAACACAGCATTGAAACCAGCAAAACAATACAGACAAAGCGTTTCACATTGAACCTCCTCATTTCCCAAGAAAAATCCCATGGGGGACAACAACAAACCTGTTATCCCCCATGGGACAATACATTTACTTCATTGCAGGTTCGCCATTGCTATTGTAGTCAGAGTAGGAATAAGTTGTACCATTGCATACCGTTGTAATCCGGTGATTCGATTCAATACAGAAAACCTCACCAATGCTTGGCGTTTCAGAAACCACAGCAGTTGCCCTGATTCCAGTGGCAGAATTTGTCAATGTCGTTGCATTGTACGCGGAAGAAGTCGGGCTCGGGTAGTGCCAAAACTTGGCGCTAACGTAAACCTGCGCGCTACTGCATCCGGAGCAATAATGATTAAGCACAGTACGAGCATTCGAGCCATTCGCAATGCTCGTTACCTGACTGTCGCAATATGCAAGAAACTCCCCGGTACAACCACATTTTTGCTCGAAGCTGTAATAATCGTAACCCGAGGCACTCGCCGGTATCGCGAGAAGTGCCAGGATCACAAGGACCAGGGCAAGAACCGAAAGAGAAAACCTTCTTGTTTTTTTATTTTTCATATTGATACTCCTTGATGAAATTAAAATTTCCCATCCCAACAAAGCAAAAAGAGGGCAGACACAGCTTTTTTTAGAAATCGCACAGGGGCATTTATCTCCCGCGGCGAACTCAAAAAAGCCGCGGCTGCCCTCCATAAACCAACTTGCCTGTTAAAAGGAAGGAATGCATCGGGTTTTTGTTGAATTCTTTTACAAATTATCGGTTTGTTTCCGAACGGCGCTAAAAGAACCCACGCCGATCCGTCCGGAAAAAAAGCCTCTGAGGGGTTATGTCTCAAATCCCCCGGAAAGCGTGTTTATTTCTGCCAAACGCCCGGACGGAACTTTTTTCCCGCGTTTGGCAAAAAACTGTAAACAATAATTTTGGAAGCTGTCATAATATGTTTTCCACCCGGCCTTTCTGCAGTTGTTTTTCACAGTTATATATTACCATATTTCTCGCTCTGTGTCAATACATAATTATAAAAAAATCAGAGCAGACAAAATCCGCCCTGATAATACCCGTTTATGTTTTAAAGTTTACAGTTTGACAAAACCGCAAAAACCAAGGTCACGTCCCCGCCGCCAAAGCCGAATCAATCCCCGGCAACCGTCCTGTTCCCGGCACTGGTATACACTTTGTGGCTCTTCATTCCTGTATGAGCACACGATGCATCCCAGGTGTGTTCCGTCTCCACGAAGAGGATGCGCTGTTCTTCCGACACGTCCAACCGAACCTGACTGGATTTGTATCCTCTGTCAATCACGTCAATGTCACAGTTATAAAGGGCCACTGCAACGTAAGAGCTGCTGTTAAGATCCTGCTGCTGCCACGCCGTTGACCGAACCATAGCTTCACTCAAAAAAAGGTTACGGTCCGTGTGCTGCACAGTGGTGGTCGCAACAGCCGAAGTCCCGCCGTCCAATATGTAAGTGCTGCAGGAGACTTCAAATTCACAGTCCGGCAAGCATCTGCAGTCCTGTTCGCCGTATTTCAGCTGCCCGTCCACCACCGCGGCACCCACCCGAACAGAGAAGAGCGCCGGGATCAACGCAGCCAAAAACACAATGCACAGGATCAAACGGTCAGATCTTATATTCTTTCTCCAATTTTCGCCGTTAACTGTCATTTCGATCCGCCTTTCTGTTGTTTTTTACACAAATATAATAACACATCGCCCCGGGGTCTGTCAACAATATCCCCTTGCCTCGGGGAACAAAATATTGTACAATATAGTCATACAGAAAAAATCAAGAAACGGAAACAGGGAAAATGAAGATAACGACCCGTCAAACGGACATAGACCGCGCTCTTGCCCTTGGCACACCGAAGCACAGGCGCCCCAAAAAGCCCAACCTTGCCTTTCGCACGCTTATACGCGCCCTTTCCGTGCCGGATATGCTGGCAACAAAGTTCACCTACACAAAGCACAACATGGACGCCGCCGGAAAAGGTCCCTACCTTATTCTTATGAACCACTCCTGTTTTCTGGACCTGGAGATCGCCTCGCGCATACTCTGGCCCATGCCCTATTGCATCGTCTGCACCTCCGACGGGTTCGTGGGCAAGGAATGGCTCATGCGGCAGATAGGCTGTATTCCCACCAAAAAATTCGTCACCGACCTCACCCTTGTCTCCGACATTGTCCACACGCTGAAAAAAGAAAAGGCAAGCGTGCTAATGTACCCCGAAGCCAGCTATTCCTTCGACGGCCGCGCAACTCCCCTGCCCCGGCATTTGGGCAGACTGATAAAAAGGCTTAAGGTGCCCGTTCTCACAATAATCACCGAAGGCGCTTTTTTGCACAATCCCCTTTACAACTGTCTGCAAAAGCGAAAAACAAGGGTCAGCGCAAAGCTGACCTGTCTGCTCACAGCCCGGGACGTTGATGCCCTTTCCGCCGAAGAGATAGACGAAAAGCTGGACGGCGCTTTTTCCTTTGACAATTTCGCCCGTCAGCTTGAGACCAAAACGAAGATCACCGAGCCCTTCCGGGCAGACGGGCTGAACCGCATTCTCTACAAATGCTCCGCCTGCGGAGCCGAGGGGCAGATGACCGGCAAGGGCACGGAGCTTTTCTGCGGCGCCTGCAAAAAGACCTGGCACATGGACGAATACGGCAGGCTCGCCGCCAAAGAGGGCAAGACCGAGTTTTCCCACGTTCCGGACTGGTACGCCTGGGAGCGGCAACAGGTAAAAGAAGAGATCACAGGCGGCACCTACGCCCTCGATACCCCGGTGGACCTGTGCATTATGGCAGACTACAAGGCCATCCACCGGGTGGGACAGGCCCACCTCACCCACGGCCCCTCCGGCTTTCACCTCACCGGCTTTGAAGGAAAGCTGGATTACCGCCAGAGCGTTACCAGCTCCTACGGGCTTTACGCCGACTATTACTGGTACGAGCTGGGGGACGTTATCTGCATTGGCAACGGCGACAGGCTTTACTATTGCTTCCCCCACAAGCCCGACGTGGTGGCAAAGACAAGGCTTGCCGCAGAAGAGCTGTATAAGCTGGCAAAAGAAAAATAAAACTCCCGCGCCCCTTTCGTCAAAAGTCGAAAAGGGGCGCAAAATTTTTACCCCCGGGGGACTTGATTTTTTCCTCCGCAGGGGATATAATATGTTAAAAGGAATACGCGGTAGTAGTTCAATGGCAGAGCGTCAGCTTCCCAAGCTGAATGTTGCGGGTTCGAGTCCCGTTTACCGCTGCATCAAAGGGCAATGAAAAAGATATTGCCCAAGAAACCCCCGATTTTATCGGGGGTTTCGCCGTTTCTACGGTCGAAATTTTTACAAGCGATTTTGTAGATGTGAAAAAGGTATTTTTCCCTT
>SVLY01000097.1 GCA_015067715.1 Oscillospiraceae bacterium | reverse complement strand
CTCCCTCAGTCTCGGCCTTTGGCCGATCCAGCTCCCTCGGAGAGGGAGCCTTGGGTACGTGCTTTTATTTTTAGCACTATCCTATCTTTACAGGCCGTAGGGGCGAACTGCGTTCGCCCGCAAACGTCGCCTTTTGCACGGTGTTGCCGGGAGTGGCAAACGGGATGATACGCGAGTTCCCCCGGCGGGCAGATGATATCTGCCCCTACGGCGCATAGGTTGTCTTTGCGCCCGTAGGGGAGGCTATCAGCCTCCCGCAAATGTTGCCATTGGCACTGGTTACTGTATCCCAAACCATTATTTCACTCTTTTATCTGTCCACTAATCTTGACAAGTTTCGTTGCATTATCCGGCTATTCTTCCTCTGCGTGGAGATATCTGACGTAGGCGCCCCTGGGATCGGGAGCGGAGGCCAGGGTCTGGAGATGGAGATAAGAAATTCCGTTGGGTGCGCTGTCTTTCATTTTTATGGCAAAAAGCTCTTTTCCCCCGCACTCTGCCACGGCCTTTCCGGCTTCGCAGTCGAAATGCACGGAAAGTCTCACCCACTCGCCCCTTCCGCAGAGACCCTTTTCCAGCTCCGTTGTAAACTGGGCGTAATACCAGATATACTCATCCGCCGCGTTGAACCATCTGTCCGTAAGGGAGAGTCTCAACCCGGCGCCCTCTATGCGGACGTCGATATCCACTCTGCCTTTTTTCATGGCGGGGAAATTCCAAACCGCGCCCTGAAAGGGGCTTACAAGTCTGGGGTCGTCGATTCGGGTTATCTGCAGAGCCTCGCCGTAGTTCCCCTGGGGATCGGGCACCAGCAGAGCGCCGTTTGTGCGGTTCCATGCGCAGTGACCGGGCAGACCCTTGCCCACCTGGGACTCGCTTACGCTCTTTACGTAGACGTGGGTGGTCATGTTTTTAAGTCCGTCTATAAAGGTCTCGGTTCGGGACTTTTCGTAGAGCCAGTTCACGTCGAAGATGACCAGCCTGCGGCTTATCTCGTGCTGACCGTAGGAGACGAGCACCTTGCCAAAGGGCAGCTCGACCGCCTGGAACTGGTGGACGCTCTTGTCCGCAGAGCTGACCATGCCGCCGGCAGAGCGGAAGTCGGAGGCGTTTCGTATTTCGTTGAGACCCAGCTCTCTGAAGCCGATCCAGGTCTTTCCGCCGTCCTCGCTGATTGCCGCGTGGTTTACGTCCCGGTTGGTGAAAACGTCCTCCCAGACCGCGTCTTTGCAGTCTTTTCCCAAAGGGGGCCAGTAAGACTCCTTGTCCACCTCCGCAAGGGGCTGGGAATTGTTCCAGAAATGTATAATTCTTCCGTCGGAAAGCTTCAGCAAAAAGGGCGTTGTGAGTGTGCCGTGGAAGGGGGATGGCTCGCCGTCGGTCCAGGTCTCGCCCCCGTCGGAGGAATAGTAGGCGTAAAACCAGTCCTGAGAGGTGCGGCTGATGAGCATAATGCGCCCGTCGGCCAGCTCTGTCAGGGTGCACTCGCTTCCGTTGTTTTCCCAGCGGGAGCTCTTGTGGGGCCAGACGGTCTCAAACCGCGGCGCGGACTTAAGGTCGGTCACGCTCCAGCTTTCTCCGTCGTCGTCGGAGCGGAAAACGGCGGAGTTGTAGTTCATAATGCATTTTCCGTCTTCCTCGGTCTCGGTTCTGGCCTGCGCCGGGCAAAGCCAGCGGCCGGTGGAGATGCGGATGGGCTGGAACATATCAAAATAACCCCGGGTGGATATGCGGATGCGCCTTGGGGAGGTATCGTCCGGGCCGATATCCGAGATAAGGCACCAGGTGCCGGGCTTTACCGTCAGGAAGCGCTTATTTTTTTCGTCGTAAACGCAGGAGCCCATTGCCCCCTTCGGGGCGTAGACGGGCTTCCAGCTGAGACCGCAGTCCCGGGAGGAGAGATAGACCATGTCCCCCTCGTTTTCCCGGAAGACCGCCTTTATATTTGCCCGGCCGTACACCCGGATCTCGCCGTCCGGCATAACGGTTATGCTCCGGCGGGAATCCTCTCCCGGAACGCCCACCACGCGGGGCTCGTAAATGCTTTTCAGCATACGCACGTCGCTCTCGCTGAGGTTTGCCTCCATGGCTTTAAGAAGTGAGCTCATAGATTTCTCCTTTCGGCAGGGCGGCTCACAGGCACTCTCCCACTCTGTTTTTATTATACATTATTTTGCACTTTTGTAAAGGCAATATTTTTTTATTTTCTTCCCGATTATTTAGCTTCCGCCCCTTTGGCAGGAAGGGGCGGAACGTTGCACCGGACGTCCTTTACAATGTCTGCCCTTCTGTGGTATAATTCATATAAGGAGCTGATCACCGTGGCAAAAAGCGAAAATCAGAAGCAAAAGATACTCTATATTGCAAAATATCTTGTTGAAGACACCGACCCCGACCATCCCATTTCCGTGGCAGAGATAATCCGCAGGCTGGACAGAGTGGGAATTTGCGCCGAGAGAAAGAGCATTTATTCCGATATTGACGCTCTTCGGGACTTCGGGCTGGACGTTGTCAACGTTAAGGGCAACGGCTTTGGCTATTACCTTGCCTCACGGGAGTTTGAGCTTCCGGAGCTGAAGCTTTTGGTGGACACGGTGCAGTCTTCGAAATTCATAACCGAGAGAAAGACCTTTTCCCTTATCAACAAAATATCCTCTCTGGCGTCCCGTCACGAGGCAGGTCTGCTTTCCCGGCAGGTCTACGTGAGAAACCGGGTGAAGAGCATGAACGAAAGCGTTTATTACAACGTGGACGAGATATCCTCTGCCATCACCTCCGACCGGACTATCCTTTTTAAATATTTCGAGCTCACCCCCCAAAAGGAACAGCGCCTGCGCCGGAACGGGGAGGATTACGAGATAAGCCCCTACGCCCTGATATCCGAGGACGAAAACTATTATATGCTGGGCTACGACTCAAATGCCGGGCTTATGAAGCATTTCCGCGTGGACAAAATGCTCTCCATACGCACCACCGACACCCCCCGGGAGGGCGGCGCGGAGTTTGAAAAAATAGACATGAGCGACTATTCCAAAACAGTTTTCGGAATGTTCGGCGGAAAGCCGGAGACTGTCCGCCTGCGCTTTTCAAACCACCTTGCAGGCGCCGTTATCGACCGCTTCGGCCGGGACAGCATTCTCGTTCCCGACGGGGAAGACCACTTTACCGTTACCGTTTCCGCCGTTGTGAGCCAGCAGTTTTTCGGCTGGGTCTTCGGCTTTGGCACAGAAGCTCAGATACTCTCCCCCAAAAGCGTTAAAGACCGCATGAAATCCGCCATGGAAGAAACGCTGAAAGAGTTGTAAAAAAACCACCTTCCCCAGAGGGAAGGTGGTTTTTTTACAGTTATATTCGCCTGACGGCGAGTTATATTGTCCTTCGGACAGTTATATTCGCCTACGGCGAGTTATATTGTGCCTTCGGCACAGTTATATTGCTTCGCAGTTATATTTGCCTTCGGCAAGTTAGCGGGGAGACGCTTTGTAAAGGAGTGTTCTCCCTGTTTTTTTATAATATAACTGTCCGAAGGACAATATCACGATGCGCAGCATCATATCACTGCGCAGCAATATAACTCGCCGAAGGCGAATATAACTCATTTTACGTACGGTCTGACCGGAACACCGGCGGCGGTGAGGTATTCTTTTATCTCCTGAACGGTGTAGTTCCGGGGCAGGCGGGGGGAGTAGAGCATCGAGCTGATTATCGCGGCAGAGACACCGGTTTTGGTGAAAGCGTCGCAAACGTGGGCGGGAGTTCCGGCGCCGCCGGAGGCGATAACGGGGATGTTCACCGCATCTGCCACGGTGCGGGTTATCTCAAGGTCGTAGCCGGAGTGCATTCCGTCGTTGTCGATGGAGTTCACGCATATCTCTCCCGCGCCCAGAGCTTCGCCACGGCGGGCCCACTCTATGGCGTCCATTCCGGTGAAAACTCTTGCGCCGTCAATGGCTATCTCGTAGCCGCTGGGAATGGCGGCGGTCTTTTCAACCCGCTTTACCTGCATACTCAGCACAACGCACTGGCTTCCGAAGGCCTTTGCCCCCTGGGTGATAATGTCCGGGTTGCGCACGGCCATTGAGTCCACGCTGACCTTTTCCGCACCGGCGGCAAGAACGTCGTACATATCCTCGGCGGTACGAATGCCGCCGCCGACGGTGAAGGGCACGAAGACCCGGCTTGCAACCTCGCGGACGGTGGCAAGATCCGTCTTGCGCTTTTCGGCGCTGGCGGTAATGTCGTAGAAAATGATCTCGTCGATCTGCTCGTCGTAGATCTTCTGGGCAACTACCCCCGCAAGGTCGATCTCGATATTGTTTTCAAAACGCCTTGCTTTTGTAACGTAGCCGTTTTTAACGTCAAAGCAGGCGATAAGTCTTTTGGTGAGCATGGTTTTTCCCCCTTATTTTTTAGCCAGCGCCGCAAAATTGGAAAGCATCTTCAGCCCGGGCTCGCCGCTCTTTTCAATGTGGAACTGGGCGGCGTAGATATTGTCCCGGTGGATCATTGAGCAAAAATCTCCGCCGTAGTCCGTAACGCCGACGCAAATTCCATCCTCCTCGGGGATGACGCGGTAGGAGTTGACAAAGTAAAAGCAGGTGCCGCTCAAAACGCCTGCGGCAACGGGGTTGTCCCCGGAAAACTCAACGGCGTTCCAGCCGATCTGGGGCACACGAAGTCCGCCTCCGAAGCGGCGCACCTGACCCTTGAACCAGCCAAGGCAGTCACAGTCGCCCTCTTCGCTGTGGGAGAAAAGTATCTGCAGACCAACGCAGATCCCAAGGAAGGGGATCTTTTCTTCACCCCGAACCCGTCTTTCCAGCAGTTCGCGGTAGCCCATGGTCTCAAGCGCCTCCATGGTGGCATCTGCCGAGCCAACGCCGGGGAGGATTATTGCATCCACCTTTTCAAGATCCTCCGGGCCTTTGGAGATAATGCTCTCCACGCCCAGCCTGTTAAGGGCGTTTTTAACACTTGCCGAGTTTCCCGCCCCGTAACCAACGATTCCGATCATATATGTAAACATTCCTTTCATTATCTGCGGTGTAATATTATACCACATTTCTGTACGGTTTTTCAACCTGTAAATCGTCTTAAATACAATGTAGGGGAGGCCTTTGGCACGGTGTTGCCGGGGAAGGGCAGGTGGGATGATACGGGGGAACGAATGAATAAACAGAACGTGGCTCGTTGGGATTAAGTGAACAGTGAAGAGTGAAGAGAGAATAGTGAAAAGTTATGGGCGATTTTTAAATCGCCCATGTAAACCTCCCCCTATCGGGGGAGGTGCCCCAACGGGGCGGAGGGGGCACGGCGGCCTTTAGGAATCCCCAAACGTTTCGGCGGGAGCAAGCCCCCGCCCTACGGTGTGCGGTTTATCTGTTTGCCCGTAGGGACGCCCCTCCCGGGGCGTCCGGAAAAGGTCGCCGTC
>SVLY01000096.1 GCA_015067715.1 Oscillospiraceae bacterium | reverse complement strand
CGATAAGTCGTAGCCTGCCTTGCGGTAGTTTGCGGCAACAAAGGCGGGGTCCTCCCGTCCGTCGGAATATCTGGTGTGGATGTGAAGGTCGCCCATGTAGGGGTAGCGCCCCACAAGGTCCTCGCCCACGGAGTAAACGGAAAGCTGGCAGAGCCGCTCGTTGTCCTCCGGGTCTTCGGACTTGAATATGCGGATATAGTGCTCCTGCTCGCCCTCGAAGGCGGCAGTAAATCGCAGACAGCCATCCTCGTCCGGGGTCACGAAGATCGTGCGGAAGGCCGAGGGCGCATCGTTGTGGGCCCAGTCCCTCTGAAGAAGGGGCATGAGCATGATGCGGTAGGGGCGCTTTTCAAAGCCCGGGAAAAAGCGGATGGCCGTCAGAGGCTTAACGGTTATGTCCACGGGCTTTCCCGCAGGAAACACCTTGGGCCAAACGTCATAATAGCAAAGTTCGGTTTTCATTGCAGTTTTTCTCCTTGTAAAGAGTTTTATCTCAGGGTCATGATTTCGAATTTGCAGGCTGTTTGGGCTTTTTCACCTGTGGGCTTTCCCCAAAGGTCGCACTTTTCTCCGCCAAATCCCGGAATATCGGACTTAAGGCCGAGCCCGGCATCCTCCGGAGAGGCGTTAAAGAGTCTTATCTGCCAGCCCTCGTCCCCGTAAATGGCGCCGGTGGCCTTAACGGCACGGTTTTCAACGGAGAGCGCCGTGCTGTCCCAGGTGCGGGGAACGCCCGCAAGACGGGTGACGGTGATGGGCTCAACGCCCCGTGCAAAGACCTCTGCGGTGCAGGCCTCAAAGGTGTCGCCGCCGTGGGGATAGATGGCGTAGCCAAGAGTGGGCATTCCGCTGAGCTTGTAATCTCCCCAGAAGAAGCCCACGTGTCCGCCAAAGCCCATGGTAAGGGTGACCTTGTCCCCGTGGACGGAATAGCCTGTGACCCTGTCGCACCAGAGACCCAGACCCTTGCCCGTCTCTTCGGCACAGACGTCGATATAGTCGTTTAAGATATTGTGCCTGATCTCGCCCCAGTCGATAAACGAGGTGCCGTCACCAAGGCGGCTCTCGCACACGTCGTAGGGAGCAGCCTTAAACACCCGCTTTTCGCCGCCGGAAACGGAGAAAACCGCGGCAAGCTTTGGTTCCTCGTTGTAGCCGGAACGGCGGCGGTAGTTGATGGGAGCTCCCTCCGGAGGTACCTCCGGATCGCCGACACACTCAGGGTTCTGGGTGAAGTCAGCGCTCGTTTCAAATACGATACGGGGATCGTCCGCCGTCATGCGGACGGTAGTATTGAGCTTGTGGCCGTTGATCTCCGTTTTCATCCACATTCCAAAAGTGAAGGGAGTGTTCTCAAAGACCCGGAGATCCGCCCTATTGGAAAGAGTGTCCAGCATTTCGCCCTTTTCGGGGAAGAAGCCCCGGATATACCCCTGGGGACCCTCGGCGGCGTAGTCAACGCCCGTAGTTATGTCCCGAAGCTTAGTTATCGCACCGCCCTTTTCGGCGTCGAAGAATACCTCCCACCTGTCAGAGCGGACGGCAACGCCGTTTTCACAGAGCTCTGCCATGGGCTCAAATTCACAGGGCTTTTTTGCCTCAAGCTTTGCTACCCTGTAGGTGGAATAGCCAATGCCCGGAATGTCTGCCTCAAAGACCAGGTCAATGGCCTCTTCTGTGCCGTCGGGGTATCTTCTGTGCTTGGGAACAGGGTCTCCGGAAAGCAGGTTTCCGTCCTCGTCATAGCCGAATTTCCGGTACATGGCTCCGGCGGCGTAGCTTTTCACCTTTTCTCCCCGGCTGTTGAACACGTCTGCATCCGCCCATCCTCTGGGCAGACCCAGCCGGACGGAGGCAATGCCCTTTCCGGGAGTTGCAACGGTGTTGTAAACGCGAACGTAGACCTCGTCCTCCCCTGCCCGGCGGACAAAGTCGTTTTCCGAAGCGGCGGCAAGAATATCCGATCTTATCTCCGAGAGAAGCTTGCCCGCCTCCCCTGTCTTCACTCTCACGTGCTCGCCCCAGCGCTCGCTCCTGGCGCAGATATAGGCGTCGTGATGCTGGGCGGACATGGTATCGTCCCAGGCGCGCTCAAGTCTCCGGCGGATATCTTCGGTGACCGGCGAGACGGGGCTTGCGGCAAGTATGAGCTTTTCCGTTGCGGCAAGAGAGTATTCCAAAGCCCGAACCGCCCCGAGAGTCTCGGAAAGCTCAATTGTTCCCCAGGGCAGGGCGCAGAGCACGTCCTCCTGGTGGAAATCCACGTCCCCCTTGAGCAGGTGGCCAAATTTTTCAAAATACTGTCTGTAGGTAAGAAATTCAACGGGGAACCCCTCGACCATGGGCTGACAAAGCCAGCCCAGATCCTGATATGTCATTCCGTTTGGGGCATCTATGCCCAGCGCCTCGCACCGGTCGGCAATGGTGCGGATATTTTTCCTGTCGTAGCCGGAGGCGTCCGTTGCACAGCAATCGTAAAGCTCCTCGCATTCGTACCTCACGACCGAAGGCATCCACGTGCCGTCGGGGCTGTGAAGGCGGACGATTGAACCCGGCATCTTTGCCATATAGCCGCCCCAACAGGTGGAGTTTTTAAGGCTCATGCGCTCAAAGCCCAACTTTTTGATGATCTGGGGAAGCTGAGAGGTAAAGCAGGGCTCCTGAACGGAATACGTATCCACCGTGGCGGTGGGGAAATGCCGCTTTATAATGGCAATGCCCCTCACCATCTGACGGATAACGCTCTCTCCGTCGATCGCCCAGCAGAAGGGCTGGCCGTAACAGCCGTTGAGAAATTCCATTCTCTTCTGCCCCTCCGGGCTTGCAACAAAGTCAGAAAGCCTGCAATATACCTCAAAATCGTTTCTTTTCAGCCATTCGTAGGATTCCGGCTCAACGTCCAGGCTCACGGTCCACTCCGGCATACGCTCAAGGGCGTCCAGAATGTCCTGCCAGGAGCCAACGGGCATATGTCCGTCAATTCCGCCGTGATATCCGTCCACAAAATAAAGGGTCGCCATAATTAATTTTTCACCGCCTTACTAAAACAGCAACGTATTTTTTATTTATTCTTCGGAAACAAGGCACACCGCCGTTGCGGAAACGCCCTCTTCCCGGCCGGTAAAGCCAAGTTTTTCCTCGGTGGTGGCTTTAACGCTCACCGAAGCTTTGTCTATCCCCAGAGCACGGGCAATGTTTTCGCGCATAGTGTCGATATGGGGGGCAAGCTTTGGCAGCTGGGCGCAGACGGTTGCGTCCACGTTGACGACCCTTGCGCCCTTTTCCCGGGCAAGGTTTCCAACGTATTCCAAAAGCAAAAGGCTGGATATTCCGGCGTAGGCCATGTCCGTATCCGGGAAATGCTTTCCGATATCTCCAAGAGCAAGCGCGCCGAGGACTGCGTCCGCAATTGCGTGGAGCAAAACGTCCGCATCGCTGTGACCCAAAAGTCCCAGCTCATGGGGTATCTCAACGCCGCCGAGAATAAACTTTCTGTCCGGCACAAGCCTGTGAACGTCGTAACCGTGGCCAATACGCATGGTGTTCTCCTTTTTCAAAAACCTGAGGTCTGCGGGAGTTGTGATCTTGATATTGCTCTCCTCCCCCGGCACCTCGGAAACCTTTATCCCCAGCGCCAGAACGGCACTGCACTCGTCCGTAAGTGTCAGCCCCTTTGCAAGGGCGTTTTCGTACGCCCGGCGGAGAATATCTCCCCGGAATATCTGGGGAGTCTGCGCCGCTCTCAGAGCACTGCGGTCAAGGGAAGAGCACACCGCCCCGTCGCAGGAGAGGTGTACGGTCTCCTTCACAGCGGTCACCGGAAGCGCCGCACCGGAAAGGCTTGCGGCGTCTGCGGTCTTGCCGATAAGCTCTGCCGAAACGAAGGGTCTCGCCCCGTCGTGAACGGCGATAAGTCCGGCCTCATCCCCAAGGGCGCAAAGGGCGTTCCAAACGGTGTCCTGCCGGGCGCTTCCCCCCGCACAGACAGCAACGGGACAGGTATGTACCCGGCGGGCAAGAAGCTTTTCAAACTCCTCCACCCTCTCCGGGGACACGGCGAGAACTATCTTTTTGGTGCCGCCGTAGCCCTCAAAGGCGGAAACGGTCTTTTCTATCACCGTCATCCCGTCCAAAGGGAGCAAAAGCTTGTCCCTGCCCATGCGGGAAGAGCTTCCCGCGGCGCAAATTATAACAGATATTTCCGTAAAGCTCACAGGCGGTCCCTCCTGTAATTATTATTGTTTACAGCTCAGTTTTTCCCCGTAAGGTAGTCCATTGCGGCGACGATCTGAGGATCGTCTTCGGCCTCAACGGTGCCGATGGCAACGATCTGCTCGTCGGTGAGCTCAATTGCGATGTCCGGCTGAATGCCGCCCTGGTCACCTATGGAAACTCCCGCAGGAGTGAAATATTTGATGGTGGAGAAGGAAACACAGCTTCCGTCGCTGAGGGTGAAGGTGGACTGACCCTCGCCCTTGCCGGTGGTGGGCTCGCCGATAAAGCAGGCGCGCCCCTCTTCCTGAAGCACGGCGGCAAAGTATTCCGCGGCGCTGTAGGAATAGCCGTTTGCAAGGACGACGATGGGCAGGTCGCAGTATTTTTCGTCGGCGGTATAGCGAACCTCCTTGCCGGTAACGTCACGCTCGATAAACACAACGCCCTCGGGCAGGAGCATATCCAGCATTGCAAGCAGAGTGTTCAGAGAGCCGCCGCCGTTATTGCGGACGTCGATAATAAGGGAGTCCACGTTAAGTGCGGTAAGGGAGTTCAGCTTCTGGGCAAACTGGGAGGATGCGGCGGTGGTAAAGCTGGAAATACGGATGTAGCCGATATTGCCCGCAAGCACCTCTGCCTTCACGCTCTGCTGTTCAACAACTCTTCTCTCAACGGCGAAATTATAGATAATTCCGTTGCGAACCACGGAAAGGTTCACCTTGGTCCCGATCTCGCCTCGCACAAGGGCAACGGTTGCATCCATGCCGATCTCGCCCACAAGCTGACCCTCAACGGAATATATCTGGTCAAGCACCTGCAGACCCGCCTCCTCTGCGGGAGAGCCCTCGGTGACCTCGGTGATGCGCAAAAGACCGGTCTCGGAATCCTGAACAACGGTAACGCCGATGCCGGAATAGCTTCCGGTGCGGTCTTCGGTGAGAGCCTGAACGTCCTCGGCGGCGGTATAGTACGCCCACTTGTCGTTGATGCCCGCAAGCATGGCGGCGGAGAGAATGTCCATTGCCTCTTTTTCGTCGTACTCGCCGACGTAAAACTCGTCGATAAGGTTCTGGATCTCGTTGAGCTTTGCGTATCTCGAAAGATCCTGTCCGTTCACTTTTTTGAACGTCCAGCCTGCGGCAAGCCAGGATCCGCAAACACTTACGGCACAAACCGCCACGCAGAGCAATATTGTAACCAACCAACCCGGTCTTCTGTTTCTCATAATACTTTTTCCTTTTCCTGA
>SVLY01000095.1 GCA_015067715.1 Oscillospiraceae bacterium | reverse complement strand
TTTGCGTCAGCAAAAACATCACTAACAGAAAAAAGAGAGGACATTTCGGGATTTAAGCCGATTTGTTCTCTCTTTCTGCTTGTGTTAAGGGTTTGGGCTTAGCCCTTTTGCATTTGTCCAGACAAATACGATGCTTGCACTTTTGTCAAAGTGTAAATTTTCCGCTAAGGATACCACCCCATCTTGCGGCTGTTTTTGGGTTAATACCTGGAATCTCAGAAGCTGAGCTTGTCGGCAAACCAGGCCTTGAGCTCGGAGATGGGAAGACGGACCTGCTCCATGGTGTCGCGGTCGCGGATGGTGACACAGTTGTCGTTTTCGCTTTCGAAGTCGTAAACGATGCAGTAGGGAGTGCCGATCTCGTCCTCGCGGCGGTATCTCTTGCCGATGGAGCCGGCATCGTCGAAGTCCACGGGAAACTCACGGGAGAGCTCGTCTGCAATGGCGCCGGCTTTTTCGGAGAGCTTCTTGGAGAGGGGAAGAACGGCGGCCTTGTAGGGGGCAAGGAAGGGGTGCAGGCGGAGAACGATTCTCTTGTCGCCCTTTTCAAGCTCTTCTTCGTCGTAAGCGTCGCAGAGGAAGGCCAGAGCGGCACGGTCGGCGCCAAGGGAGGGTTCCACAACGTAGGGGATGTAGTGCTCGTTGGTCTCCTGGTCGAAATAGTCCATGTCCACGCCGGAGTGGTTCTGGTGGCAGGTGAGGTCGTAGTCGGTGCGGTCGGCAACGCCCCAAAGCTCGCCCCAGCCGAAGGGGAAGAGGAACTCAAAGTCGGTAGTGGCCTTGGAGTAGAAGCTGAGCTCTTCGGGATCGTGGTCGCGGAGGCGCAGGTTTTCTTCCTTCATGCCAAGGGAGAGCAGCCAGTCACGGCAGTAGCCGCGCCAGAACTCGAACCATTCAAGGTCGGTGCCGGGCTTGCAGAAGAACTCAAGCTCCATCTGCTCGAACTCGCGGGTGCGGAAGGTGAAGTTACCGGGAGTGATCTCGTTTCTGAAGGACTTACCAACCTGGCAGACGCCGAAGGGAAGCTTCTTTCTGGTGGAACGGGCGATGTTCTTGAAGTTAACGAAAATACCCTGTGCAGTTTCGGGGCGGAGGTAAACGGTGTTCTTAGCATCCTCGGTAACGCCCTGGAAGGTCTTGAACATCAGGTTGAACTGACGGATATCGGTGAAATTGTGCTTTCCGCAGCTGGGGCAGGGGACAGAGTGAGCCTTGATAAACTCCATCATCTCGGCCTGAGAGAAAGCGTCGATGGGCTTTTCAAGCTCAATGCCGTTTTCGGCGGCAAAGTCTTCGATGATCTTGTCCGCGCGGAAACGCTCCTTGCATTCGCGGCAGTCCATAAGGGGATCGGAGAAGCCGCCAAGGTGACCGGAGGCGACCCAGGTTTCGCGGTTCATAAGAATGGCGCAGTCAACGCCCACGTTGTAACGGCATTCGGTGACGAATTTCTTCCACCATGCCTTCTTTACGTTGTTTTTAAACTCAACGCCCAGAGGACCGTAGTCCCAGGTGTTTGCAAGTCCGCCGTAGATCTCGCTGCCGCTGAAAATGAAACCTCTATTTTTGCAGAAGGCAACGATTTGTTCCATTGTCTTTTCGGTGTTTTTCATTGATCTTCCTCCATTTTTCTATACAACCATATATTATAATTAACCTGTCTCCGAAAGTCAAGCACAATCCTTCGCCGGGATCAAAGTTTGGAACTTTGCACCTTTTATTGTGAAATAATCTTCTCCGTTTGATTTATTTGACAAACGCCGGAGCCGATGGTATAATAGTCAGAACGGATATTCTTCCCGCAGAAAGCTTTTTTGCGGAGTTTATGTTAAGGACCGGTGAACACACTATGAGCTCAGCAAAAAGATTTGTTTTGGCTTTTATCTGCATTGCTCTTGTGCTTTGCTCTTTTGCTCCCTCGTTTGCTCTCAGCGAGTCAAACGTTGAGACCTCGTCCCTTCTGGTTCGGGTCTGCGTTTACGTTGAGTTCTTCTTTCCCGACGGCTCTTACGGCGGCTATGCCACCAGCAGCGGCACCGGAATTCTGGTTGGCAACGGGGAGAATAAGACCTGTGTTATAACCAACGCCTCTGTCTGCGGAGGAGAGTTTTTCGACAACTACGTTCAGGATATCTTCGAGGAATACGGTTTTGGCTCTTACGTTGTTGGAACTCCCCAGGTCTATCTGGAGGGCGGCGGTCAGATAACCACCGTTGGCACTCAGATAGATGAGGATGCCGACCTTGCTCTGCTTGAAATTGACGTTCCCGTTTACGTCCCCTACACGGTGCGTTTCCGCGATGCGGACACGCTGGTTCAGGGTGAGCGGGTGTTTTCTCTCTGTTATGCCGAAACTCATGAGGACGTTTACGAGATCGTCGAGACCGAAGGCAACGTGAGCGGTTGGGAATACCGGGATTTCGGCTACGTTGACTGTTATAAGATCGGCCACAATGCCCGCGTTCCCGCAAGCGCCAGGGGAGGATTTCTTCTGGATGGGGACGGAGCGATAATCGGAATTGTCTCTTCCGGGGACGGTGAGGAATATGCAATTTCGTCCTACGCCATGATGGCATATATGGACAGCCGGGGCTACGAGTATGACGTTTCCGGAAGCCCCGACGGGCTTGTTGTGGATGAAGATAAGCTTTCCGTTCAGGACAGCTCCGGCGGCAGAAACATTCTCCGCGAGATATTCACCTCAGTTCCCGTTTTCCTCTGGGTGCTTCTTGGGCTTGGGTTCGTCTGCTTCTTCTTCCTTGCCCTGGCGCTGATAATCGTGCTCTGCGTTTTCGGTAAAAAGAAAAAGCCCGCTTCCAAAAGTCCGGCGGTTGAGCAAAAGCCGGAACCCGCAGTTTTCTCAGGGATCTACAGAATGCCCTCAGACCATCCCGCAAATAAAAAGTAATTATTGTTTTTGGAGGATATAAAATGAAGTTTTCCGAAATGCCCTATACACGGCCGGACATCGAAGGCGCCAAGGCCAGAATTGCCGAATTAACCGCCGCTTTGACTGCCGCTTCCGACTTTGAAGCCGCCGATAAGCTCTTTTTGGAGATGGAAAAAGAGAGCGCCGAGATCGAGACTCTGATCTCCATTGCCAATATCCGCCACGATATCGACACCAACGACGAGTTCTACGACAAAGAGGTTGAGTATCTTGATGCCGCCCTGCCGGAGCTTCAGGAGTATACCCAGAAGTGGACTCTGGCACTTCTTGCCAGCCCCTTCCGCCCGGACTTTGAAGCAAAGTACGGTTCATTGATGTTTGTGAACGCCGAAATGGCTCTCAAGACCTTCTCTCCGGAGATCATCCCCGAGCTTCAGCGTGAAAACGCCCTCACCACCGAATATTCCAAGCTCATCGCCTCTGCCCAGATACCCTTTGAGGGCGAGGTCTACACCCTTTCCCAGCTCACCCCCATCAAGCAGGGGGCGGACGATGCCCGCCGTCTTGCCGCGTGGAAGGCTGAAGGCGGCTTTTACCGGGACAACCGCGAAAAGTTCGACAGTATCTACGACGAGCTCACCCATCTCCGTGATGCCATGGGCAAAAAGCTGGGCTTCGAGGGCTACACTGAGCTTGGCTATCTGCGCATGACCAGAAACTGCTACGACAAAAACGACGTTGAAAAGTTCCGCAAGGCCGTAAGGGAGTTCCTTGTTCCCGTTGCCACCGAGGTCTATAAAAAGCAGGCCGAAAGACTGGGCAAGACCTATCCCATGAACTTCGCAGACAACGCCCTTGCCTTCCGCAGCGGTAACCCCAAGCCCCAGGGCAGCCCCGAGGACATTCTTGCCGCCGGCAGAAAGTTCTACCACGAGCTCTCCGCCGAGACCACCGAGTTT
Organism: Oscillospiraceae bacterium; assembly: GCA_015067715.1. Taxonomy (GTDB): domain Bacteria; phylum Bacillota; class Clostridia; order Oscillospirales; family QAMX01; genus SIG499. The sequence continues at coordinate 2,145 of SVLY01000095.1, read as the reverse complement.
ATCGACTTTATGTACGAAAACGAGCTTCTGGACGTTCTCTCCAAAAAGGGAAAGACCGGCGGCGGCTATTGCACCAGCCTTCCCAAGTACAAGTCTCCCTTTATCTTTGCCAATTTCAACGGCACCTCCGGTGACGTTGAGGTCATAACCCACGAAGCCGGCCACGCCTTTGCCGCGTACCTTGCCCGTGACATCGTTCCCTCGTCCTGCGCATGGCCCACTCTTGAGGCCTGCGAGGTCCACTCCATGTCCATGGAGTTCTTCTCCTGGCCCTGGGCACCGGACTTCTTCGGAAAAGACGCCGCAAAGTTCTACTACACCCATCTCTCTGACGCTCTCACCTTCATTCCCTACGGCACCATGGTGGACCATTTCCAGCATATCGTCTACGAACGTCCCGAAATGAGCCCTGAGGAGCGCCACGGCGTTTGGAAGGAGCTTTTGGGTATCTATATGCCCTGGGTCGCTCTTGACGACGAGATCCCCTTCTACGGCGAAGGAAAGGGCTGGCAGAGACAGATGCACATCTACCAGAGCCCCTTCTACTATATCGACTACTGCCTTGCCCAGACCATGGCTCTTCAGTTCTGGGCGCTGATCCAGAAGGACAGGGACGAGGCATGGAAGACCTACATGAAATACACCCGCCCCGCCGGAACTCTCACCTTCCGCCAGCTCATCGAACAGGCCGGTCTGCTGAGTCCCTTTGGCGACGACGGGCTGAAGACTGTTTGCTCCGTTGCAAGAGAGTGGCTTGAGAAATACGACACCTCTGAAATAGAATAATGCTCTCTGCGGCACCCCGGTAAAGCTTTGGGGTGCCGCGTTTTTTCTCTTGACTTGAACGCGGTTTAGTTGTATTATTATCAAAGGCAAGCATTACTGAAAGGATAATTGTATTATCATGAAAGATACTCTTAAGCTGATATGCGATCCCAAGCCCCTTATGGTGGCCCACAGAGGCCTTTCGGGCATCGAGAAGGAAAACACCCACGGCGCCTTTATCGCCGCCGGAAACCGCTCTTATCACGGAATTGAGACGGACGTTCACCGTACCCTTGACGGACATTACGTCTGCATCCACGATTTCAACACCGCCCGTGTTGGCATTGACAACCTGGTGATAGAGGAGAGTACCTTTGATACCCTCCGTTCGTTGAGGCTCTGCGGAAAGAGCGGCAAAAAGGACAGGGCGGATATCTGCATACCCACTCTGGCGGAATATATCGCCATCTGCCGCCGTTACAAAAAAGTCGCCGTCTGCGAGCTCAAGGGTGAATACACCAGAGAACAGATCGTTGAGATCTGCGAGATAGTTGCCGCCGAGGGCTGGTACCACGAGACTGTGTTCATCAGCTTTAACCTTCAGAATCTGCTCTACGTCCGCGAGCTTACTCCCAAACAGCCCGTTCAGTATCTGTTCAGCGGAAACACAGAGGGACTCTGTGAGATTCTGGACAGGTACGATATGGATCTTGATATCGACTATAACTGCATCACTCCCGAGCTCTGCGAAGCCGTCCATGCCGCCGGACACGAGATCAACGTCTGGACCGTGGACGACGTTGAGACCGCACAGCGCATGGCGGAAATGGGCGTTGACTTTATAACCTCCAATATAATCGAATAAAAAAATACAGCAAAAAAAGGCTTCCGGAATTCCGGAAGCCTTTTTGTTACGCTTGAAATAAGTGCTTATTTGTCGCCGGACTTGGCAAGAAGGAGGTTGACGCAGATGCCAAGGATGAGGGCGCAGGCGATGGAGGTGATGGTGACGGCGCCGAAGTTGAGGGTCAGGCCGCCGATACCGGCGATGAAGATAACGGAGGCGGTGAACAGGTTCTTGTTCTGCTCAAGGTCAACGTTCTTGATCATCTTAAGACCGGAAACTGCGATGAAGCCGTAAAGAGCCATGCATACGCCGCCCATGACGCAGGGAGGAATGGAGTCGACGATGGCGACGAAGGGGGAGAGGAAGGAGATGATGATGGCACCGATGGCAGCGGCGATGATGGTCACGACGGAAGCGTTACGGGTGATGGCAACACAGCCGACGGACTCGCCGTAGGTGGTGTTGGGGCAGCCGCCGAAGAAAGCGCCGGCGATGGAGCCAACGCCGTCACCAAGAAGGGTGCGATGGAGGCC
>SVLY01000094.1 GCA_015067715.1 Oscillospiraceae bacterium | reverse complement strand
GGTGAGATAGGAGCTGATAATGCATCGGCCGGAATAGGCCATGCACATTGCCCCGTGGATAAAAGCCTCGAGCTCAATGCTGTTATCCAGCTTTTGCCGGAGCTCTGCGATGTCCCCAAGGCTCATTTCCCGGGCAAGGACGATGCGCTTTGCCCCCAGAGAAGCGTAGATCTGGGCAGTGCGGTAATTCATGCAGTTAGCCTGAGTGCTGACGTGGCGCTCAAGCTCGGGCGCGGCAGAGGCAAACTCCGCAAGCACCCCAAGGTCGGAAATTATTGCCGCGTCCGCCCCGGCATCACGCAGAAACCGGGCGTATTCTCCGCAGGCGGAGATCTCGCCGTTGTGGGCAAAGGAGTTCACCGTGACGTAGAGCTTTTTTCCAAGCCCGTGGAGATACTCCGCCGCAAGGGCGATATTCTCCCGGGAAAAGCCCGCGTTTTTCGCCCTAAGCTGCAGCATATCGCCGCCGATATAAACCGCGTCCGCACCGAACCGGGCAGCCGTTTTAACGCATTCCATATCCCCCGCAGGGGCCAAAAGCTCAATACTCTTCATATTTTTCCTCAAGCCGTCATAAAACTGCCGGGCGCTCTGCCCGACTGAAATAGTGTACCATAACCCGGCAAATAAATCAAGCCGCTCTCCTGTTGCACCCGGGGACAAAATATGCTAAAATACAACCGGACAAAAATACAGACAACGGAGGCTGAAACACCATGGAGCTTTACCTGGTCAGACATGCAGAATCACTTGCAAATATCGGGCTTGCCCCCAATTCAAATCCCGACCCCAGGCTTTCTCCCCGGGGCATCGAACAGGCCGAATATCTTGCCCGGCGGCTGAAAAATATTGAGTTCGACAAAATACTGGTCACCAACCTTTCCCGTGCCATCCAGACCGCCGCCATCGTTGGCAAGGAACAAAAAAATCCCCCGCCCATGATAATGGACGCCGACTTTTCCGAGCGCGGCACTCCCGTAGATTACGAGGCGGACAGGGAGTTTATCGATACCCTCTACCCCAATATAATCTACGAAAAGACCGCTATAAAGACCGACTATCCCGGCGATCTGGAGCGCATCGAAGTCCCCATGCTGAAGCACATCTTCCGCCCTGCCTACCAGCAGACCACCCAGGTGAGCTACGAGGGCGAAAACGAGATCCGCACAAATCCCCAAAAGATACTCCTCGTTGCCCACGCCTGCATAAACGGCTGTATGTTTTCCCGGCTGGTAAATTCCCGTTTCGACATGAACGTAAACCTTATGCAGCACAACACCTGTATCAACCGCTTCAGGCTCTTTTTGCACAACGGCGTTCCCCGTGTGATGCTGATAAGCTACAACGACTATTCCCACCTTCCCGAAAGCCTGCAAAAGCCCTATTGAGAAAACGTCGCTCACGAATCGACCCATATAAACCTCCCCCTTTCGGGGGAGGTGCCCCGCAGGGGCGGAGGGGGGCACGGAGGGCGCCTTTAGCACAATGTCGCCGGGGAAGGCTTACGGAATCCCCCCTTCCCCCCTTTAGACAAGGGGGGCTTTTTGCTGCGATGAATGTGTGAAACCTCCCCCTCTCGGGGGAGGTGCCCCGCAGGGGCGGAGGGGGCACGGAGGCAGCCTTTGGCACGGTATCGAACAACAGCGCATTGGTACGGGATTGCCGGGAGGCAAACGGGATGATACGCCGGTGCATTCACTCCCTCAGTCTCGGCCTTTGGCCGATCCAGCTCCCTCGGAGAGGGAGCCTTGGGTACTCCTATCTTTACAGGCATACGCAAAAAAAACACCTGCAGCCGTGCAGGTGTTTTTTTGTATTATTCAACTTCAAGACCGGGGTAGAGCTCCGGGGTGTTGCAGACGGCAATTTCCCTGCCGCTGCGGCAGACGACGTTTCTTACCCTCAGCTTTTCCGTAGGCACGTATGGGAAGGGGGCCTTTGCGTTTTCTTCCGGGTCGGGAGAATAATCCGGCAAAACGTAGACGCCGAATTTCTCATCTGCGCCATCGTCCATGATCTCAAGTCCGTCAATATCCAGACGGCGGGGCATTTTTGCGGTATAGCCGAAATCATGGTCGCCGGGGTTGTCCGCAAGAACGGCGAAAATGTCCCCGTCCACGGAAACCGGCTGCCAGCGGCAGTTTTTCACGGTTATGTCCCCGTCCCAAAGACAGCCGTAGTCGTCCCTCAGGAAGATAAAGGCTCTGCCGTAGACCGAGGTATTTTCGATATAGCAGTCCCCGTGACCGATAAGGCTCAGGCACATCCAGCCAAAGGAAGAGTTCTTGATCACCGCATCGGTCACGCCGCAATGGGCGTCGAAACGGGACATAATGCAATCGTCAAGGTAAAACTCCTTGCAATAATTCGTGCCGATAAGCCCCCAGTAGCGGGTGTCCATAATATCTTCCGTCTGTCTCACGCCGATAAGGGATACCTTGATGGAGTTTCCGCCTCCAAGGTCGTAAGAGCCCATGGGCACGTCCTGTCCCGGAACCTGGCTGGCGGTGTAATAGGTGTATCTCGGGGTGAGCAGAACGTCACGCACGGTCAGGTTATAGGTACTGCCAAAGTTCAGAAACGCGCTGTAGGGTGCGCCGTGATCGGTTTCGCCCTCTACGTAGTGGGTAAGGCCGCATACGGTTACGTTGGCGCGCTTTATGGAGATATTGCGGGAATAGTAATTGTAAAAAGAGGGCTCACGGTTTGCAATGGTGGTGAAAATTCCGCCGCGAATGGTGATGGGCTCGTCGTCCACACGTCGGGCGGTGGCAGAGGTGACGGTGTCGTAGTCCCAGTCAAGTGTGGTCTCGATATTGCCCTCTCCGTCCACGATAAAAAGCTCGTGCTGGCCGACGCCGCTGTTTTTGTTCAGACCCTTGCGGATATAGATCGTCCTGTTTTTGTTGGAGACCGAGACCATCACCCTTCCCTCGTGGGGGAAGTCGACCTTTTTGTCCGTCTTTTTCAGCGAGCTTATCTCAACGGGAAAATCCGTATAGTCCGTTTCAACGGTGAACAGGGGCGATCTTCTGTCCTCAACGGCGGTATCGTCGATGATGAACTTCGCTCTGCCGAAGTCAACGTCCGTTTTGATAACGGCGTGGCGCTTTTTGCCGTCAATATAATAGGTAGCGCCGTCGGTGGCTTTAACGGGCGTGCCCGTGGCGTTTGCATATTCGTGGCAGGCGATGATCGCGCCGAAATCGTCGGCAACGCCGTCGCCAACAGCGCCAAACTGCTCGTAGTTCACAAAAAGAGGCTTCATCATTTTAAACTTATCTCCTTTACTCAAAAAGAGTTTGTCCCCGGATCCAGTTCAGATACTCCCCCGAAAAAAAGACTTCCGTCTTTTGAATATTATACCACAGCCCCTCCCCTTCTGTACACAGTTTTTTCCCTTTTATTTTTGTGTGCGGCGGGTAAGTTTCTGCTTGTAAATCCACCCCCGGCTGTGATATAATGGGGTCAGAGAAATCACTCTGTTTTCATAAGGAAGGATAACCCCCATGAAAAAGAAAAAGACTTTTTACTGTGTGGGCAACGCCCATCTTGACCCCGTTTGGCAGTGGCAGTGGCAGGAAGGCAGCTCTGAAGCCAAGGCCACCATCCGCTCCGCACTTGACAGAATGAATGAATTTCCGGACTATATTTTCGTCTGTTCCTCCGCCAGCATTTTCCGCTGGATAGAAGAATTTGCACCCTCCATGTTCGAAGAGATCCGCCAGCGCGTTGCCGAGGGGCGCTTTGTCATCGTGGGCGGAATGCACGTCCAGCCGGACTGCAACAACGCCTCCGGCGAGGGCTACGCCCGGCAGACTCTCTACTCCCAGAGATATTTTAAGGAAAAGCTGGGGGTCACCGCCAAAGTCGGCTACAACGTGGACAGCTTTGGCCATAACCTCATGCTCCCCCAGATACTCCAAAAATCCGGCATGAAGGACTATATCTTCATGCGCCCGGGTCAGCACGAAAAGGATATGGACAGCGATATCTTCTACTGGACCTCTCCCGACGGCTCCAGCGTTCTCACCCACCGCATTGCCGACGGCTACGGTTTTTATTTCGAGAGCCTTGACCGCCTCGACGACAGGCTCAAACAGATCAGCGATACCACCCGCACCGACCTTGAAGAGGGCTTTTTGTTCCACGGCATCGGCAACCACGGCGGCGGCCCCACCAAGATGAGCCTTTCCGTTATCGAAGAGTACAAAAAGCTCCACCCCGAGACCGAGCTCATCCATTCCAACGTCACCGACTTTTTCGACCGCGTCCGCGAAAGCGGCGCACCCATCCCCGAGCACCGGGACGATCTTCAGCACCACGCCGCCGGCTGTTACGCCACGGTCTCTTCCGTTAAGGCCGGCATCCGCAGAGGCGAGGTCAACCTTTCCGCCGCAGAAAACTACGCCGTGCTGGCAAATTCACTTCTGGGCAAGCCTTACAGGAACAAGGTCTTTGAGGAAGCCTGGAACAACATCTGCTTTTTGCACTTCCACGACTCCATGGGCGGCTGTTCCATTCGTCAGGTACACGACGATTCCGCCTATATCTTCGGTATGGCCCACCACACCGCCGCAATCGAGGAAAACAACGCTCTCCAGAGCATTTCCTGGGAAATAGACACCTCCGGCAACCGCAGCGGTCTTCCCATCGTGGTCTTCAACCCCCACGGCTTCGACGTTGACACTCTGGTCCACGTGTTCCTCTGCCCCAACAGCCTTCAGGACGAAAAGGGCAACGACGTGCCCTATCAGCGCATCGACTCCACCACCGCCGAGTGCTTCTGGCGCACGGACACCCTCTTTAAGGCTCACGTTCCCGCCCTTGGCTACGCCGTTTACTACCTCAACGACGACTGGACCTCCCGTGAGGGTCAGATGGCCAAGCCCATGGACGTTCCGGGCAGCCGGGTACACGCCATTCCCTTCACCGGCTACCGCACCGCCAACGAGCACCGCGGCACCGTTCTGGAAAACGACCTCGTCCGCATAGAGTTCGAGCTCCACACGGGCTATATCATCTCCTATACCGACAAGCGCACCGGCGAAGAGCTTATCACCGGCCGTGCCGCAGTTCCCGTTGTTGTGGACGAGTATTACCACGACACCTGGAGCCACGCGAAGAACTTCTTCACCGACCGCATGGCCCGCTTCTCCGACGCCGAGGTCACCGTTGTTGAAAACGGACCCATCCGCGCCACCGTCAAGGTGGTCAGCCGCTACAACGACTCCTACCTCACCCAGTATTTCTCCCTTGAGCCCGACAGCGAAAAGCTCTCTGTCCGCGCGGAGATCGACTGGCGCGAAAAGAACAAGATGCTTAAACTCGCCTGGCCCATGAAGGTCACCGACCCCAAGGCCTACTACGAGATCCCCTTCGGCGTGATCGAGCGTCCCGCCGACGGCGAGGAAGAGCCCGGCCTCACCTGGACCGCCGTCAAGGGCAGTGACCGCGGCTTTGCCCTTATCAATTCCGACACCTACAGCTCCTCCGTCGAGGGCGGAACAATTTACCATACCGTGCTCCGCAGCCCCATCTACGGCGACCACGGCGGCCCCAGAACTGCCGAAAGCGAATACACCGAACAGGGTAAGCGCAAATTCTCCTACGAGCTTATGCCCGTGGGCGACAGCTGGGCTCCGGTCATCCGCGAGGCAAAGATCCTGAACAAGGGTCTCTCCCACGTCCGCGAGACCTGGCACGGCGGCAAGCTCTCCCCCGCTCCCTCCTGCGGTCTTTCCGTCTCCGCCCCCAACGTTATGCTCTCTGCCATCAAGCGCAGCGAGGACGGTTCCGGCCTTATCATCCGTCTTTACGAGACCGACGGAGTCAACACCCCCGTCACCGTTTCCGGCAAGCTGCTGAGAGTGCCGCTGAACACCGAATTCACCCCCTGGTCCGTCCGCACCTTCATGCTTGCCGACGGAGCAGAAGAGTGGAAAGAAGTTCTGCTCACCGAATTTGATATGTAAAGCTTTCCCCTTCAGGCTCCCGAATGTGGCACCTGCCGTAGAGCAGGTGCCACAGTTATATTCGCCTGCGGCGAGTTCTATTGCTTCGCAGTGGTATTCGGCTATCGCCGAGTGATATTCGCTACGCGAGCTTGAGA
>SVLY01000018.1 GCA_015067715.1 Oscillospiraceae bacterium | reverse complement strand
ATGTGTGAAACTGTCGCCCTGCAAGGGGAAGCCTTGTAAACCTCCCCCTCTCGGGGGAGGTGCCCCGAAGGGGCGGAGGGGGCACGGAGGCGGCCTTTGGCACGGTATCGAACAACGGCGCATTGGCAAGCTCCACCTCATCAGTCTCGCCTTTGGCCGATCCAGCTCCCTCGGAGAGGGAGCCTTGGGGCGTATACCATGTCCTTACACAGTTTGTAAACCGTGCGCCTTCACAGGGGTTCGGCGGGAGCAAGCCCCCGCCCTACGGTGTGCGGTTTATCTGTTTGCCCGTAGGGACGCCCCTCCCGGGGCGTCCGGAAAACGTTGCCTTTGACACGGTATTGCCGTGGAAGGCTTACGGAATCCCCCCTTCCCCCCTTTAGGCAAGGGGGGCTTTTTGCTGCGATGAATGTGTGAAACGGTGTTGCCGTGAGAGGCAAACTGGATGATGCGTTGGGACGAATGAATAATTGAATAATTGCGGTAGGGCGATTTGAGATGAATTTGCCCACATTCGCGTCAGCAAATATTTCACATTTACGAAGTAATATTTCATCGCGAAGCGATTTCACTTGCCCGCAGGGCAAATTTCATTGTAAAAGAAAACACCTTTTGTCCCAGACAAAAGGTGTTTTCTTTTACTAAGTGGCAACCCCTGCAGAGTGCAGAGAAGCATATAGCGCAAAAAAACGGAATTCCGAAAGATCACGGAATTCCGTTTTTTGTTACTGTCAAGCTCAAAAAGCAGAGATCACTTTCCAAGGCCCAGCTTTTTGTTTCTTCTGCGGATGATAATGACCACTCCGGTACCGATCAGAGGGAACACGGCGGTGAGGAGCATTGCCACCTTCATGCCAAGCTGATCGGGGCTGATCGCCATTTTTTCTGCGGTCTCTGCCGCCCAGGCGGTAAGGGCGACACGGTCGGTGACGGCGCCGATGAGCTGGGCGGAGATGGACGCGCCAAAGTCGCCGCCGGCAGCCATCAGGGCGTAGGCCGAAACGCCTATGCCGGGATAGCTCTCTTCCATGAGGATCAACGTTCCCGGCCAGAGCATTGAGGTGAAGATACCCGTGAGCACGCAGGCCACAAGACCCAGAGCGCTGCTGGGAGAAATACCCGCCACAAGATAGCACACCACGGCGCCTATCATGCCGCAGAGAAGCACGGCGGAGATGTTTCTGCCGAATTTAGCGTAGGCAACTCTGGTGAGACCCAAAAACAGCGCAAACAGCGCCATGCCGAAAATATCGCCCCAGACCTTGTCCACGCCCAGAGACGTCTCGATAAAGCCGGAGATCCAGTTCGTCATGCCGTTTTCCGCCGCACTGCCAAGGAAAATGCAAACAACGCACAGCGCAAGGCCGACGATACGCTTTTTGTCACCCTTTTCGCCCTTGTTGCCGGAGACCTGAAGCTCGGGCATGGGAGATGCACAGAACATAACGAAGGTGACTATGGGAAGTACCGCCAAAAGCGCGGTGAGGTACATCCAGTTTTCTCTGCCGAAAACGCGGATGAACAGGGTGCTTATCAGAATCACCGCCACGAGTCCCCATGCGTAAAGGGAGTGGAGAAGGCTCATGTCCCTGTCCGGAGTTTTAGAGGGTATAGCCGCCACCGTGGGAGAGATGAGCACCTCGCTCAGGCCGCCTGCAACGGAAAACACCACCGTGCCAAGCAGCAGACCGACGTAGATATTTTCCGGGAACAGGGTTGGCGCCAGCGCGTAGAGGATGAGACCCAACGAGACCACAAGGGGCGTGAGCTTTACCGTGAGCTTAAGGGGGAAGTATTTTGAGAAAAAGGTGAAGACCAGGTCAATTCCCAGCTGGGTGCAGAAGTTCACTAAAACCAGCGTTCCAAGCAGGGTGTAAGACACGCCGTAGAGATCGTGAAAGGTGACGAAAAGCAGAGCGGGCAGGGCAAATACCGATGCCGTACCAACGTAGGAGCTGTAGCACGACAGCTTTGTGAGCTTAAAGCGTTTTGCGTTTTCTTCCATGGTAGATTTACGACCTTTTTGTGTGTAGTTGATTCAGAACTCGGGAGAGAGCAGAGCCTTCAGCTCTGCCATTTTTTCTGCCGGGGGTGTGGGAAGGTGCTCAAAGGGAAATTCAAGCCCCAGGTTGTCGTATTTTGCTTTGCAGATCTTTCTGAAGGGCAAAAGCTCGATACCGTCCACGTTTTTGGAGCCGAGGGCAAGCTCTTTGAGCCAGAGGGTGTCCTCTTTTGTGTCGTTAAGCGTGGGAATTATCACCCGGCGCAGGGTGGTTGGGATGTTTTTGGCAGAAAGCCGTGTCAAAAAGTCCGTTGCCCGCTTCAGCGAACAGCCCACATACTCTCTGCAGGCGCTCTCTGAAGAGTATTTTACGTCCAGCAGAACTCTGTCCGTAAGCTCAAGAACGGCCTCCACCGGGGCTGTCAGGGGATAGCCGGAGGTGTCCAGGCAGGTGTTTATGCCCTCCCTGCGGCAAAGGCGGAAAAGCTCTCCGCAAAATTCCGGCTGGCACAGGGGCTCGCCCCCGGAAAGGGTGACTCCGCCCTTTTCCCCGAAATAGCTCCGGCAGCGCAGAATTCTGTCCAGAACCTCCTCCGGGGAAAACTCCTTTCCCCCGGAAAGATCCCAGGTGTCCGGATTGTGACAGCATCCGCACCGCAGATCACAGCCCTGGAGAAAGACCACGAATCTCACTCCCGGCCCGTCCACGGTGCCAAGGCTTTGAAAGGAATTAATGCGTCCCCGGGTCATACGCTCTCGTGGAAGGTACGGCTTATGACCTCACGCTGCTGTTCGCGGGAAAGCTTTGCAAAGTTCACCGCATAGCCCGAAACCCGGATGGTAAGGTTGGGGTAGAGCTCCGGCTCACGGTAAGCCTTGAGAAGAGTCTCGCGGCTGAGCACGTTCACGTTGATATGGTGGGCCTTTTTGGCAAAATACCCGTCCAGAATAGCAACAAGGTTGGCGCATCTGGTCTCGCTGTCCTGTCCCAGAGCCTCGGGAGTGATGGAGAAGGTGTTGGATATACCGTCCCGGCAGTCCTCGTAGCACAGCTTTGCCACAGAGTTGAGCGAAGCAAGAGCGCCGTTTTCCTCGCGGTTGTGCATGGGGTTTGCTCCGGGAGCAAAGGGAGCTCCGGCGGCCCGTCCGTCGGGAGTGGCGCCGGTGTTTTTGCCGTAGGTAACGTTTGAGGTGATGGTGAGCACCGAGAGGGTGTGGATGGCGTTGCGGTAGGCCGGAGTCTTGCGGAGCTCGGTTATAAAGCTGTGGGCAAGATCCGTGGCGATAAAGTCCACACGGTCGTCGTCGTTGCCGTATTTAGGGAAGGTGCCTTCCGTATCAAAGCCGCAGATAAAGCCCGCCTCGTTGAGTTTGGGGTGGACTGCGGCGTATTTTATGGCGGAGAGTGAGTCTGCCACCACCGAGAGACCCGCAATGCCAAAGGCCATGAAACGGGTGACGTCCGTGTCGTGGAGAGCCATCTGGGTCTTTTCGTAGGCGTATTTGTCGTGCATGTAGTGGATGACGTTCATGGTGTTCACGTAAAGGTGGGCAAGCCAGCCCATATAGGTTCCGAAACGCTCCATGACGCTGTCGAAGTCAAGGGTGTCCACGGCCATGACCGAATCCTGGGGGCCTATGTGAATGCCGCTTTCAACGTCGTAGCCGCCGTTGAGGGCTATGAGCAAAAGCTTTGCCAGATTGCACCTTGCGCCGAAGAACTGCATCTGTTTGCCAACCTCCATGGCGGAAACACAGCAGGCAATGGCGTAATCGTCCCCGTGGAGGGGGCGCATGAGGTCGTCGTTTTCGTACTGGATGGAGTCCGTATCCTCAGAGACCTTTGCGCAGAAGCGTTTGAACTCCGTGGGCAGACCCTGAGCCCAGAGCACCGTGAGGTTGGGCTCGGGAGAAGAGCCAAGGGTGTAGAGGGTGTTCAGCATTCGGTAGCTGGACTTTGTGACAAGAGTTCTTCCGTCACGGCTCATTCCGCCGACGGCCTCGGTGATCCACATGGGGTCGCCGCCGAAAAGCTCGTTATATTCCGGCGTGCGCAGATGGCGGGCGAGGCGAAGCTTGATGACGAAATCGTCTATAAGCTCCTGCGCCCCCTCTTCGGTGAGGATGCCCCGGTCCATATCACGCTGGATATAGATATCAAAGAAGGTGCTGACGCGCCCAAGGCTCATTGCGGCGCCGTTTTGCTCTTTTATTGCCCCAAGGTAGGCAAAATAGGTCCACTGAATAGCCTCACGGGCGTTTTCCGCAGGACGGGAGATATCATGTCCGTACATGGCGGCCATGTCCTTGAGGTAGCCAAGGAAGGTGATCTGCTGGAAAAGCTCCTCGTCCAGGCGGACGGTGTCCGTATCGAACACGCCGGAGGCAAGGGCGGCCTTGTCCTTTTTCTTTTCTGCCATAAGCCTGTCCACGCCGTAGAGGGCAACGCGGCGGTAGTCACCAATGATCCGTCCCCGTCCGTAGGCGTCGGGAAGGCCTGTTATGACGTGGCTTTTTCTTGCAAGGCGCATTTCGTCGGTATACGCCCGGAAAACGCCGTCGTTATGGGTGGTGCGGTACATAAATTCCTGCTCCACCTTGTCGCTGAGCTTATATCCGTAAGCCTCGCAGGCCTGGCGCGCCATGCGAATGCCTCCAAAGGGGTTAACTCCCCGCTTCAAAGGGGCGTCGGTCTGAAGGCCGACGATAAGCTCGTTTTCTTTGTCTACGTAGCCCGGAGCATAGTTTTTAAGGGACGAGACCGTGTTCACGTCCACGTCCAGCACTCCGCCTTTTTTTCTTTCAAGGGCGAAAAGCTCTCTCACCTTTTCCATAAGGGCGTTGGTGCGCGCCGTTGCTCCGGCAAGAAATCCCGGGCCGCCCTTGTACTCGGTGAAGTTCCTCTGAATAAAATCGCGGACGTTGATCTTCGTCTGCCAGGGTCCCGGGTTGAATCCGTTCCAGCATTTCTGTTCCATAAAATCATCCTTTCTGCCCGATCTTGCCCGAAAAAACAAAACCGGGCAAATCAGCCGTTAAAAACTGAATTGCCCAGACGGTCGGCATATTATAATCTGTCTACACTCCCCTGCGGTCATCCCGCAAAAATCCGTCAGTCATGTAAACGCCTGTACTTTATTATATTATGTTAAGCCCGGAATGTCAATAAACATTCTGAACAAAAACAGTTGAATCCGCAAATAATCCGTGATATAATCGAAGTACAAAAATTTCCTGCCCACAGGGAGGTGTTTCCATGACACAGGAACAGTTCATCAAAAACCTCACCCCACCCACCAAAAAGGTGGACGTTATTCTGGACACAGACGCCTTTAACGAGATAGACGATCAGTTTGCCATCGCCTATATGCTCGCCTGCCCCGAAAAGCTTAACGTTTTGGGCCTCACCGCCGCGCCGTTTTTCAACGAAAACTCCTCCTCTCCCGCCGACGGAATGGACAAAAGCTATTACGAAATAATGAAGCTTCTCTCCCTTGCCCGCGCCGACGGGCTTGGCCCAAGGGTCTTCCGCGGAGCCCAAAGATATCTGCCCAACGAATCCACCCCCGTGGAAAGCGACGCCGCGGCCTTTATCGCAGAGTGCGCCAGGGCTCACAGTCCGGAGGATCCCCTTTACGTGGTCGCCATCGGCGCCATCACCAACGTTGCCTCTGCCATGCTGCTCTGCCCCGAAATGGCTGAAAACTGCGTTGTGGTCTGGCTTGGGGGTCACGCCCACGACTGGCCCTACGGCTGTTCGGAATTCAACATGGTCCAGGATATTGCCGCCGCAAGAGTGATCTTCTCCTCCGGCGTGCCCCTTGTCCAGCTTCCCTGCGCCGGAATCGTAGACCATTTTTACGTCACAAAGCCCGAGCTCGAATATTGGCTCTCCGGCAAAAATCCCCTTGCAAGCTACCTTGCCGCAAACACCATTGCCACCGCCGAAAGCTACGCCTCCGGCAGACCCTGGTCCCGGGTCATCTGGGACGTTACCGCCGTTGCCTGGCTTTTGAACGGGGACGGGCGCTTTATGTCCGACAGGCTGGTCTCTGCCCCCGTGCCGGAATACGACCGGATATACGGCTTTGACCCCAACCGCGGCCTTATGAAATACGTCTGGCGCATCGACCGCGACGCTCTTATGGCAGACCTCTTTGCCCGCATCGGCGGCAGGGAGATCCGTTTTGACCCCACGGGATATAAGCTGGTCTTTGAGGACGATTTTAACGGCAATGCCCTGGACACAGAAAACTGGGAGTTCCGCCACCTTGGCAAAACAGGCTGTGGATTTGACGGAACAAAGAATGTTCGGGTTGAAGACGGAAATCTGATTATAAAAACCGGATATTTTGAGGATGGAGAATTCGGCCCCGGCTGGTACGGCGCCGACCTTCATATTAAAAAGCGCTTCACCAGAGGCTATTTTGAGTGCCGCTGTATCTGCAACGATCCCTATCCCACCAATTTATGGAGCGCCTTCTGGCTTCAGGCGCGAGGCCCCTACACGCCGGAGATCTCCCGCGGCGGCATTGGCGGCGCGGAGCTTGACATTATGGAGGCTATCCGCGCAATTGCCCCCGGCGACCCCGAGGGCGTTCGCTCCGGCCCGGCGGGAGTGGAAAGCAATATCCACGTAACCGGCATGAAGACCCCCTTCTACACCTTCCCCGGCCACGGCACGGAGCATCCCTGGCCCGTGAGAACGAACATGGAAGACACCTACACCGCCTACCACACCTACGCCCTTGAATGGACGGAGGACGTTTACCGCTTCTTCGTGGACGAAAACTGCGTCTTCGAGACCACCTGGGGCGACGGCGTTTCCACCCAGGATCAGGAGGTCTGCGTTTCCGTCTGCCTCCCCTCCGAAGTCCCCACCGACAAGACCACGCTCAGCGAAATGAAGGTCGACTGGGTTCGCATCTGGCAAAAGGACTGATTTTACAATAGCACAGTTATAAAGCTCCCCCTTTCGGGGGCGGGGGCTTGCCGTTGCCTACCCAGGCCCCCTCCGCCCCTTACGGGGCACCTCCCTCGATGGGGGGAGGTTTCTTTGGGAGCCCTCTTTAAATCTGCACAGGTCATAAAGCTCCCCCTTTCTGAGGATGAGCTTCGGTTAATCATGATAAAGCTCCCCCTATCGGGGGAGCTGGCTCGTCGAAGACGAGACTGAGGGGGCCTACCGTTGCCTACTCCTGCCCCCTCCGCCCCTACGGGGCACCTCCCCCGATGGGGGGAGGTTTCTTTGGTTGCCAATTTTAACATTTGCGCACATCATAAAGCTCCCCCTTTCGGGGGAGCTGGCTCGTCGAAGACGAGACTGAGGGGGCTGGGGCGCAACGTTGCCTGCCCATGCCCCCGCCCCCGATGGGGGGAGGTTTCTTTAGTCCCCTCATATATTCCATATTTTTCCGGAGCAAGCCAATGATCGAATACGAGAAAAACCTGATTCCCCTTGCCAAAGAATTAAGAAAAAATATGACCCCATGGGAAAGAAAGCTTTGGTATAATTATCTTCGCTCCTATCCGGTCAAATTTCGTCGTCAACAGGTCATACATAATTACATAGTGGATTTCTACTGTGCTAAGGCAAGACTTATTGTAGAACTTGACGGCAGCGGTCACTATTCCCCTTCAAAGATAGAATATGACCTGAAAAGAACCGAATGCTTCGAACAAATGGGGTTTACCGTTATTCGGATCTCTAATAATGATATCTCTGATAACTTCAGAGGAGTTTGTGATTATATCGACTGTGCTGTTAATACCATTCTCTTTAGCGGCGATTAATCATATCTTTTCTGGGTATAAGAGAAAATAGTCAGAAAATTGACATAAAGCTCCCCCTCTCGGGGGCGGGGGCTTACCGTTGCCTACCCATGCCCCCTCCGCCCCTTACGGGGCACCTCCCCCGATGGGGGGAGGTTTCTTTAGGGCCCATTTTAACGTTTACTCACGTTATAAAGCTCCCCCTATCGGGGGCGGGGGCTCAACGATACCTACCACTGCCCCCTCCGCCCCTTACGGGGCACCTCCCCCGATGGGGGGAGGTTCATTTTGAGTTTCAAATCAACACCCCTGCGGATTTATCCGCAGGGGTGTTTTCCACAGTTTTACTTAATTTTGTTGAAGACCGGCTTTCTGCCTTCGAAGGTGCAGACGTGACCAAAAACGTCACCCAGAATTTCCATTGCTTCGGCGGAATACTGGCCGACGCGGGTTCTGTCGTGGGCGTCGGAACCGATGGTGACGATCTCGCCGCCAAATTGCTTAAAGCGCTCGAGATATTCCTTCTGGGGCAAAAAGCATCCGGCTCTGTCCACGCCGCTGGTGTTTATCTCCATGCCCTTGCCCTTCGAGACCAGAATTTTCATGATCTCATCAGTGATGTCCAGATAGTCGCCGTAGGGCACGGGAGCGTGGCTGGGGTTGTGGACGGATTTGCAGACGTAGGTCAGATGACCAAGCACGTCGAAATCGGTGTGCACCTTAACGCACTCTAAAATTCCCAACAGATAGTCCTCAAATGCCTTTGCAACGGTGCGGGTCTCCCAATAAACCTTTTCATAGGGGTCGTGACCGTCGATGAAGTGTACAGAACCGATTATAAAGTCCAGCCCCTCCCACTCTGTGAGGGCTTTCGCCTCGGCGGTATTCCAGTTTGCAATGCCAAGCTCAACTCCGTGTCTTACGGTAAGTCCCTCAACTCCAACGTCTGCATACTGATCGTGCCACGCCTTCTCGGAGAAGATATTAACGGGAAGGTCGGGCGAGGTATTGAAATCGTAATGGTCGGTGAAGCATATCTCCTTAAGCCCTGCGTTTGCGGCGGCACGGGCTATCTCCATGGGGTCTTCCTTTGAGTCAAAGGAAAGGCTGGAGTGAATGTGATAATCAAACATGTTTTTTCTCCTTTGTTATTAAAAGGGCAAGACAAACTGCCGTAATGCCCGCAAATAGCTTTCCAAGGATAAGGGGCAGTATCATCTCCGGGTCGTAGCCCGCGGAGAACGCAAGGTGATCGCCAAAGACGAAGGCGGCCGAAACTGCAAATGCCATGTTGACCACCTTACCCCGGTCGTCCATTTTGGGAACAAGGTCAAAGGTTGCAAGGGAGTTTGGAAGTGTTGCGATAATACCCGAGACCGAAACGGAGTTCATTCCGAATTTCGCCCCGGCTTTTCCAAGGGGCTTGTCCAGCAGCCGGGTTATGATGGACACAAGGGGAAACGCACCCGCAAGGACGATGGCGATCTCACCCACTACACAGAAGGCCTCCTCCATGGAGCCAAGTCCGGGTATGACCGTAAATCCCGTGGTAAGCTCGATCCCCCCCGCCAAAAGACCAACCGTGGCAACGGCGGTTATAAATTTTCCGAATATTTCAAAGGCCTTGATAATAAATCTTTCAGCCTTCCACAGCCCAAGAGCGATGAGAAGCGAGACGATAAGTATGGGTATCAGGTTCATAAAAACCTTGAGCACGGGTATTCCGGCAACGATTCCCCCAAGGAAAACTCCCAAAGGAACAGTCACAACACCGCAGAGTATGCCCTTTGCGGCAAATTTTCTGTCCCCCACGGGCAGAATGCTCATTGCAACGGGTATCGTGAAGCTCACCGTGCCGCCCAGCATAGAACCCGTTATCATTCCCCCAAGCCTTGCTGCCTCAAGATCCTTTGTAAGCTCCATTCCCAATGGGGCGCCGCCCATATCGCAGGCAAGTATGGTTCCGGCAAACATGGCCGGGTCCGCTCCTAAAAATCTGTACACCGGAACGACCACCGGCCCAAGCACCTTTGCGATCACTGGAGCCAGAACGATTATGCCCACCATGGAGAGTGCAAGCTCGCCCATGGTGCGTATTCCGTTTTCAAAGCTCTGGCCGAGTTTGAGGCAATTGCCGAATATCCTGTCCAGTCCGCCCACAACGGCAAAGGCCGCCATAATTATTATTACGATCCTGTCGAATGTGATTTCCATGTTTTTCTCCCAAAAGTTTTCACAGGGCAGATTATACCACATTTTTGGGAATAAGTAAATGTTTTAAAGCAGAACTTCTTTATTTGTGCCGTAGAATATATCGTCTCTGCCGGCCATCATCTCAAAAAACTCCTCAAGCTTCACCCAGAAGTCCTTTTCAAAGTCCATCTCGTATGCGTGACCCCAGCAATAGAATATCTGAGGTCTGTCTGCCTTAAGCTCAACGAATTTCTTTCCCAACTCAAACATTCTGTCCATCTCGAGCAGGTTATAGACGTTGGGTCGGAAACGGTAAAGATCCTCCTGGGGGTCGAAGCTGTCCGTGTCCTCAACGCTTCGGACGTATTTAACTCCCGTGCGTGTGCGGATGAGCTCGGGCACTCTTGTGTCGTAACCGATGCCAACGCTGGGATAGGCCATGCCCACAACTTCATAACCAACGATCTCACTCAGAGCGATACGGTCTTCCTCAACCTCACGGACAACGTCTTCATCGGGAAGCTCTGGCAGCACGGGGTGGTTTACCGTGTGAACGGCAACCTCGTGTCCGTCGTAGACGTATTTTACGTCCTCGGGGTGGATCTTATAGTGGGATATTCTCTTTCCCCATCTGTCCAATATCCCCTTCTGTCCCAAAAAACCGGAGTTGAGGTTAAAGGTGCACTTGAGGCCGTATTTATTCAGCAGTTCAATCAAGCGTATGTCCTGAGTAACGCCGTCGTCATAGCTGAGGGTGAATGCTTTGAGCTTGTTATCTCCAAAGGTCTTCATTTTATCTGACTCCCCTTTTTTTCATTTGCTTTTATTATACCACAACGCCCTTTCGGATGGTATATTTTTTTGCTCCCCGGGGAAAAATGTTTCACGTGAAACATTTCCAACTCAAAGGAGAATTACCTTGAACCGGAAAAACAAACTGGGGACCCACACGGTTCGCTTTCCCTCTCTGCCGGGCATCGCCTCATGGGCGGCTGTGGCAGGAAAGAAAGAATCGGCCGGCCCTCTTGGAAAATACTTTGACGAGACCTATCCTGACACGACCCTTTCACAAAAGACCTGGGAACAGGCCGAAAGCGCAATGCAAAGCCGGGCGCTGGGCATTGCCCTTGAAAAAGCAAAGCTGGATCAAAAATCACTTGACCGGATATACGCCGGGGATCTTTTGAACCAGTGCATAAGCTCGTCCTTTGCCCACAAGGCAACGGGCGTTCCGTATCTCGGGCTTTACGGCGCCTGCTCAACAATGGCCCAGGGGCTTGGTCTCGGGGCGATGACCGTGGACGGGGGCTACGGGGAAAATATTGCAGTCATAACCTCGTCCCATTTTTGCAGTGCGGAAAGGCAATACCGAATGCCCCTTGAATACGGCGGTCAAAGGCCCCCAAGCGCACAGTGGACCTGCACGGCCTCCGGCTGCGCCATTCTGACACCGAACAGTGACGGGCCCTATATCTGCAGCGCCACCTGCGGTCACATTGTGGACGCCGGTGTGACGGACGCAAACAACATGGGCGCGGCAATGGCGCCTGCGGCATTTGACACACTGACCGCCCTGTTTACAGATACGTCCACCTCGCCGGACAGCTTTGATCTCATACTCACAGGAGACCTTGGAGCCCTGGGCAGCAAGATCCTGCGGGATCTTTGCGCACAAAATGGAATTAAACTGGGCGAAAACTATTTTGACTGCGGAGAGCTGATCTTCTCTCCCTCTCAGGACACCCACTGCGGCGGCTCCGGGTGCGGCTGCAGCGCCGCTGTGCTCTGCGGTAAAATTCTGGACGAGGTGAGAGCCGGAAGGTATAAACGGATGATCTTTGCCGGGACGGGAGCCCTTCATTCTCCAACGGAGATACAACAGGGCTCTTCAATACCCGGGATCTGCCACGCTGTTGTGATATGCGGGGAAAGGGAGTGTGCGCTGTGACGGAATATATCTGGGCGTTTTTAGTGGGCGGCGCCATATGCGCCCTGGGGCAGGTGCTTATAGACAGGACGAAGCTCACCCCGGCAAGAATTCTGGTCATTTTCGTAGTGTCCGGTGTTCTGTTGACCGGGGTCGGGCTTTGGGATAAGGTAGTGGACTTTGCAGGTGCGGGAGCAACCGTGCCCATCGTGGGCTTTGGCTATTCTCTGGCAAAGGGCGTTGAAAAAGCAATTGCCGAAAAGGGCGCTCTTGGGATCCTCACCGGGGGTCTTGGTGCCACCTCTGCAGGAATATGCGCGGCGGTTCTGTTTGGGTTTATCTTTTCACTCATTTCAAAGTCAAAGGACAAATAACACTAGTTATCTTTCTTTCAAAAAAATGCACCCCCCACATGGGCCGTGTGCCGCAGATAATAACCTGCACAAATTATAGCAGGTGGGCAACCTGTCCCCTTTATCACTGCTTCCAACGTCCGGGCGCAGAATGCACCCGGGAGGCCTGCAAACAAAAGGGAGAACGCGGAATCCCTTATCGTTGTTTTGTCGGTTAAAAACAAACGGCATCACGCACCCCGCAGGGAATGCGATTTTTTCGGTTCAGAGGGCATCCTGTTTATATTATATCCCGATTGGGGGTAAAAATAAACGGGAGCTCAAAACAAATTTTTCTTACTCTTCGTCTGCGAAGTCGTTGCCCTCTTCGGCATCCTCTTCCAAACGGGCGACGAACATCTCGAAAAGCTTTTCCAAAAGCTCTTCATCGTCCAGAGTTACAAGCATCTCTTCGCCGTCGATCTCCTCGGTCTTGAGGATGATAAGCTCGGCAGAATCGTCAACAAGCTCCTCGGGGCTGTTGTAGGCAGGAACAAAGGCCATGTAAAGCTCGCCCTCGTACTCAAGGGTGTCCAGATGCTCAAGCTCGATCTCGTTGCCTTCGTCATCGGTAAGGGTGATAAAATCGTTGCCAAAATCGCTCTCGCTCATAGTTAAAACTTCCTCCGTTTTATTGTCAAGCTTATTATAACATATGAAGGCAAACACTTCAATCCCCGAAACAGTAAAAAATGACTTTACTTTTTGGCGATTTTAGTTTATAATAATGCGGCGATAATTATCGGCTCTTTGCCGATTTTTTTGGGGAAGCTGTGCTGCCGCGTTGGGGGTGACGTGTTCTCCCCCCATGAGGAAAGTCCGGGCACCGCAGGGAAGGATAACGGGTAACGCCCGCCGAGGGTAACCTCCGGACAAGTGCAACAGAGATATACCGCCGCAAGCTTTTGCGGTAAGGGTGGAAAGGCGAAGATAAGCTCCCGCCGTCGCCGCGGTAACGCGGTGTTCATGTAAACTCTATCCGGTGCAACTCCCGAATGGACGAAAAAGGCTCTCCCGGCCAATGTCCGCAGTTGGAGGCTTGAGACCGCAAGCAATTGCGGCCCGCAGATAGATGGCAGCAGTCCACAGAACCCGGCTTACAGGCTTCCCCAAAAAAATCGGCAAAGCCCTTTTTTTCGCCCTACAAACAAAAAAATAACGTGCCTCCAACATTTTTTCTTGTGGCAAAAATTGTTGGGGGCACGTTTTGATTTATTTTTTATTCTCTATTGGTCGCCGGAGTGGAGTCTTTCGTAAATGCCGGAAAGGCTGTCCGAATAGAGCGCGGTGACCGGATAGTCGTCGCCCCACAGAACAAGCCTTCCCCACGTGAGCTCGTAGGTGTAGGTCTCGCTGACCGGATAGTCGATTCCGTCTTCGCCTTCGATATAGTCGCAGATAATTGTTATCTTATCCCCGTCAAGCTCGTATCTGCCCCACATATCGGGCCGGGTCTCGCTAAGCTCTCCGCCGTAGATCTCCTGCCCAAATTCAAAGTAGTAATAAGATCCCACGCTCTCAAAAAACCAGGTGCCGTCCTCCCAGAAATAGAAAACTCCGTAGAACTTCATATAGCCCTCGTTGTAATCCATTTCAACGTAGCGCCATTCCTGTGCAATGGAAATATTTTCATCCGGGACCGCATCGGGTACCTCGGAAACGTAACAGCACTCGCAGACGAGATCCTCCATGTTCACCCAGCCAAGATCTGTCTTTGCCCAGATGCCGGACTCATTTTCTGTGCGGTAATAAACTAAAACGGCCTCACCCTTGGAATAAGTGCCGGTCAACTCACTCTCATAGTCCGGTGTGACGTGGGCAGAGGTGGAGTTCACGGCGACGTAGGCAAAGGGGGTCTTCTCATACATAATGTCCCCAACGTCTATGGAGCTTATGTCTCCCCCAACGGCGCCGTTGATTATGATATGCTGAGTGGTTATCTGCCCGTCCTCAAAATCAAAGCCGTTTTCCCCGCCGATATTCTCTTCATCCCGGGAGATGACGATATCTTCCTTTGCGTGGGAGATGATCTCTTCAATGGGCGCACAGCCGCTCATTGCAAAAAGGCACACAGCGCACAAAACAAAAACAAAAAGCTTTTTCATATCTCTCTTTACCCCTCAATTCTTCCGCTTCCGGCAATTGCGCCGTTGACGTAAAACACGGCAAACTGCCCAGGTGCGGCGGCGCGGACTCCGTTTTCAAAATAAAGCTCCGCTCCCGTTCCTTTTTTTCTTACAATACCCCTTGTGAACCCCGCAGAATGGCGCACGCGTATATCTGCTTCAAACTCTTCTCCGCATTCCAGATGCCAGATACAGTCCGACACCCTCACGGTAGTGTCATACTCACCGCCGGATGGGGTGAGCACCACGGAATTGGTACCGGGGTCAATTCGGCTGACGTATGCCGGATATCCAAGGGCTATTCCAAGGCGCTTTCTCTGCCCCACGGTGTACCGGTGGATACCAAGGTGAGGTCCCAGAATTCTACCCCCGTCGTCAACAAAATTGCCCTTAAGCTTTTCCGCAGAACCAATACGGCTCTCTATAAAGCCGATGCGGTCGTCGGAAGGAATAAAGCAAATCTCCATGCTGTCGGGCTTATCTGCGGTGGGAATTCCCCTTTCTGCGGCCATAGATCGAACCTCGTCCTTGGAAAAACCGCCCAGGGGGAATAAAAGCCGGCTGTACAGCTCTCTCCCCATTCGGCAGAGCATATAGGACTGGTCGTTTCTGCCGATTCCGGTAAATATCGCCCTCTCGCCCTTTTCCGTCAGACCCATTCTGGCATAGTGCCCGGTGGCCACAAACTCCGCACCAAGACGGTCTGCGGCGTCGAAAAGGGCTTTGAACTTCACCTTCGGATTGCAGACGATACAGGGGCTTGGGGTCGCTCCGCTGCAGTATTCGTTTACGAAATAGGAACAGACCTTTTCCTCAAGCTCCCGGGTTATGTCCGCCTTTTCAAAGGGAATTCCGCAAAACTCCGCCGCGGCGGCGGCAGAGTCGCTTTCGTCCCGGGAAAGACTGCTGAAAAGGTAGACGCCGACCACCTCGTAGCCCGCGTCCTTCAAAAGAAGGGCGGCCAGAGATGAATCGACGCCTCCCGAAAGTCCCAAAAGGACCTTATTCTTCATTTCCGTGGTCGTGAGCGTGGCAGGCTTCGCAGTCGCCGGTGCAGCCCACGATGGGCTCGGGGTCAATGCCCTGACGGCGGTAGTAGTCTGCAATGGCGGACTTAACGGCCTCCTCCGCAAGAACGGAGCAGTGGATCTTGACGGGGGGAAGTCCCTCCAGAGCCTCAACAACGGCAGAGTTGGTGAGCTTAAGGGCGTCGTTGATGCTCTGACCCTTGACGAGCTCGGTTGCCATAGAGCTGGTTGCAACGGCGGCGCCGCAGCCGAAGGTCTGGAACTTGACGTCGGTGATGATCTCGTTCTCGATCTTCATGTATATCTTCATAATGTCGCCGCACTTCATGTTGCCAACCTGGCCAACGGCGTTGGCATCTTCAATAACGCCCACGTTTCTGGGGTGGGTGAAATGGTCCATAACTTTTTCAGAATACATAGCTTAAATCTTCCTTTGCATGTAGATTGGTGGAAAAAGTTTATTTATCTTAAAGGGTACCGTCGCTGTTTCCCGGCCACACCGGTGACATTGCGCGAAGGGTCTTTACGATCTCAGGGAGCTTTTCAAGGATGTAGTCAACGTCCTCTTCGGTGGAATATCTTCCAAGGGAAAGTCTGAGGGAGCCGTGGGCGACCTCGTGGGGAAGCCCGATGGCCATGAGCACGTGGCTGGGGTCAAGGGAGCCCGTGGAGCAGGCAGAGCCCGTGGAGGCGCAGATGCCGTTAAGCCCCAGCATGAGCACAAGGCTTTCGCCCTCGATATACTCTATAACGCAGGAGCAAAGTCCGGGCAGACGGTTTTCCGGGTGTCCGGTGAGACGGGTGTGGGGAATGGCGAGAATGCCGGCCTCAAGCTTTTTTCTCAGAGCGCCAAGGCGCACTGCTTCAGCCTCCATATGGGCCACGGATATCTCAAGAGCCTTTGCCATACCAACGATCCCGGCAACGTTTTCCGTGCCGCTTCTTCTGCCCTTTTCCTGGCCGCCGCCCTCCATAAAGCGCTGGGCAAGTGTGCCCTTTTTGACGTAGAGCAGACCGACGCCCTTGGGGCCGTTGAACTTATGGCCGCTGAGAGAGAGCATGTCTATGCCCATCTCACGGACGTTTATGGCGATATGTCCCGCCGCCTGGACGGCGTCTGTGTGGAACACGGCGCCTGCCTCGTGGGCAATACGGGCAAGCTCGGCAATGGGCTGGATGGTGCCGATCTCGTTGTTTGCCGCCATTATAGACACAAGGGTGGTGCCCGGCTTAACGGCTGCCGAGAGCGCCTCGGGGGTGACCACACCGTTTTCATCAACGGGAACGTAGGTTATCTCGAACCCCTCGCGTTTGAGGCGCTCAAAGGTGTGGAGCACGGCGTGGTGCTCGATGGCAGAGGTGACAATGTGGCGGCCTTTTTTGATATTTGCTCTTGCAACACCGCAGATGGCGTGGTTATCCGCCTCGGTGCCGCCGCCGGTGAAGATGATCTCGTCCGGAATGGCGCCGAGAATATCTGCAACGGTCTTTCTTGCACCCTCGAGAGCCTTCTTGCTTTCGGAAGCAAAGGGATAAATGGACGAGGGGTTACCGTATTCTTCGGTGAAGAAAGGCATCATTGCGCTGACGGCTTCGTCGCACACTCTTGTAGTTGCCGAGTTATCGGCGTACACAAATCTTTTTTCCATTTGTTTTCCTTCTTTTTGCCTGTGGGATTTTAGCGGTATTTTTTGGATTGGGCAACGGCCAGAGCGTCGCACCTGTTGTTAAAGGCGTTCTGCGCGTGACCCTTTACCCAAATGAATCTGACTTCGTGATAGGCGATGAGGTTCAGCACCCTTTCCCAAAGGTCGGGATTTTTGGCGGCCTCGGTCTTGTTTTTCTTCCAGCCCGCGGCCTTCCATCTTTTTGCCCAGCCAAGGTTCACCGCGTCCACAACGTATTTTGAATCTGTGTACAGATCCACGATGCAGGACTCCTTCAGAGCCTCAAGGGCGCTTATCACGCCCATGAGCTCCATGCGGTTGTTAGTGGTGTTGGCCTCTCCTCCGGAGATCTCCTTTTCGTGGCCGTTCCAGCGGAGGATAACTCCGTATCCTCCCGGTCCGGGGTTCCCCGAACAGGCTCCGTCGGTATAAACTTCTACCTTTTTCTTGTCCATAGCTTTTTTTCCGACAGAGCTTTTGCCGGACGTTTAGTTAGTGAATAAACTGTTTTCACATTATCCACATACTTTTCCACAAAAGCTCCGGGGATTTTATTCCTCTTCTATATTGACTTCGTTTTCCTCTCCGGAGGTCTCTTCCTGAGCTTCCTCGCCGTCCTCTTCGGGGACGGAGGCAATGCCGATGACCTTTTCGTTTTCTCCGGTCTTCATAATGCGAACGCCCTGAGAAATTCTGCCGCAGACGCGGATCTTGTCGGTCTCGGTGCGGATGAGGGTGCCCTCGCTGGTGATGAGAACGACCTCGCTTTCGGTATCCGTGATGAGCAGGCCGGAAAGCAGACCGGTCTTCTCAGTAAGGTCGTGGAGAGTAACGCCCCGAACGCCGCGGTTGTGACGGGGGAACTTATCCTCTTCGGAGAGCTTGCCGTAGCCGTTTTCGGTGACGGTGAGCACGTGACAGCCGGGGGTGAGCACGGAAGCGCCGATGACCTCGTCGCCCTCGTCCAGACGTATGCCGATAACGCCCACGGCGCTTCTGCCCATGGGACGAACTCCGTCCTCGCAGAAGGCGCAGCAGCGGCCCATACGGGTGCCGATGACGATATCGTCCTCTCCGGAGGTCATAAGGGTGGCGATAAGCTCGTCCCCCTCTTCAAGGGCAAGAGCCTTCAGACCGGAGCGGCGGATATTTGAGAAATCGGAAAGGTTGACACGCTTTACCGTACCGTTTTTGGTGACCATGAAGAGATATTTGCTCTCCTCGTCTCCGGCGCGGACGTGGAGCATGGAGGAAATACGCTCGTCCTTTTCGATCTCCAGAAGGTTTACGATATTCGTGCCCTTGGCGGTACGTCCTGCCTCGGGGATCTGATAGCCCTTCAGGCGGAACACTCTGCCCCGGGTGGTGAAGAACATCATATAGTCGTGGGTGCGTCCGACGAAGATGGTGTCCGCAACGTCCTCTTCCCTCATGGACATACCCGCAACGCCCCTGCCGCCCCGGCGCTGTACGCGGTAAGCGTCAACGGGCAGGCGCTTGATGTAGCCAAGCTTGGTAAGGGTGTAAACACAGGTCTCGTTCTTGATGAGGTCTTCAATGTCGATCTCGTTTTCCTCGGCCTCGATCTTTGTGCGGCGCTCGTCACCGAATTTGTTCTTGATCTCGGTGAGCTCGTCGCGGATGATGCCGTTGACCTTTTCGTCGGAGGCGAGAATGGCTCTGCACTCACGGACGATGTTCATCTTCTCTTCGTACTCTTTTTCGATCTTGTCAACACCCAGACCGGTGAGCTGACCAAGAGTCATGGAGACGATGGCCTGTGCCTGTTCCTCGTTGAGACCCACGGAGAGATCTTCGTTTGCCTCGTCGTAGCCCGCTTCACTGCGCTTGAGAAGCTGTTTTACCTCGAAGCCCTTGAAGCGCTCAATAAGAGCGGCCTTTGCCTCGGGGATATTGGCGCTCTGGCGGATAATGCGCACGACCTCGTCAATGTGGTCAACGGCAATGCGCAGACCTTCAAGAATGTTTGCCCTGTCCAGAGCCTTCTTCAGATCGAACTCGGTGCGGCGGACGATAACGTCCTTCTGGTGGGCAAGATAGTGATCCAGCATCTCTCGGAGGGAGAGCACCTTGGGTGTATTGTCAACCAGAGCCAGCATGGACACCGCAAAGGTGCGCTGCATATTGGTATACTGGTAGAGCTGGTTTAAGATAACGTTGGCGTTGGCGTTTCTGCTGACCTCAACGACAACGCGTATGCCCTTGCGGTTGGACTCGTCACGGAGGGCGGTTATGCCTTCGATCTTTTTCTCCTTGACGAGATTGCCGATCTCCTCGCACATACGGGCCTTGTTGACCTCGTAGGGTATCTCAGATACGATAATGCGGGAGCGGCCGTTGTCAAACTCCTCGATTTCAGCCTTGGCGCGGACCTTTATGTGTCCCTTGCCGGTGGCGTAGGCGGCGCGTATGCCGCTTCTGCCGAGAATTATGCCTCCGGTGGGAAAGTCCGGGCCGGGGATAATGCGCATAAGCTCTTCCATGGAGGCGTCGGGGTTGTCCATGATGGAGAGCGCGCCGTCAACCACCTCACGGAGGTTGTGGGGAGGCACGTTTGTGGCCATGCCGACAGCGATGCCGATGGAGCCGTTCACCAGAAGGTTGGGGAAGCGGCTGGGAAGCACGGTGGGCTCCTTCATGCGGCCGTCGAAGTTGGGCATGAAGTTTACGGTGTTCTTTTCAATATCCCGGACCATCTCCAGGCTGAGCTTTGCCATTTTGGCCTCGGTGTAACGGTAGGCCGCAGGGGGGTCGCCATCGATGGAGCCGAAGTTGCCGTGGCCGTCAACAAGGGGATATCTCAGGGAGAAATCCTGGGCCATACGCACCATTGCGTCGTAGACCGAGGCTTCGCCGTGGGGATGGTATTTACCCAGAACGTCACCGACGGCGGTAACGGACTTGCGGTAAGCCTTTTCCGGGGTGAGACCCGTGTCGTACATGGTGTATATAATTCTGCGCTGAACAGGCTTCAATCCGTCCTTCACGTCCGGCAGTGCCCGGGAGATGATAACGGACATGGCATATTCCATAAAGGATTTTTTAACTTCCTGCTCTATGTCTACGTCTATGATCTTCTGTTCGTTAAATTCCATTTCTCTGACCGTTCCTTAAAAATACTGCCGAAAAAGCTTAAATATCAAGATTTGTAACGTACTTTGCGTGCTGTTCGATATATTCTCTTCTGGGAGGTACCTCGTCGCCCATGAGCAGGGAGAAGGTCTGGTCTGCGGCGATGGCGTCGTTAAGCTCAACGCGGAGCAGAATTCTTCCCTCGGGGTCCATGGTGGTCTCCCAAAGCTGTTCGGCATCCATCTCACCAAGACCCTTGTAACGCTGAACGGCGTCGTCCGGAACGTTTTCAAGCTCCTCCAGAATGCCGGAAAATTCCTTTTCCGTGTAGGCATATCTGACGGTCTTGCCCTTGGTGACCTTGTAAAGGGGAGGCTGGGCGATGTAAACGTATCCCTCTTCAATGGCCTTTCTCATGAACCTGTAGAAGAAGGTCAGCAGCAGACAGCGGATGTGTGCGCCGTCGACGTCGGCATCGGCCATGATGATTATCTTGTGGTAGCGGAGCTTTGAGGTGTCGCAGTCGGCGCCGATGCCACAGCCAAGAGCCGTGACCACTGGTCCAAGCTTATCGTTGTCGTAAATGCGGTCTATACGGGCCTTTTCCACGTTAAGGGTCTTGCCCCAGAGGGGAAGAATGGCCTGGTATTTTGAGTCTCTTCCGCCCTTTGCGCTGCCCGCGGCGGAGTCACCCTCCACCAGGTAGAGCTCGCACTTCGAGGGGTCGCGCTCCTGACAGTCCGCAAGCTTGCCGGGAAGGTTTCCGGGCTCGAGAACGGATTTACGTCTCGTGCTCTCACGGGCCTTTCTTGCGGCCTCACGGGCGCGGAAGGCGTCGATGGATTTGCCCATTATCTCCTTGGCAACGGAGGGGTTCTCTTCGAAATAGGCGGTGAGCTTGTCGTAGATAATACTCTCCACAAGGGTGCGTATCTCGTTGTTGCCCAGCTTTGTCTTGGTCTGACCCTCAAACTGGGCGTCGGTGAGCTTGACGCTGATGACGGCGGTGAGACCCTCGCGGATATCCTCGCCGGCAAGGTTCTTTTCGTTCTCCTTGAGATATTTGCGGTTGCGGGCGTATTCGTTGACCACTCTGGTGAGAGCTGTCTTGAAGCCCAACTCGTGCATGCCGCCCTCGGTGGTGTTTATATTGTTTGCAAAGGAGAGGATGTTTTCGTTGTAGGTCGTGTTGTACTGCATGGCGATCTCCGCGTAGGAGTCGCCCCTGGTGCCGGAAACGAAGATGACCTCTTTGTTGAGAGGGGTCTTCGAGGTGTTCAGAAACTCAACGAAGCTCTTAACGCCGCCCTCATAGCAGAGCTCGGCGCATCTGGGTTCTTCCTCTCTGCGGTCGGTGAGAGAGATGTAAAGTCCGGCGTTAAGGAAGGCCTGCTCTCTCAGACGGAAGAGAAGGGTGTCGTAATCGAAGACCGTCTCGTCGAAGATCGTAGCGTCGGGCTTGAAGGTGACGGCGGTGCCGTGGACGCTGCTCTTTTCCTTGGGCCGCAGGGGATAATCGGGAACGCCCCGGCTGTAGCGCTGTTCCATTACGGTCTCGCCGTCGAAATTGGTCTCAACGGTGAGCCACTCGGAAAGTGCGTTGACAACGCTGGCGCCAACGCCGTGAAGACCGCCTGCGACCTTGTAGCCGCCGGAGCCGAACTTGCCGCCGGCATGGAGCACGGTGTAGACCACCTCGACGGTGGAAATGCCCATTTCGGGGTTGATGCCCGTGGGAATGCCGCGGCCGTTGTCGGTAACGCGGATAACGTCCCCGGGAAGGATCTCAACGGTTATTCTGGTACAGTAGCCCGCAAGAGCCTCGTCAATGGCATTGTCCACGATCTCGTAAACAAGGTGGTGAAGGCCGCGAAGAGATGTGGTGCCGATGTACATACCCGGTCTTACGCGGACGGCATCGATACCTTTGAGTATTTTGATCTGACTTTCGTCGTAGGATTCGACGTTTCTGTTCTGTTCCATTTCTTCTCCCTGTTCTAAATAAAACTCAATCGCTTAGCTTATGCCCCGAGCCCACGCGTTTTTTCAGCGTTGCCGCGGAGATCTGTGATATATAGGTGCGGTTTTTCCCGTTTTCCGAGAACACCGCAAAGGATTTGGGAAAATCGTCCCCAACGGTGACGACCTCTTTTTTCTTTTCGCTTGCCGCCAAAAATTCACGGGTGCGGGGTGTGGAGGTGGTTCGCTCTATGTCGAAGATCCCAACCAGACCCGACGCACGGACAACAACTCCGGAGCCAAGATGAACGTACATCTTTTTTCTCCTTTTTCGTTTTATTTTGCCTTGACGATATCCCGGACTTCGGATATCCTGCCGCGTTGAACTGTGATAAGCCTTCCCCCAAGGGGCTGAGCCTCGCTGGAACAGCAGGTTATAAGCACCTGCCCGCCCTCAATGCGGTTCAGAACTCCGCTCTGGCGAACGGGATCCAGCTCAGAGAGCACGTCGTCCAGCAAAAGCACCGGATATTCTCCCGTGTCCCGGAAAAAGATCTCTCTTTCCGCAAGCTTCAGCGCAAGGGAGGCTGTTCTTGTCTGACCCTGGGAGGCAAAGCTTTTTGCATCGGTTCCGTTGACGAAGATGGAAATATCGTCCTTATGGGGGCCGGAAAGACAGCTTCCCGAGGCAAGCTCCGCGGCGTAGTGGGACCGCAGATGCTCTCCAACGGCGCATCTTATGTCGTTCACGTCCATGTCTCTGGGGGAGGGGATGTTTGAAAGCGTCCTGTATTCAAGGCTCAGCACGTCCCTTCCGGCAGAGAGTGATGCGGAACACTCTGCGGCGAGCTGGGAAAGCTTTGCAACGTAGGAGCTTCTCACGGAGATCAGCGTTCCGGCAAAGTGCGCCAGCCTTTCGTTGTAAGAGGGCAAAAGCTCAAGAAGGGATGGCTTTTCCTCTCTGTTTTTAAGTATTTTCTGCTTCTGGACGATAATACGGTTATATTCGTTCAGCGCCGCCCAGTAAGACGGGCGAAGCTGGCAGATGGCCCTGTCCATAAGCCGTCTTCTCTCTGCGGAGGCTCCCTTGACGATGTAAAGGTCCTCCGGGGAGAACACAACGGTCCTCAGATCCCCCAGCATCTCGCCGGAGGTCTTAAGCTTAACTCCGTTCCGGGTGAGCCTTTTGCCCCCCTTTGAGGAGATGCACGAGGTGAGAACCTTTTCTCTGCCCCCGGAATTCACGGTGGCCTCAAGATAAGCAACCTCTGCGCCGTATCTCACGGTCTCCCTCTCGCGGACAGCCCTTAAGGGCTTCATGGCGGAGAAATAGTAGACGGACTCCAAAAGGTTGGTCTTTCCTGCGGCGTTTTCGCCGCAGATGATGTTAACGCTGGGGTCGAAGGTTACCTCGGCCTCTTCGTAACAGCGAAAATCCCGGAGAAGGATCTTTTCGACCCTCATGGTCAGTTGAGCCGCATAAGGGCGATCATGTAGAAATAGGCGTCCCCGTCCTTCTGGCGGAGCACCATGGGCGAGGTCTGGGTGTTGAAGCAGAGCTCACACTCCTCGTCGGGTATGGCGTGGAGAGCGTCCAGCAGGAACTTGTTGGAAAGACCGACCTCAACGGGCTCGCATCTGCCGGAATATCCGGTCTCGTCCTTGGCGTTTGCCGTGGAGGAGGTGTAGGTAAGGCGGATGGTTCCGTCCTCCAGCTTTAAGCGCAGAGGATTGCGGAGCTTGTCGTTGACCACGGGGGAAACTCGCTCCACGCATTCGGTGAGCTTGGAAACGGAGATGATGACGGCGTTCTTCTGAGGAGCGGCAACGGAGTTTTCGTATCTTAAGAACTGACCGTCCAGAAGTCCGGAGAAGATAACGCTTGAGCCGATCTTGACCAGAGCGTGCTTTTCTGCCAGCTCGAACTCGGCCTTATCTTCGGAGTCGGGAAGAATACGGGCGATCTCCCGGAGAGTGTCTCCGGGAACCACGAAGCGGAACTCTCCCTCGCAGTCCACGGGATTGCGGCAGACGGAGAGACGGTAGTTGTCGGTGGAGACAAGCTTTAACGTGCCCTCGCGGATGTCGAAGAGACAGCCTGTGAAAACGGGCTTGGTGTCGTTGGTGGAGATGGAAAAGATGGTTCCGGAGATCATCTTTTTGAGAACGTCGGAGTTGATGGAAAAGCTTCTGTCGGAATCGATAAGAGGCATTTCGGGAAATTCTTCTCCGGGAATGCCGGTGAGGTTGTACTCGGAAAGACCGCAGAGTATCTTTACCTTGTCGGTCTCGTCGGAGGAGATGAAGACCTCTCCGTCGGGAAGCTTTCTTGCGATCTCGGAGAGCAGACGGGCGTTGAGGATAATGCTGCCCTTTTCGGCAATGTCCGCTTCGCAGGAACAGGTTATACCCAGCTTAAGATCGTAGCCGCAGAAGGTAAGGCTTTCTCCGGCGGTGATAAGAATGCCCTCAAGGGCAGGAATTGAGCTCTTGGGAGATACCGCACGGGCTGCGGTTGAAACGGCTTCTGAGAACTCAGCCTTCTTACAAGTGAATTTCATTATAGGCCTCCGTTTTTAATCTTATAGGTTATAGGATAATAAAGTCGTATTATTAGAGACTGTGGAAATGTTGACGGTTTTAGATCTGCCTTAGGGAAAATGGGTGTTCGGGGTTTTTTGACCTGTGAAAGTCAGCTCCGGCGCTTCCACAAAGGTCCACATGGGGAAAATTATGGCTGTGAATGAGGTGGAAAACCCCTGTGTGGAAGCCGGTGGAAGCTGTGGAAAACTCAGAACACCTGGGTCTCGCCTTTTTCGCTGAGGTTGGTCATAAGATCCTTAACGGAGCTTGCCAAAGCGGGGTTGTCCCGCATCTCGTTCTTGATCTTTTTGATGGAGTTGATGATGGTGGTATGGTGCTGGCCGCCCAGGGTCTTGCCGATATCCTGGAGGGACATATCGGTGAGCTGCTGGAGAATGTAGCTTGCCACCTGGCGGGGCAGAACGATATCCTGGCTCTGGTTTTTGACCTTGAGCCTGTCGGGAGAGATGTTGTAGTATTTACAGACCTCTTCAATGATAAGCTCGCTGGCGGGCTTTTTGCCGGAGCCCACCTGAATGTCCTTTATGGCGCGCTGGATCATGTTCATGTCCACCTCGCCGCCCATGATGTCCATGTCGGCGTGAATGTGGTTAACGATGCCCTCAAGCTGACGTATGTTTGCCGTGGCGTTGTTTGCAATGTAGGAGAGCATGTTTTCCGGAATGGTGATGTTGAACATCTCGCATTTTTTCTCCAAAATTGCCACTCTGGTCTCAAAGTCCGGGGGCTGTATGTCCGCCAGAAGGCCCATTTCGAAGCGGGTCTGAAGCCTTGTCTGGAGAGTGTAGATCTCCTTGGGGGGACGGTCGGAGGTGAGAACTATCTGCTTGTGGGCGTCGGTGAGAGCGTTGAAGGTGTGGAAAAACTCCTCCTGGGTCTGGACCTTGCCC
Source organism: Oscillospiraceae bacterium (assembly GCA_015067715.1). GTDB lineage: Bacteria > Bacillota > Clostridia > Oscillospirales > QAMX01 > SIG499. Next base: position 20,515 of record SVLY01000018.1, on the reverse strand, counting down.
GCAAGGAACTGGATATCGTCGATGAGAAGAACGTCGACCACACGGTATTTGCTGCGGAACTCCTCGGTGCAGTGGGACTTGATGGCGTCGATGAGCTCGTTTGTGAAGTCCTCGCTCTTAAGGTAAGCAATGCGGTATTCGGGGTGGTTTTCGTGGATGGTGTTGGAAATGGCCTTCATAAGGTGGGTCTTTCCAAGGCCGGAGCCGCCGTAGATAAACAGGGGGTTGTAAGCCCCGGCGGGGTTCATGGCAACGGCGTTGGCCGCAGCGTGGGCAAATTTGTTTGAGCTGCCAACCACGAAGTTTTCAAAGGTGAATTTCTCCCCGTCGGTGGGTATCTTGTTGGTTTTGGCGGCGGGAGGAGCCTCGGTCTCGTCAAGAACGATAAAGTCCATGTCGGTAGAGAATATCTGGGAGAGTATCTTTTTGCAGTTTTCACTGTAGCGGGTCTGGATGACCTCTTTTTTATAAGGTGTGCTTGTCCGGATGATGAAGCAGTCCTGCCTGAGCTCGACAGCCTTCGCATCGGAAAACCATATGTCTATGGCAAGCTTCTGCATATCCTTGGCAAGGAACGAAAGAAGACTTGTTAAAATGTCGTCGGCAGAATGCATGCATGATCCCCCTATTATATATTGTAGGATGTTGAACATATTATATCACATCGCAGGAAAAAAAGAAATAGAGGGAGAGTAAAATTTAAGGTGAAAAACAAAAAAGTTATTGACATACACCCCTTTCGTGGTATATAATTAAACTCTACGCGAATGTTTACCCAAAACTTTGCGAAGCTTTGTGACGGAGGTGAAAAAAATGCTTAGAACTTACCAGCCCAAGAAGAGACAGAGAAGCAAGGAAGCCGGTTTCCGCAAGAGAATGAGCACTGCCAACGGCAGAAAGGTCCTTGCAAGACGCCGCGCCAAGGGCAGAGCCAGACTTACTCACTAAGCGCCCCGGGCTCTATGAAACCAACGGTCCTTAAGGACAACAGAGACTTTCAAAGGCTCTATCACAAAGGGAAAAGAAGTGTTTCCGGTCTGTTCGCCGTGTATTACCGGCAAAACGGTACTCCCGACGTCCGGATCGGCATAACCGCGGGTAAAAAGCTTGGATGCGCGGTGAAGCGCAACCGCATCCGCCGCCAGATAAGAGAGGTTCTTCGCCTGTCGTCGGACTCTCTTAATCCCGGCTTTGACATTGTCATCGTGGCAAGGACCCGCGCCATAGGAAAAGCCTGGCAGGAACTGCAGGAGGATCTTTTAAATCTCCTCAGATCCGGTGGGCTTATTTCCCGTACTGTTTAAACGGCGTATGAAAAAGATCTTTCTCTTTCTTATCCGCTTTTACAGGCGTCACGTCTCTCCCTTTAAAAAGCCTTGCTGCCGTTTTATTCCCACCTGCTCTGAGTACGCGCTGTGTGCGGTGGAAAAATACGGAGCACTGAAGGGCGGCTGGCTCGCATTGCGTCGGGTCTTAAAATGCCATCCCTTTCACCCGGGTGGTTACGACCCGGTCCCCTGAATTAACGGACGGAGGAATCAGATGAATATTCCAATAGTAACTGATGTTTTTGCATTTATAATGCAAATGATAATGAAGCTGATCGGCAGTGACGGCGGAGCAAACTTTGCTTTGGCCATTTTGCTGTTCACCCTCATTGTCAAGCTGCTTTTGTTCCCCCTTCAGATGAAGAGCAAAAAGGGAATGATGGACCAGCAGCGGCTTCAGCCCCAGATCAAAAAGCTGGAGAAGAAATACGGCGCAAACAAGCAGAAATATCAGGAAGAGGTATCCAAGCTTTACAAGAAGGAAGGCGTTAGCCTTATGGGAGGCTGTCTGCCCACCCTGCTCACTCTTGTTATCGTTCTTGGTCTCTACACGGTCATCTACCGTCCCGTTACTCACCTGATGAACATCGAAAAGAACGACGGCTCGATCCTGGCCATTTCCCAGGACCTTATCGAGCTGAAGGATGAAGGCCTTTATGTTGTGGACGGCAAGACTCTTGCCGATCTCACCACAGAAGAGGAAAAGGCTGAATTCACCAAAAAGGTGGACAATCTTTTCCAGGTCGGTAACGAGAAGGGCTTCGTTGCCATGGTCGAGGCTGAAAGCGAAAAGGCTGTCAACCAGGTAAAGGTAGCCCGTCTTATGTACGGCAATATCGACGCGCTTAACGAAAAACTCGCCGCCGAAAAGGCAGAGGCTGAGGCTGCCGGTACAGAGTATACCGCACCCTATTCCACAGAGGACTTCTTCGAGATCAACTTTGATCTCTTCGGGCTTGATCTTGGCGATCAGCCCAGCTACAGACCCATAAACGTTCTCATCATTCTTCCCATTCTTTCCGGCGTGACTTCGTTCCTTCTCAGCTGGGTGACCCAGCACTATCAGAAGAACGTCGTTCCCGACGACGACAAGAAAAAGAATCCTTCCGGCGTGAGCACCGCAGACAGTGCTGCGCAGACCTCTAAGATGATGATGTACATGATGCCCATCATGTCCGTCGTTATCGGTTTCGCCCTTCCCGCCGGTATCACCGTCTACTGGATACTGAACAACCTGTTCTCCATGGCGCAGGAGCCCATTATCCAGGCTATTTCCAAAAAGTACTGGAACAAGCCCGTTGCAGACGAGGAAGAGGAGCCCAAGCTCAACTGAGAACAGTTTTTGTCAGCCGAATTTAATCTCCCATTTGAAAAAGGCGGATAAATGCCGGATTTTTAACCGTTTTTCGCAGGGTCTGATCTTAATTTAAGCGCCCGGCAGGAACAACGCCCTTTTTCCCGTTTGAAAAGGATTGAAACAAATGCAAAACATGATAGAGGTTGAGGGAACAGCCAAAAACGTCAATGAGGCCATTGAGGTTGCTGTTTCCAAGGCTCTTGTTCAGCTCTCCCTCCCCAGAGAGGAAGTCACCTACGAGCTTCTCGACCGCGGCAAGACCGGTTTTCTTGGTCTTGGCGGCGTTTGGGTGAAGCTTCGCGTGTTCTACGAGGTCGGCATGACCCGCAAGACCGAAGACTTCCTTAACGGACTTTTCGAGCTGATGAAGGTCAAGGCCGACGTTCACGCCAGCGAAGGCGAGGACGGCAGAGTGGACGTTACCCTTTCCGGCCCCGATATGGGTCTCCTTATCGGCCGCAGAGGCGAAACTCTTGACGCTCTGCAGTACATCACCGGTCTTGCCGCAAACAAGGGCAACGACAAGTACGTTCGCGTCACCATCGACAGCGAAAACTACAGGGAAAAGAGAGAGGAATCTCTCGAGAACCTTGCCAACCGCATTGCGGACAAGGTCATCAAGAATCAGCGCAGCATGACTCTTGAGCCCATGTCTCCCCACGAGAGACGCATTATCCACTCCTGCCTCCAGGCCAAGGAGGGTGTCACCACCTTCTCCACCGGCCAGGATCCCAACCGTAAGGTGGTCATTGCTCCCACCAACGGCGAGGGCAAGCATCGCCAGTACCGCGGCCACCGCGGCGGCGCCCGCCGTAACTTTAACGGCAACCGCAAGCCCAAGGCAGCAGAGACCTCCCCGAAGACCGAAGAATAAGCTCTTCACCCACTCCCCTGACCGCTTAAGCCAAGCGACCGGGGGAGCGTTTTTTTGTCCGAAAATTGTTCTTGCAAAACTATGCGGGATAAATTATAATATATCCGTGGGTATCCCGGAGAAAACGGGCTGTTCACCGAGAACACCGCATAGCGCGGGAACAAAAGGAGAATACCATCATGGCACACAAGCTTGGACTCATTGGCTATGGCGGAATGGCCGCCTGGCACCACGAAAGCATCAACTCCTCTGTGGACGGTCTTGAGGTAATTGCGGCCTTTGATATCCGCGAGGAAAGACTTGAGCTTGCAAAGGAAAGAGGGTTGATTCCCTGCCGCAGTCTTGAAGAGCTTCTCTCCATCCCTGAGATAGACATAATCACCGTTGCGGTACCCAACAATTTCCATGCGGACTACTGCATTGCGGCCATGCGCGCCGGCAAGAACGTGGTCTGCGAAAAGCCCGTCACCATGAACGCAGCCGAGCTGGAAAAGGTTCTGGCCGTTGCAAAGGAGACCGGCCGCCTTTTCACCGTTCACCAGAACAGAAGATGGGACGGGGACTTCCGCATCGTCAAAAAGGCCATAGAAGAAGGCAAGGTAGGCAAGCCGTTTTACATTGAAAACCGCGTTCAGGGCTCCGGCGGCAAGCTTCACGGCTGGCGCGGCTCAAAGGAAAACGGCGGCGGTATGCTCTTTGACTGGGGCGTTCATCTGCTGGACCAGGTCATGTGGCTCATCGACTCCCCCGTAAACGAAGTCTATTGCCAGATGAAGCAGATCAAGAGCGACGAGTGCGACGACAACGTCAAGGTCTATCTGCAGTTTGAAAACGGAGTTTCCGCCCATATCCAGGTGGACACTCTCTGCTTCGTTCCCCTTCCCCGCTGGCAGGTTCAGGGCGACGAGGCCACTCTCACCGTTTTCGACTGGGATTGCAACGGCAAAATCGTCCGCGCCAGAGAAGAAGAGGGCGTTGAGTGGACGGAAAACATCGTCTACACCGCCGCAGGTCCCACCAGAACCATGGCTCCCAGAAGAAAAGAGACCATCGTTGAAGAGCCTATCACCAAGGGCAAGGATCAGTGGAGCGAGTACTACCGCAACGTTATGGACGTTCTGGACCGGGGCGCCGAGCTCATCGTCAAGCCCGAGCAGAGCCTCAGGGTCATGAAGGTCATCGACGCGGCTTTCCAGTCCGCCCGCACCGGCAAGTCCGTCTCCGGACCCTTCTGATCTGATTTTCCCCCGGGGGCTTACGCCACAGAGTATAAGCCCGGGTATTGTCGTTTTTTGTCGGTTTGATGGAGAACGGCAGGAAAGAGATAAAAACAAAGGCCGCCTTAGTAAAAAAAATAAGGCGGCCTTTGAGATAAATAAGCTTATTCTTCTTCGTCTTCCTCGAAGGAATATTCGTTGTCTTCCTCGAAGGAATATTCGTTCAGCTCCGGAAAATCCAAAAATTCTGCCAGAGTCATGTTAAAGGCAAGGGCGATCTTGTGGAGGGTCTTGGCTCTTGGGTCACGGGTGAGCCCCCTTACGATATTGTCGAGGGTGGACTGCTTAACGCCGCTCATTGTGGCAAGCTTGTTCACAGAAATACCCCGCTTTTTGCAGAGAGACCGTATTCGCTCAACGTAGATCCGGGAATAGTCCACGGAAATCACCTCGGTGAAAGAAAATTACCCAAAAACGGGTCACCGATATCATAGCAGGCGAAAGGGTAATTATTACCCGAATACGGGTTGACAAGCCGAAAAAATGTATTGTAAAATATATCCGCTGTGAAATATTTTTTCTTTAGCGTATTAAATTTTCCTTGAACAGCACAGCGTCTTGTGCTATAATCAAACTAAACTACGGAACCTAATAAACAAAGGAGTGACTTTGTAAAATGAAGATAGCAATGCAGCTCTATTCCATCCGCGATTACACCCGTACTCCCGAAGACCTTGAGGCCTCCCTTGAAAAGCTTGCGGCCTGTGGCTACAAGTACGTTGAGACCGCCGGTTTCTACGGAATGACCGCCGCTGAGCTTAAAGAGCTTCTGGCAAAATACGGTCTTTCCGCCGTTTCTGCCCACGTTGGCATCGAACAGGTCGCCCGCGGCATCGACCAGCTCATCGCCGATCTCAAGACCTTCGGCGCCACCGAGGTCTGCGTTCCCGGCATTCCCGGCGACTTTTTCCATTTCACTCCCGCTGGCTACACCTGCTTTGCCGAGGACATGGAATACGGCGCAAAGAAGCTTGCCGAAAACGGAATTCAGCTCTCTTACCATAACCACGGCCACGAGTTCAAGCGCATGGGCATTGCCACCGGAATGCACTACCTCTTCGGAAATATGCCTTCCGTCAATATGCAGCTTGACGTGGGCCACTGCCGCGCCGCCCTTGAAAAGCCCGAAGACTGGCTTGCCTTCTATAACGACCGCATCTCCACCGTCCACTACAAGGACGTGGTCTTTATCGACGGAGTCCGCCGGGACGTTGCCATCGGCGAGGGTCTGGTGGACTGGTCCGCAGTTACCGCCCAGCTGAAAAAGTCCGGCTGCAAGATCATCGTTGTTGAGCACGAGGAGTTCAACCGCGATCCCTGGGACATCTGCGCCACCTCCTACCGCAATATCGAGAAATATCTCGCGGAGTAATGCCATATGAAGATCAGAATCGAAGCCGGAAACCACGACCGCATCAATTGCCCCGTAAGCTTTACCGCTTCTGCTGATTCCCTCTCCGGACTTTGGGCTCCGGAACAGACCCTTTATCTCGCTCTTCCCGGAGGAAAAGTGCTCCCCTGCGCCGTTAAGGCAGCAGAAGACTCGGTTGAGATCTGCTTCATCCTGCCCTGGCTTGGCAAGGGAGAGACCCTTGAGGCAGAGTTTTGCGGATACAGCCAAAACGGAAAGACCATGTCCCTTGAGGACACCGAAAAGGGTATTTCCGTTCAGAGAGAGGGCGACGAGCTCACCCGTTACTACACCGCAACGGACATTGCAAAGCCCCATCTGGGTCACTTTAAGGACGCTTTCGGCACGGAGATAACCCGTATCGACAACCAGACCCGTGAGCATCCCCACCACCGCGCTCTGTGGATCTCCCACGGCGACGTAAACGGTGTGGACACATGGAACGAGCTTCCCGAGCACGGATATATCCGGGTTCAGGAGATATGCGACCGCTTTGAAAGCGACGTGTGGACGGGCTTTACCGCCAAAAACCTCTGGACCGACCACTACGGAAAGCCGCTCTGCACCGAGACCACCTCTTTTAAGTTCTACAATATGCCCTCCGGCGTGACCCTGATCGACCTGGACATCTCTCTCACCGCAGAGTTCGGTCCCGTAACCTTGGGCCCCACCAAGGAGGCGGGTCCCCTTGCCATACGCATGGCAGACGATCTCCGGGTTACCGTCACCGGAACAATGGAAGCCGCCCAGGGCGCCATTAACGAAAAAGAGATCTGGATGAAGAGAGCTCCCTGGGTGGACTACAGCGGCACCAAGGACGGCCACACCTGCGGCGTTGCAATTTTCGACAATGCCGAAAACGAGCTCTTCCCCACCTATTGGCACGCCCGGGACTACGGTCTTATGGCTGTGAACAATTTCTACGTTGGCGGCTCAAGAGAGCTTGCCGAAGGTGAGAGCAAAAACTGGAAATTCCGTGTCTATGCCCACGGCGGCACCACCGCCCAGGCAGACGTCAGGGGCAGATACCTTGACTACTACGCATCCCCGAAAGTCATAACCGAATAAATTTCAGGAGGTAGATACAAAATGGAAAAGATCCTTAACTATGCCGTCGTCGGTCTTGGCGTTGGCATGTCCCACTGCCGCGGAGCTGCCGAGGCTGAGGGCGCAAGACTCTACGCTGTCTGTGACCTTGTGGACGAGCGTCTGCAGAAGGCTCACGAGCTTTATCCCGATGCCAAGCTCTACACCGACTACGACGAAATGCTTGCCGATCCCGAGATCGACATCGTTTCCGTCTGCGTTCCCTCCGGCATGCACGCCGACCTTGCCATAAAGGCCCTTCGCGCCGGAAAGCACGTTCTCGTTGAAAAGCCCATGGATATCACCGTGGATCGCATCCTTGACATCGAAAAGGTCCGCCTTGAGACCGGCCTTAAGGTGGGCGGCGTTTTCCAGAACCGCCGCAACGCCATCATGGCTCCCATGAAGGAAGCTATCGACGAGGGCAAGCTTGGCAAGATATTCTCCGGTCTGTTCCGCGTCTGCTGGTACCGCGGCGCCGACTATTTCCGTGCCAACGGCCATTGGCGCGGCACGTGGCAATGGGACGGCGGCGGCTCTTTGATGAACCAGGGCGTCCACACCGTCGACCTTATGCAGTGGCTGCTGGGCGACGTTGCCTCCATCAAGGCCGAGACCGCAATTCTTGACCACGACGAGATCGAGACCGAAGACTTTGTCTTTGCCACCGTCAAGTTCAAGAGCGGCGCCATCGTTCTGCTCACCTCCACCACCTGTGCAAACCCCGGCGTGTCCACCGACATTCAGGTGATCGGCACCAAGGGCACCATTTTCGTGGACGGCGACAGACCCACCGTCTGGAAGATCGCAGGCCCCAACTGCAAGGAAGAAGAAAAAGAGATCCTGGACGCCTTTGCCGGCAACGGCAGTGCCGCCTGGGCCGATCCCACCCTTATCCGCGGCCATAGCTTCATGGTTCAGGATATGGTCGATGCCGTCAGATTCGACCGCGATCCCATGGTCGGCCCCGAAGAGGCCACCAAGGCCGTCCGCATCGTAAACGCCGTTTACGAATCTGCCCGCACCGGAAAAGAAATTTTCTTTGACTGATATTTCTCCCTTGAATTAAATTGAATAATACACCTCCGAAAAGGCAACAATAGCCCTCGGAGGTGTATTTTTCATATGGAAGACAAAAACAGACCTGACCGCCAAAACCCCGGCGGCATGGAAAAAACCGTAAAATTTCTCGTTGGAAAGGGCTTTTACATAGTCCTGTTCCTGTGCCTTGCGGCAATAGGAATTTCGGGCTATGTTATCCTCTTTTCCGGCGAGACCGCCGTGGACCCCGGGCTTTCCGAGATCCCGGAGATCGGCCTTGCCACCACGCTGGACTTTTCGCCCCTTGTGACCACGGCAGAGCCAAAGGTGACCGAAAGGCCGTCCTCCTCTGAAAAAGAGGTGGCAGTCCAAACACAGATACCCCACCGCCCCGTTGAGGAGTCCACGGTGACAACTCCCCCCGAGACCCAGGGGACAAGCTCTCTTCAGACGGAGAAGGAGCCCACCCTGTTCTACCGCGCACCGGTATCGGGCAGTGCGGAACAGCTTTTCTCCGGGGACACTCCGGTGTTTAACCCCACCATGGGCGACTGGCGCGTCCACGCGGGTGTGGACTATTTTGCACCTGTGGGCACGGAGATAATGTCCGTCTCCGCCGGGGTGGTCAGCCGGGTCTACACGGACGAGTTCAAGGGGCTCTGCCTTGAGGTGAACCACTACGACGGTCTCACCGCCGTCTATTGCGGCATGGAAGAGGCCGCCCTCTCTCCCGGGGACACCGTTAAAGCCGGAGACGTGGTGGGAACCGTTGGAACCGGCGCGGTATTTGAGGGCACAGGCCCCCACCTTCACTTTGAGCTGAGGGACAATGGCGCGGCCATCGACCCAATGGAGTATATTCCCGTGGAATAAACTGAAAAATGTTTACAAAGCCGTAACGAAATGCCCCGTCCGATGTAATAAAATATAGGTGAACGAGGTGAGATGTTTATGGAAGAAAAGAACATGGATCTTGAGCTCAGAGCTGAAGAAGAATGCCCAAAATTCTCGCGCATCAAAGGCGCTCTGTTAAAGGCCGGCTTTTTTGCCCTCGTGGGTCTTATGGGCTGCGGCACCCTGGGCATAATAATCTTCACCTTCATCGGCCGTGGCTTCATCGGCTGAAAACAACAGAACATTTTTTCACCCTGCCGGGATCCCGGCAGGGTTTTTTTACAGTGAAGTGGAATGGTGCAACCCCAAAGGCTTCCCCTTGCAGGGGAAGCTGGATCGGCCAAAGGCCGAGACTGATGAGGTGGAGCTTGCGAAGACTCCGTTGTTCGATACCGTGCTAAAGGCCCCCTCCGTGCCCCCTCCGCCCCTTCGGGGCACCTCCCCCGAGAGGGGGAGGTTTATATGGGTCGATTCGTGAATCGACCCTACCGCAATTATTCATTATTCATCAGCAAAGCGGCTTCATTATTCAATATTCATTTGTTCCATCGTATCATCCCGCTTGCCTCCCGGCAACACCGTGCCGATGGCGAAGTTTGCGGGAGGCTGATAGCCTCCCCTACAGGCGCAAAGGTAAACCGCGAGCCGTAGGGGCAGATATCATCTGCCCGCCGAGGGCACCAACGTATCATCCTGCTTGCCATTCCCGGCAATACTGTGCCAAAGGCGACCTTTTCCGGACGCCCCGGGAGGGGCGTCCCTACGGGCAAACAGATAAACTGCTTCATTATTCAATATTCATTTGTTCCAACGCATCATCCCGTTTGTCTCTCCTGGCAACACTGTATCACTTTCATCGCAGCAAAAAGCCCCCCTTGCCTAAAGGGGGGGTAGGGGGGGATTCCGTAAGCCATCCCCGGCAACATTGTGCCAAAGGCGCCCTCCGTGCCCCCTCCGCCCCTGCGGGGCACCTCCCCCGAGAGGGGGAGGTTTTTGCGTATGCCTGTAAAGATAGGATAGTGCTAAAAATAAAAGCAAGTACCCAAGGCTCCCTCTCCGAGGAAGCTGGATCGGCCAAAGGCCGAGACTGAGGGAGTGAATGCATCGGCGTGTCATCCCGGTTGCCCTTCCGGCAACATCGTGCCAAAGGCAATGTTTGCGGGCGTTCACAGAACGCCCCTACTTGCAAAGACGCTGTTGTTCGATACCGTGCCCCCTCCGCCCCTTCGGGGCACCTCCCCCGAAAGGGGGAGGTTTATTTGGGCGATTTTTAAATCGCCCATACCTCAACTTTTCACTATTCTCTATTCTCTCTTCACTCTTCACTTAATCCCAACGTATCCCCCTCCGTGCCCCCTCCGATATCGAAGCAGGTCTTATTCTGCGGTGAAAAAAACTGACATAAACTATTGACATACTTCATATTCTATTTTAAAATAATAGTGCATTGTTCATTTTTAGATGAAAACAGGAGGGAAGCTTTTGAAAAGCACAATGAAAAAGGCCGTTGCCCTGGTTCTTGCGTTGGTAACGGTGCTGTCTCTCGGTGTTTCGGCCTTTGGGGCCAACGAGGGGGACTACGAATTTACCCAGCTTGGCAAAAAGACGGCCTCGCCACTGGTAACTCCGGGACAGTACGAGATCACCGTCAGCGTGCCCGGCGCTGTGGAGACTGAAAAGTACAGCGAAGTCATCGTTATGGTGGACGCTTCTTCCAGCCAGGGCTCAAACCTCGAAAAGCTCAAGGCAATGCTTGTGGAGCTGGCAGAGGAGATACTCCACGGAGACAAGTCCACAAGGCTCACTCTCATGGGCTTTGGCATGGGTCCTGCAAGAGTCGGCTCTTTCTACAGCGCCGACAGCCTTGAGGCCTATCTCAAGGACGTCACCCAGGCAGACCTTCGCCAGGGCGTTTCCGCAACGAACTGCGAAGCCGCCCTTGATTTTGTGAGAGAATACGTGGAGACCTCCGAAGATCTCCACAAGACCTTCGTTATCTTCACAAGCGACGGCATGACCAATATGGACGAGACTACCTTTGACCTTCTCACCTGGGCCGAGCATCCCGAATGGTGGATGAGCGGTGCCACGAAGGCCATGATCGTCGCATACGCCGCCGGAGGCCAGGCAGAGCTGCTTCTCGCCGACGGCACTATACTCACTCCCACGGCTCAGCTCTACCCCGAGCTCAGCACGAAGCTTGCCCTCTTCGCAAACCAATACGGAATTGAGAGCGAAGAGTACGCCGCCGTTGTGGATGAGCTCTACAACGCCATAAACGCAGACGAGGAAAAGGGCGTGGAATACGTCACCGCCGTATTTGCGGATATCCTTGCCCACTCCGGCCTTGTTCCCGGGGAGGAATATTCCACCTCTGAGCTCGAACTGGCAGAGCTCCGCTACTATGAGGGCGCTATGGCCAATCCCTATCTCTGCAGCATCCACGGCATGGCAAAGAACGGCTTCTACCCCGACTATTACAATCTTTCCACCTGGGGTGCCCGCGCCGCCGCCGCGGCAGATGAGCTTGCCGCCAACGAAAAGGTTCTTGAGCTCTATATGATGGACTTTGCAAACAAGACCAAGACCTGGATGAACCCCGATTCCACGGGAGCAAACCACTGCACCTCCGAAAAGATCACCTACAACACCGCGAAAAGCTTCTCCGCCGCAGTTGATACCATTGGGGATCTCAGCAGCGAGATGTTCGTCACCGTCTACAGGGACGCCACCGTAACTGACCCCATGAGCAAATGGGTGACCCTTGACCCCTCCACGATCCGCATTTACAAGGGCGATCTTCTTATCTACCGCTACGGCCAGGGCTGGCTTTACGAGGATGAACAGCCTGCCGCAAACCCCATAACCCTCACTCAGAATGAGGACGGCCGCTACCAGATCACCTGGCGCATCAAGGACGGAAACCTGCTGTTCACCGACAGATATTTCCTGAAATACGCCGTTGACGTGGACGAGACCGCCGAGGGCTTTGTTCCCGACACCTATTATCCGGCAAACGACCCCACCAGCGTTACATATACCGACGCCTCCGGCCGGGAACAGACCCACCCCATTGAGGTTCCCGAGGTAAAACAGCCCCTTCCCGTTGAGGATTTCGGCCCCGACGACAAGGGCTTTAAGATCTACAAGGGCACCAAGGACGGCGCGCCCCTTTCGGACATTGAGTTCCAGGTCTACCACGTCGTGCCCAAGCCCGGAGAAAAGCTCTCCGTTGACCCGGCTTACGAGGAGTACAGCAAGTATATGACCCCCGAAAATCTCGTCGCCACTCTGGTCACCGACGTAAACGGCTATGCCTCTCTCAACCTCACCGAAAAGGGCTACGGCGACGGCTTCTATCTCTTCGTTGAGCTTGATAACGAAAAGATAAAAGAGCCCCTCTCTCCCTTCTACGTCAGCATCCCCATGCCCGATCCCACCACAGGCGAGCCCATGGACGTGGTGGTGATGTACCCCAAGAACGAGCCCGAATATACTCCCCCCACGCCCCCTCCGGATATTCCTCCCCCCTACGACAGGGACAGATTCGGAAAGATATCCGTTCTTAAGCACAGCTCCGTTGACGAGACCATCGTCCTTGGCGGCGCCCAGTTCCAGGTATACCGCATGGCGTCCGGCGATGAGGTTCCCACTCTGACCACAACCTACGGCGATATCCAGGTGGGTCTGGTGCCCCTTATCATCGACGGCGAGCCCGTTATCTTCACCACCGACGAGACGGGCTACGGCGTATCGCCGCTGATCGAGTTTGGCCTCTACTTTGTGGTTGAGACCCTCGCCCCCGGCGGCTACGACCTTGTTCAGGAGCCCGTTCCGGTCTTCGTCTCGTCCACCAGCCACGTTCCGGCAAACTCCGTTAAGGTGCCCAACACTCCGGGCAGTGAGCTTCCCGAGACCGGCGGCATCGGCACGAAGATATTCACCGTCTCCGGCGCGGTTATCTGCACCCTTGCAATTGCCTTTATCGTCGTCCGCATGAGAATGAAGAAAGAAAGCTAAGATAAGATAAGATAAGATCCCTTCCCCTTATGAATAAGGGGAAGGGATTTTTCATACAGTCCGACATTGTGCCAAAGGCAACGTTTGCGGGAGGCTGATAGCCTCCCCTACGGGGCACGAAGGCCAACCTCGTACCGTAGGGCGGGGGCTTGCTCCCGCCGAAACCCTGTGAAGGCACACGGTTTACAAACTGTGTGAGGACAGGGCTTCCCCTCGCATGGCGACAGTTTCACACATTCATCGCAGCAAAAAGCCCCCCTTGCCTAAAGGGGGGGTAGGGGGGGATTTCGTGCCCCCTCCGCCCCTGCGGGGCACCTCCCCCGAGAGGGGGAGGTTTTTTGCGTATGCCTGTAAAGATAGAATAGTGCAAAAATAAAAGCACGTACCCAAGGCTCCCTCTCCGAGGGAGCTGGATCGGCCAAAGGCCGAGACTGAGGGAGTGAAGGCACCCACGCATCATCCCGGTTGCCTTTTCCGGCGACATTGTGCCAAAGGCAACCTTTTCCGGACGCCCCGGGAGGGGCGTCCCTACGTTTTATTTATTCATTCGACCTCCGTGCCCCCTCCGCCGAAAGGGGGAGGTTTACAAGGCTTCCCTTGCAGGGGAAGCTGGATCGGCCAAAGGCCGAGACTGATGAGGTGGAGCTTGCGAAGACTCCGTTGTTTGATATCGTGCCAAAGGCACCCACGCATCATCCCGGTCGCCTTTCCCGGCGACATTGTGCCAAAGGCGACCTTTTCCGGACGCCCCGGGAGGGGCGTCCCTACGGGCAAACAGATAAACCGCACGCCGTAGGGCGGGGGCTTGCTCCCGCCGAAACCCTGTGAAGGCACAAGGTTTACAAACTGTGTGAGGACAAGGCTTCCCCTCGCAGGGGAAGCTGGCTCGCGAAGCGAGACTGATGAGGTGGAGCTTGCGAAGACTCCGTTGTTCGATACCGTGCTAAAGGCCCCCTCCGTGCCCCCTCCGCCCCTTCGGGGCACCTCCCCCGAGAGGGGGAGGTTTATATGGGGCGATTGTTAAATCGACCCTACCGCAATTATTCATCAGCGAAGCGGCTTCATTATTCAATATTCATTCGTTCCCATGTATCATCCCATATGCCTTTCCCGGCAATACCGTGCCGATGGCGACATTTGCGGGCGTTCACAGAACGCCCCTACGGGCTGTAAAGATAGGATAGTGCTAAAAATAAAAGCACGTACCCAAGGCTCCCTCTCCGAGGGAGCTGGATCGGCCAAAGGCCGAGACTGAGGGAGTGAATGCACCGGCGTATCATCCCGTTTGCCTCTCCCGGCGACATTGTGCCAAAGGCAACGTTTTCCGGACGCCCCGGGAGGGGCGTCCCTACGGGCAAACAGATAAACCGCACACCGTAGGGCGGGGGCTTGCTCCCGCCGTAATCCTGTGAAGGCACATGGTTTACAAACTGTGTAAGGACAAGGCTTCCCCTTTTAGGGGAAGCTGGATCGGCCAAAGGCCGAGACTGATGAGGTGGAGCTTGCGAAGACTCCGCTGTTCGACATTGTGCCAAAGGCAGCCTCCACCTCATCCGCCCCTGCGGGGCACCTGGCGGCGAAGGCCGAAGGACTTCACCGCGCCCTACGAAGGGGAAGGCTATGCTTGCCTTCCCCGGCAACACCGTGCCAAAGACCAACCCCTCCGTGCCCCTCCGCCCCTGCGGGGCACCTCCCCCGAGAGGGGGAGGTTTACATATGGGTCGATTCGTGAATCGACCCTACCGCAATTATTCATTATTCATCAGCGAAGCGACTTCATTATTCAATATTCATTCGTCCGGCGTATCCTCCCGGTAATAAAATATGGGCGATTTTTAAATCGCCCATACCTTAACTCTTCAATTAATCCCAACGTTCTCTTTGTGTACGCCGGTTCTGTCAAATATCGCGGTGCTTTTCGAGGTGCGGCCGTTAATTTCGTATTCCAGAACGATACGGCAGCTATCGCTGTCAATAGGCTCTATATAATAGGCAGTGACGGAGTCGTAAAACAGTTTTTCATCGGAGTTGACGTCTCCGGAGACGAAGGGCTCCGTTGGGAAAAGAAACCCGCAGTCCGGCTCACCCGGGGTCTTGAAGGACGATGCGGTGGTGTACCTTTCTCGAACATCCATACCCTTGTTTTCCAGAACGTAAAACCCATAGCCCATCTGCATATCGTCTGTAAGAACTATGGCGCAGTCGGGGTCAATAACGAACATGTCAACAGGGTAACCGTTCCACGGGTGGGACAGCCTGTTCCACGTCACGCCCCCGTCCGAGGTAGTACACAGCTCGTTTATCACCGTCATTCCAAAGGGACGGACGGTGTAGATCACCCAATAATTTCCGTCCGGAAAAATATGATATGCGGCCATTTCTCTTTCGTCCGCAACGGAAATCGGCGGCAAGGGCTTTCCTTCGGGGAAGCCTTCCTTGGGCGTAAGCTCCGGCAGACGGAATACGATGGAGGTCTCCGGAAGGAGCGAGGAAGAATCTCCATCATTATTTTCGCCCCCGAGCACGCTGGTGCCTTCGATTATCACGCTGGAAAGCGTCCCCTGTGTTCCGGGCTCTTCCCCGGGCGCGGCGTTTCCGCATGACGAAAGAATTATCGCCAAAAGGATAGTTATTATGACAGCAGTCTTTTTCATGTTTCTTTCCCCCTCAAGTGTTTACAGCTAATATTATAGCACCCGTAGAACACCAATACAATTACAAAACGGTTACAGTTTGGTTACAAAACGGTAACAGCGCGCCCTCTGTGCCCTCTCCGCCCCTTCGGGGCACCTCCCCCGAAAGGGGGAGGTTTATTTGGGGCGATTTAAAAATCGACCCTACCGCAATTATTCATTATTCATCAGCGAAGCGGCTTCATTATTCAATATTCATTCGTTCCCAACGTATCATCCCGTTTGCCCTTCCGGCAATACCGTTTCACACATTCATCGCAGCAAAGAGCCCCCCTTGTCTAAAAGGGGGGGGTAGGGGGGGATTCCGTAAGCCTGTAAAGATAGGATAGTGCTAAAAATAAAAGCACGTACCCAAGGCTCCCTCTTCGAGGGAGCTGGATCGGCCAAAGGCCGAGACTGAGGGAGTGAATGCACCAGCGTATCATCCCGCTTGACTCTCCCGGCAATACCGTACAGACGGCAACGTTTTCCGGACGCCCCGGGAGGGGCGTCCCTACGGGCAAAAGGTAAACCGCTACAAAAACTTCCCCCAACCGACTCCGGTTGGGGGAAAAGCTTATTCCGGTCTTATGCCGTTTATATCGTAGATCGCTGTTCTGCGGTGAGAGACACCGTCTTTTTCGTATTCCAGAACGATCCTGCAGGATTCACCGTCGATATCTTCGCAGTAGAACCCGGTCACAGATTGAAAGAAAACGTAGCCGTCGTCCATCTGTCCTTCCCCGGCACCGACGAAGTCTTCTGCCGGGAAAAGGTAGGAGAGGTCGAGCTGGTCGTACCCATACCCGTGCCATGGGGCGTAATATCCATAAGTGGAGAGATTAAAGCCATCTTCAAAAATACCTATGCCATACCCGTTTTTATAAAAGTCCAGCAAAACAATGAAGTGCCGTCTGTCTATGGCGTAAATGCCCACAACCTCCTCGGCAAGAACGAGATTGATCCTGTCCCAACAGCCTTCAAAATGCTCTGGTCCGTGGTAACATATCTCATGGTTGAACCATGTTCCCCATGCCTGGGAAGTGTATACTACAAATATTTCACTGTCGTTTTCTCCGAAGGTGCAGTAAGCGTCAGCCATAGGCTTTTCGGCATAAACGGCATGGGGCATCGGAAGCCCTTCGGGAAAGCCTTCTCCGGGGATAACCGAATTGTGAGCAATAGCCCTGCTTCCAGCTACCTCCACAAGAAAGTCAACATCTTCCTGTGTGTATTTTCTCTGTGGAGGAGGCATAAGCGTTGTCTGTGCCGTTGTGACCTCTGGAGAAGACTCCGTCCCGGTCATCTCACCGGAGAGGTCGGCCGTGGTCTCGATTATTATCTCCATGGATGCCGTAGTGCCGGCGGTGGTGTCAGACGGTACAGGCTCTGCCGTTCCGCAGGCGGAAAACAGGCCCAGCAGGGTTGTTGCGAGCAATATAACAGTGACAGTTCTTTTCATTTTGATCTTCACCTCTCCTTTGAGCTATATTATAGCACAAAGGAGAGGCAAATACGATTACAGAACGGTTACAGTTTGGTTACAAAACGGTAACAGCGAGCCCCCTCCGTGCCCCCTTCGCCCCTTCGGGGCACCTCCCCCGAAAGGGGGAGGTTTACAAGGCTTCCCCTTGCAGGGGAAGCTGGATCGGCCGAAGGCCGAGACTGAGGAGGTGGAGCTTGCCAATGCGCTGTTGTTCGATACCGTGCTAAAGGCAGCCTCCACCTCATCCGCCCCTGCGGGGCACCTTCCCCTTGTAGGGGAAGGCTATGTTGCCTCTCCCGGCGACATTGTGCCGATGGCAACGTTTTCCGGACGCCCCGGGAGGGGCGTCCCTACGGGCAAACAGATAAACCGCACACCGTAGGGCGGGGGCTTGCTCCCGCCGAAACGTTTGGGGATTCCCTACGGGGGCAAAGACAACCCCTACACCGTAGGGGCGAACTGCGTTCGCCTGTTTTGCCGTATCATCCCGGTATTAAAATATGGGCGATTTTTAAATCGCCCATACCTCAACTCTTCACTGTTCTCTGTGCTCTGTTCACTCTTCTCTTAATCCCAACGTTCCCGGACGCCCCGGGAGGGGCGTCCCTACGTTCTATTTATTCATTCGTCCCAACGCATCATCTCTCTCCCGTGCCCCCGGCACACAAAAACGTTCCCCCCGCCGTAGAAAAAATGCGGCGGGGGGAGTAGTATGCCCGGAAAGGGCTTATTTCTTTGTGAAGACCACTGCGTTAAAGAAGGGCACCGTGACTTCCGCGCCGAGCTCTTCGCCGGTGAGGCAGTTGACCATGCCTTCGGGAATGAAGGCCTTCTTGTCGCTTTCGGTCATGTTGACGGCAAAGAATATCTCGCGGCCGTCCTTGATGCGGCGGGAGACAAGCACGCCGTCTTCTGCGGTGAAATAGGGCTCAAAGCCGAATTTTTCGGCCAGCACCCGTGCCAGCTCCATGTAGTAGCGGTAATCGTCGCAGTCGGCGGCGAGATAGACCACCCAGCCCTTGCCCCAGGGGCGAAGGGTTATGGCAGGTTCGCCCTTAAGCCGGCCTGCGGTGTAGGTGGCAAGGACCTCGACGTCTTCGGCTTCGATGAGAAGCTTGTTGATGGTCTTCCAGGGGGTAAAGCGCTTGCCGGAGCCGCAGAACTCAACGCCGGAGAACTGACTGGGGTCGGCCTTGTTCAGCATGGTGTGGTGGGTGAAGCTGGGGGAGTTCACGCCGCACATATCCCGGAAGAGTCCGGGAACGTTCCGGGTGTAGATCCTGTTTTCCGTATCGAACATTCCGCAATCCCGGGAGAGGATGAGAATGCCGCCGGAGGCAACGTAGTCGCAGAGCTTTTCGGCCTGCTCTTCGGTGCAAATGCGAAGGCCGGGGGCGGAGATCATCTTATAGGGGCTGAGATCGTCCTGAATGCCAACGACGTCCAGGTCGCGCTTGAGCTGATTTCTGAAGGCGCCGTGGATGTTGAAAAAGTCCTGGTCGTAGGGGCCGTCCACGGTCCAGCCCGGGGTGGACCAGCTGGATTCGTAGGAGTAAAGGGTGGCAAAGTCGGACTTTGTCTCTGCGCCGTCGATAAGGGGCCAGAGGACCTTTATCTGGTCTGCAAAGCGCTTGATGGGCTCAACGCCCTCGCCGTAGGTAAGGTCGCCGTTGAGCATACTGCCGTAGGCCTGTTCCGCGCCGCCAAGGGGCGCGCGCCACTCGAAGAAGACTGTGCCAAAGGCGCCCTGAGAAACGTCCAGCCAGGTCTGGGCGGAGATGCATTCGGGGTTGTTGTGGGCAGAGATCCTGCAGGTCTGCTCCGCAACCAGGAAGCGGTGCTTGCCGTGGGAGAGCCGGCGGTCAAAGTCGTGCTCCATGGCGCTTCTGAGCTGAACGAGGTAATCCTCGCCCATGGGCAGGGTGACGTAGTTGTCCCATGCGGCGTAGTCCAGGTATTTTTCTCCGTCAAAGCAGCTGACCGACCAGTTTGCGCCGGGCCAGTTGGTGAAGAGGAAGATGTCCTTGCCGATGTATTTGCGGAGAATGTCCGCCTCCATGTTGAGAATGGAGTTGAAATTGTCGGAGAAGAACCGGCGGGTGGCAAGGAAAAGTCCGGGAGTCCAGGCGCCCTCGGCGGAGTTGGTGGGGAAGGTGATCTCGTCGAAATCGTTGTAGAGGTTGGACCAGAACATATTGAACCACTCGTCGTTCAGCCTGTCGATGGTGCCGTAGCGCTCTTTGAGCCAGAGCCGGAACTTCTTTTCGCAGAGCTCGTCATATTCCGCAAAGGGGAAGCCGGGCTCGTTGTCAAGCTGCCAGCCGATTATGTTGGGGTGGTTACCAAGGGCTTTTGCCTGCTCTTCGGTGACGCGGGCGACGTATTTGCGGAGAATGTCGGAGGAGAGGCAGTTGCCCTTTCTTCCGCCGTAGGTATATTTTCCGGTGATGTTTCCGCCCTTGACTTCGGGGTGCTTTTTGTAGAGCCAGGGAGGGCAGATGGCAGATGTGGTGCACATGATGACCTTAATGCCGTGGCTTGCGGCAAGGTCAACGGCGCGCTTCATGGGCTCGAGGTTAAACTCTCCGTCACGGGGCTCGTACCAGCTCCAGGCAAACTCGCCCATGCGGACGGTGTTGATGCCCATGGCCTCCATTTTGGCAAAATCGGTCTCCCATTCCTCTTCGGGCCACCATTCGGGGTAGTAGGATACGCCAACGCGGTATTCGGACATGATCTTTTTCATTCCTTTCGGCAAAACCGGCGGGGGTGAACGCCGGTGAGTTTTTGTTTTCACAGGTCTATTATAACAAAAGGCGGCACCCAAAGCAAGCCTTGAAAAAAGAAAAGCCTGCCCGGATAGGGCGGTGTCCGTAAAACAGTTAAATCTCCGCATGATTAACTCCTGCGGGGATTTTCTTTTAGGATAGTCGTGCATGCGACGCAAGAATGTGCCCCTTGTACGGAACGAAGTGACGCAAAAACAGCCCAGACTTTCAAGTGTCCGGGCTGTCTGTCTCACAGAGCGTACATGCAGGGATTGTCCCTGTATAGAAGTGCGCCATTAAT
>SVLY01000017.1 GCA_015067715.1 Oscillospiraceae bacterium | reverse complement strand
GCCTTCAACGCCCATCCCCACCACAATTCCCGTGTCTCCGTTGCATCCCGCACCGCCCACGAGGAAAACCTCGCCTTCATCGCCGGAACGGACTTCCACCATCCCGGCCACCAGGGACTTTCCGCCACACTCACCCGCTACGCTCCGAAGACGGGCGCGGATATCGTCTCCATTCTGAAGAGCGGAGACTATCTCTCCGAGATCGGCGGAAGCATTATCATTCCCTGAGGAAAAAGGGCAGAATGAACGGCTGTGTTTCCGCCCTTTCGGCCGGGCTCCGAAAAGCTTACCCCTTTAAGACCGAGCTCCACGCCCACACCTTTCCTGCCAGCAAGTGCAGCTCCGTTTCCCCGGAAGAGCTCTGCCGGAAATACGCCGGGCTTGGGTACAGCGCTTTGTGCGTCACCAACCACTTCAGCTCCGGAATGAAGCCCTCTGTTGCAGAGTGGCTTTCGGATCTGGAACGGGCGGCGGCCGAAGGGGAAAGGCTTGGGCTCACGGTAATTCCCGGCGTTGAGGTCAGGCTTGATAACGACGGGAACCACTACCTTCTCTACGGCGTTGACCCGGAGGATATGCCGGAGGTTTTCGGAAGCCTTGGGCTGAGCATAAGGGAATTCAGTGAAAAATGGCGGGGAGAGGGCAGGTTTTTCTGCCACGCTCACCCCTTCCGTCCCGGGCTGACCCACGCGGACTTCTCACTTTTTGACGGCGCTGAGGCCTTTAACGTCCACCCGGACGAAAACTCCCGCGTTGCCCTTGCCGCAGAGACGGTGCGTCGGCTCCCGATTCGCCTCACCGCAGGCACGGACTGCCACGAGTGCGGCCACGGGGGTCTTTCCGCCCTTCGCAGCGCCTTTGCCCCAAAGACCGGCGCCGATATTGCCGGGATATTAAAAAGCGGGGATTATCTTCTTGAGATCGGCGGAAGCATTATTATTCCGTAAACAAAAATAAACAGGGCACAGCTCCAAAAAATTCCGGAGCGTGCCCTGTTTTTGGTTCAGCTTTAGTAGATGAGCCCCAGCGCTCTTGAAAGAGCCACGGGGTAGTCGGAGGTGATCACCCGGACGCCCCTGCCAAGCAGGGTTATAACGAAGGCCGGATCTCTCACGGCGGAGGGAAGCCAGGGGGTGATGCCCTTTTCCGCAAGGGAGGAATAGGTCTCGAAGGGGGCTATGGGGTCAGGGTTATTAACGGGCTTGCCGTCCTGGCCAAGGGTGGAGTTGAACACCGTTGCGTTGGTGAGAAATTCCGTGGGATCCTCGGCGCCGAACATATGGTAAAAGGGGAAAAAGCCGTGCATGGCGTAGCGGCCGGGGGCTTTTTTGTGGGCGTGGGCAAGAAGATGTGTTGAGAAGCTGTTTATGATGACCCTGTCCGCAAGGCCGTAGCGCTCGACGGCGCCCAGCACTCTGTCCACGCTCTCAAGGGCAAAATCCTCGCCCTCGGTCTCGGCAAAGTCCTTGAGCTCAAGGTTGTAGATCATGCCCTCACAATCGGCGGTACCCTCGAAAAGCTCCTCAAGGGTGGGGACTTTTTCACCGTCCCCGGCGTTGGCGGTGCGGATCTGGTCGAAGGTGAGCTCACGAACCAGACCGGTCTTGTCCGTGGTGCGGTCAAGGCTGTCGTCGTGGATGAGCATGAGCTTCCTGTCGGCAGACATATGGATGTCGGTCTCTAAAATCCTTATTCCGTTTTCTGCGGCGTAGCGGAAGCCCAGCATAGTGTTTTCGGGTTTGACGCCTCTGGCGCCTCTGTGACCGCAGACGTAAAGCTTGTTTGCCTGAAACATTTTGTATTTCCGTCTCCTTGGTGAGAATTGGTTTTACTTATCCAAGGGAAATTTTACCACAAAACGCCGGCTTAATCAAGCCTTCTTCTTTTTTATAAGCGCAACTGCAATGCCAACGGCCCCGGCGGCGGCGAGAAGGGTTATGCCAAGGGCGATCAGAACCGTTTTAAGCGAGCTTCCCTCCGGGGAGGAGACCGTCATCAGCCCAAGAGTGTGGGGCACGGCGGCGGCAGGGTCGCCCTCGGTAATGATCTCTCCGCTGGGGTGGATACCGCTGATCTTCGGTGCGGCGGCGTCAAGCACGATGCCCTCAGAGTCCGTGTTGTCTGCCACGTCGTAGCCTGCAAGGGGATTGTCCGCGCAGATCCAGCCGCGAATGCCGTAGTGATAGGGCACGTACAGCCAGTTAACGCCGTTTTCGTCGGTCCAGAGGAACTTATAGCCCACGTCGGCAAAGTCTGTGCCGGAGCCGAAGACCCATTTTTCGGGGCTGAGGGGATATTCGTAGACCACCGCGCCCCCGGAAAGGTCGGGGGAAATGCCGGCAGGCTCGGTGAATTCGGAGGAGTGCTCTGCCTCGAAGCTGACGTTGTCGTAGATAAGCGTGGCGGCGGTCATGGGCACCCAGCCGGATATACCGCCGAACTTGTTGTCCTTTTCAATGCAGAGCCAAACCGTTCCCTCCGGGTCGGTATAGGTGACGGAAACGTTGTAGATGAAGTTTGCGTCGGTCTTAAAGACCTGTCGCCTGTCCTTGGGAGAGCTCTGGGCAACGGAGCCCTCGGCAATGATCACCTTGCGGTCGAGGATGTCACAGTCCTCGTAGTGTGTGTTGTAAAACTGATCGTCCGGAACGTAGATGGAGTCGGCAAAGCAGGTGATGCCAAGGGAGAGTATTGTGGAGAGTATCAGCAAAAGGGAAAGGGCTTTTTTCATTTGTTTTCCTCCTTTTTGTTGCGGCGAGCCCGGCGGGTGAAAACGATGGCCAGCACGATGGCGGCAGAGATGCACATGAGAAGCAGAGCTATCCCAAGGGCAACCAGAGCGTAGACCAGCCTGTAGGGGAAAAAGACCACGTCGGCAAAGCAGGGAAGGGTGAAGAGCAGAGCGAATGCGGGCAAAAGGGGGAGCATGGGAAGGATCCGTCTTTTCATGGTTTTTATATCTCCTTTTTTATCTTCAGATAATTAGGTTTATCACAGCGTTGAAAACGAGTCCCAGAGAAAAGGATATTCCGTTTGCCGCCAGAGAGAACAAAAAGGGCTTTTTTATCTCCCGGCCGCAGGTCCTGTACAAAAGCGCCTCGGCGCACAGGGCGAGGATCTCAAGAACGGCGATCACCGGCACCGGGGGCAACCCGATCACGGAACAGAGCAGAATGTGCAGAGCGTTCACCGGGGGATTTGTGGCCACGTTTGCCAAAACGGAGAGCAAAATATCCGCCGGTGGCTTTTTTGCCGCCGCGACGAAGAGGGTCTCTGCGGCAAGGGTGAGCCCAAGGCTCACCGAAAGTGAGATGGCAATCGTTCCGGCAGTCATTTTTCAGCCGCCCTTTCGCAGAATACCAGCCCCGGGATTATGAGCCCAAGGCTTAAGCCGGCCATAAGGGCGTAGACGAAGGGCGAAGAGGTTGCGACCCCCACGTACACCGGCAGAAATCCGCAGAACAGACCAAAGGTCATCAGCCCAAAGCTTGCCCCCTTTGCTCCGGGAAAGGCGTCTGCCGCACCGGTGAGTGTGAGGGGCATGGTCATGTTAAAGAGAAACACCGCTCCGATGCCGCAGACGGGGTTTGAGGAGAACATAAACAGCACCGAAGAGAGCAGAAGGGATACCGCCGCGGTCTTTTTGGCGCCCAGCAGGTCTGCGGCAAAGCCTCCGGTGGTCTTGCCCAGAACAACGGCAAGTATCAAAGGCAGGGCGTAAGCCGCCTTCCACTCAAAATTGAAGACCAACCCCGCAAAGCCCCGGATAATGACCACCAACAGCAAAAACGCCGCGCCGACCCAGGCGGTGCTTTTTGCCCGGGGGAGTGAAATGGGCGCGTTTTCTCCGCCGGAAAAGCTTCCGCGGAACAAAATGGGAAGGGCAACGCCCCAGAGAAGGAGCAGTATTCCGGGAATAAGGGTGAAGACCCCTGCGGAGCTGAGCCTTGTTCCAAGCCAGAGCCCCAGCGCTCCGGGAGAGACGAATATGCCGGCCGGGGCGCATTTGCCGCCCCTTCCGTTCAGCGCGTCAAGTCCGCCGCCAACGTGGAAAAGCCCGTTGCCGATGCCGCAGAGCACCGCCGCGGCGAGGGGAAAGGCGGAAAAGAAACAGCCCATTGCCACCAGCGCGCAGCCAAGACCTGCCACAAGGGAGTTTTTGTTCAGCTTATCTGCAATGATCCCAAAGGGAAGCTGCATTGCAAAGGCAAAATAATTGTAAAGGAGCATGGCGACTGCCCAAAGCTCCCCGTGGGGGAGCACCTTTGCAAACATAACCGTTGCGCAGGTGAAGTCCACTGCAAAATGGAGCAGAGAATAGACCGTGAGAGATAAAACCGCGCTCTTTTTCATGGCAGGCTCCTTTCCTGTTTTTATCTTACGTCTCTATTACCGCGCAGCCCCCCGGGGAGGTTGCGCCGCAGGGGAAGATTTTCGTAAAAAATTAAAATTTCCATAAAAGTAAGTTTAACAGATTAAAGCCCTAGTGTCAAGTCTTATGCCTAAAAAACAAAAGAACCGGCTCATATTGCGAATATTTGTCAAAATGTATACCTTGAAATGTGGCGCGCCTTTGTGTTACAATAGACGATGCGGCCGTGGGCCGAAATTTTTCCCGAAAAAGGAGATCCTGTTTCCCATGAAAATGAGAAAGTCCGTGTGGAAGAGAGCTCTTGCTCTCGTCTGCGCGTGTGTTGTTTTGATAACTCCCGTGCTCGGAGCCTACGGCGACGGCTGTGAGGCGGGCGAAATGCCCATTCCCGGCTGTGAGGCGGCTTACGTTGTGGAGCTCACCAGCGGAACCGTTGTCTATTCCAACCGCGCCCACGAAAAAATGTATCCTGCCAGCACCACAAAGCTTATGACGGCTCTGCTTGCCGCGGAATACGTTGAATCCGGAGCGGGAAACCTTTCAGATGTTATAATCTTCTCCGAAGAGGCTGTCTACGGCATTCCCCGTGACACCATGCACATCAATATCTCCGTGGGCGAAAAGCTCACCGTGGAGCAGGTGCTTTATGCAATTCTGCTTCCCTCCGCCAACGAGGCCTGCCTTGGCATGGCCGAATACGTTGCCGGAGATATTGAGAGCTTCATTGCAAAAATGAACGACCGCGCCGCAGAGCTCGGCATGACCAACACCCACTACGTCACCGCCAACGGCCTCCACGACGAGGAGCATTACACCACCGCCTACGACATGAGCCTGCTTATGCAGGAGGTTCTGGGTCACGAGATACTCGTCCGGGTCATGTCCACCGCGAACTACGTTCTGCCGGAGACCAATATGTCCGCGGCAAGATCCCTCACCAACACCAACAAGTGCATCCTCTCCGAAAACGAGTATTACAACCCCCACGTTGTCTGCGGCAAAACGGGCTACACCACACCTGCCGGAAACACCCTCGTCACCTACTCCGAGGTTGAGGATCAGAAATACATAACGGTTCTTCTCAAGGCAAACCAGGGCATGACCTTCAGCTCAACGGATAAGCTCATGGACTATTTTGCGGAGAACGTCCGCCTTACCAAGGTTGAAAACCTTATCGACTTTGCGGTCTCCGTCCCCGTGGAGGGCGAGAGCTCCGTTATCATGGTTCAGCCTGCGGTGAGCTTTTCAATGCTCACCCACGTTACCGACGACTACAACACCTACCGCAAGGAATACTCCCTTAAGGAGTCCGTCACCCTTCCCGTTTACGCCGGAGATGCCATCGGCACCCTCTACCTCTACGATGGCGAGACCCTGGTGGCCTCCGTCAGCATGGTCTCCCGTGCAAACTACGGCGTTGCCGACGTGACCACCGGGCCCGTCAGCACCGACGGCTCCTCCTCCGGAGAGGGCACCGACATCACCGGCGACGAGCCTCAGCAGACCGAACAGCCCTCCACCCAGAAGCCCCAGGATTCCACCCAGACCACGGCCGATCCCGAGGAGCGCCACGCCTCCTTCGGAAAGGTGCTGGTACGGGTGCTGGTCATTCTGCTTCTCTGCGTTGTGGCCTGCGTTCTGATCTACGCCGTGCTTTTGGTGGTCTCCATCACCTCCTACAACAAGAAAAAGAAAAAACGCCGTGAATCCTCCGGCGACAGTGAAAAGAAATGAAAGAGCTGACTTCAAAAAAACTTGACCGCATCCTTATTGCCGCTGCCGTGTTAGGACTCGTCTGCGGCGGCGTGAGAGGGCTTCAGCTTAACACCTTTGACGAAAAGAACCTTCCCACGGGAAACGGCACTTTGGATATCATTCTCTGGGCGGCGCTGGCGCTGTGCGTTGCGGCGGCCTTTGGGGTATGGTTTGCGGTGAAAAAAGCCGCGATCGCCCCGGGAGAAAGCTCTCCGGGCATGGGCGAGCGGCTGTTTTCCCTTGGGGGCGCCGTGTTTTTCGGTCTGGGCGCCGCACTGCGCCTTGCAATGAGCTACCGCCCCTTCTCCCTGTGGGGCGTTCTGCTGGCTCTGATATGCATCGCCGTTGCCGCGGCGATCCCCGTTGCCGGCAATACTCTCGGAAACGGAGCTTCCCTCTCCCGCGGAGAAAAGCTTATCTCCCTGGTGCCCGTCATGGCCTCCGTGGTTCTGATGATCGAGCTCTACCGTGGAGTATCCCGTAACCCCACCGTATCGTGGTATGCCGCCGACGTTTTTGCCATGGCCGCCGTGATCCTGGTGTTCTTTGCCGTGGCGGGAGACGCCGTTGGCAGAACCGGCCCGGCAAAGGTGGTGGCCACGGCCTTTGCCGCGGTTTCCCTCGGGCTTTGCGCCGCTGTTGGCAGAGCGGTGCGGCTGGCATCCGACCTTATCTCCGGCGGAAGTCCCGCCGATCTCGTATGCGCCGAAAGCTTTCAGCTTCTGCTCTTTGCAGGCGCTGTCCTTTTTGCCGTCGGCGCCGCAAAAGCAGTTGTCCGCCGGGGAGTCAGAATGCCCGGCGAGGAACAGGAAAACTAAACTATGTACGGTCTTTTGGAGGCGGTCTCGGGCTCTGCGGAGCTTGCGGCCGTAATTGCCTGCCTTGAAAAGCAAAACGCGCCCACCATGATCTGCGGACTTGCCCCTGTGCACCGCGCCCTGGTGGCCGCCGCAATTCAGGCGCACACCGTCCGGCCGGTGGCGGTCATCACTGCGGACGAGGTCTCGGCCTCGGCCTTTGCCGCCGACGCCGCAACGGCAAGAGGAATTGAATACGGGGTGCTTCCCTCCCGGGAGACGGTCTTTCACAACGTGGAAGGGCTGTCACGGGAGTGGGAGTACCGCAGAACGGATATCTTCAACCGACTCGGCACCGGGGGATTAAACGCGGTGGTGGGCTCGGTTGAGGCTTTTTTGCTGCGCACGATGCCCAAAAAGCGGTTTTTCGAAAGCGTTTTCACCCTTGCTCTGGGGGATACCGCCGAGATAAGCGACGTAGCCCACGCCCTTTCACGCCTTGGCTACGTGCGCTCTGAGCTTGTGGAGGGCATGGGTCAGTTTGCCGTTCGCGGCGGCATTCTGGACGTTTTCCCTGCGGGAAGCCCCCGCCCGGTGAGAATTGAGTTTTTCGGGGACGAGCCCGACTCCATGGGCTATTTCGACCTGGTCTCCCAGCGGCGGACGCAGAATCTGGACAGAATAACCGTTCCCCCCGCAAGCGAGCTTCCCCCCGACCTTGCAGACGGGGGCAGAGAGGGTCTTGCCGCAAAGATCCGGGGACTTCTCCGGGGGCAGAACCGCTCGAAGCTGCCCGAGGCCTTTCTTGACAATATCGCCGCCGACAGCGAGACCGTTGAGTGCGGTCTGCGCCTTGGGGCGGCGGACAGATATCTTCCCGTGGCCTGGGGCGAATTTGCCTGCGGCCTTGACTATATCCCTGAAAACGCCGTTATCTTCGTGGACGATATGCCCCGTGTCCGTGAGGCCGTGCGCGCCCTTGGCCGCCGCCAGAGCGAGGCGCTGGCCCATTATATGGAAGCCGGGCTCATCTGCGGGCGGCAGTCGGAGTATTACGCCACGGAGCAGGCCTTCTGGAAGCTGCTGTCACAGCGCTCCGCCGTCATGCTGGATGCCTTCGTCCACCAGAGCGACGAGCTCCGCCCCCGTGAGCTTCTGAGCTTCCCGGCAAAACAGCTCACCTCCTACGGCGGAAATTTCGACGCCCTTCTGGAGGATCTCACCCATTACCGCTCCGCCGGATTTTCCACCGTGGTGCTCTCGGGCACTCAGGCAAGGCTTTCCCACCTTCAGAGCCTTCTTGAGGAAAAGGGGATCTATCCCACCCTTGACTATTCCTGCACCGCTCTGCCCGCAGAGGGGGGAGTGTGCCTGTCTTTGGGAAGCTTTTCCTCCGGTCTTGAGCTTCCTGCCCAGCGCATTGCCGTGCTGGACGACGGGGTCGGCAGGGGCTCTTCCCCGAAGCAGAAGAAAAAACGGGATACCACTCCCGCCCAGAAGAAAAAGAAGATCCGGTTTTATACCGACCTTAAGCCCGGGGACGTGGTGGTCCACGATACCCACGGCATCGGCCGCTTCTGCGGCATCGTGCCAATCGAGTCCGATGGCATAAAGAACGACTTTATCAAGCTGGAATACGCCGGAACGGACGTGCTCTACATCCCCGTGGGTCAGCTTGAGAGCATATCCAAATACCTTGGCGCCGGAGAGGACGACAACGTCCGCCTTTCCCGTCTTGGCGGCACGGACTGGACGAAGACCAAAAGCCGGGCAAAAAGCGCCGCCCGCGACCTTGCCAAGGAGCTTATCGCCCTGTACGCCAAGAGAATGCACCGCCCGGGCTACGCCTTCGGTGCGGACACTTCGTGGCAGAAGGAATTTGAGGACAGCTTTGAATACGAGGAGACCGACGACCAGCTTATCTCCACCCGGGAGATAAAACGGGACATGGAAGCCCCCACCCCAATGGACCGTCTGCTCTGCGGCGACGTTGGCTTCGGCAAGACCGAGGTGGCCTTCCGCGCCGCAATGAAGTGCATGATGGACGGAAAACAGGTGGCAATTTTAGTGCCCACCACCGTCCTTGCCCGTCAGCACTACGTGACCGCCATCCACCGCTTCCGGGGCTATCCGGTGAGAATTGCAACTCTCTCCCGGTTTTCCTCGGCGTCCCAGGCCGCAGAGGTCATACGGAAGCTGGGCTCCGGCCAGATCGACATGGTCATCGGCACCCACAGACTTTTGGGAAAGAACGTCCGCTTTGCGGATCTTGGGCTTCTGATCGTTGACGAGGAGCAGCGCTTTGGTGTTGCCCACAAGGAAAAGCTTAAAAAGCTCAGCAACAACGCCGACGTGCTCACCCTGTCCGCGACCCCCATTCCCCGGACGCTGAACATGGCACTCACCGGAATACGGGACATGAGCGTGCTTGAGGAGAGCCCCCAGGACCGCTACCCCGTTGAGACCTACGTCTGCGAATACGACGACGGCATCGTCCGGGACGCCATTGCCCGTGAGCTTGCCAGGGGCGGGCAGGTATATCTGCTCCACAACCGGGTGGCCACCATCGACCGCCGCGCCGCGGAGATACAAAAGCTTCTCCCCGAGGCAAGAGTTGTTGTCGGTCACGGAAAAATGGACGAGACAAGGCTTGGCGAGGTGATGCAGGCCGTCACCGACAGGGAGGCCGATGTTTTGGTGTGCACCACCATAATCGAGACCGGAATTGACATTCCCAACGTGAACACCCTCATTATCGAGGAGGCGGACAGGCTGGGGCTTGCCCAGCTCCATCAGATAAGAGGCCGCGTTGGCAGGTCGTCCCGCCACGCCTACGCCTATCTTACCTATAAAAAGAACAGCGTGCTCTCCGAGATAAGCCAGAAGCGCCTTGCGGCCATGAAGGACTTTGCGGAGTTTGGCGCCGGATTTAAGATCGCCATGCGCGACCTTGAGATACGCGGAGCGGGAAGTTTGCTTGGCGCCGAGCAGAGCGGACATATCATGTCCGTGGGCTACGATATGTATATGCGCCTGCTGGAAGAGGCCGTTCTTGAGGAAAAGGGCGAAAAGCCCAAACCCAAAAAAGAGTGCCGTCTCGACCTTAAGCTCCAGGCTTCCATTCCCGAGAGCTATATCCCCTCTGCGTTTGAGCGCATGGACCTCTACCGCCGCATCGCCCTCTTCCGCACCCGGGAGGATCTGGAGGACATGGAAGACGAGCTTGTCGACCGCTTTGGGGACTATCCAAAGGAGACGGAGCTCTTAATGGAGCTCAGCCTTCTCCGCAGACGCGCCGAGGAGCTGGACTTTACGGAGATAACCGAAAAGCCCGGTGAGCTGGTGTGCTTTTTCGGGGAGGAGCTTGTGCCGAAGATCACGGGACTTCTCGCCGCCGAGGGGCTCAGAGGCCGCATAACCGTCCGGCCGGGGGACAGACCGTCCATTGTTTTGCGCCTTAAGCCCAAAGAGGACAGACGGGAGCTTACGGAAAAGCTTCTCGATGCCGTCGCGGCTCAGAGTCAGGCGGAAAATTAACAGATTATTTCCTTTATTTTTTGTAAAGCGCCCCTCTGCGGCGGTTTACAAAACCGGTTTTTCGTGGTATTATATATCTCAGCATTAATTTTGTTTTGAAGGGTCAGGGATCTTCCTATGAAAAAGAGAGCTTTCAGACTTCTTGCGCTGCTGCTCTGCGCAGTAACGCTTTTGCCCATGTTTTCGGCCTGCGGCGGCGACTCCGTCACGGTCATCACCGTTAACGGCGAGGCCATAAAAAAGACCGACTTCATGGTCCATCTGTTTACCGTTAAGCACACCGTCTACCAGTCCCAGCTTGCAGACGGCACCATAACCTACGCGGATCTCTACCATCTGGACGAGGAGACCCTTAACGACACCTATTCCCAGGGCTATACCTTTAAGGACTATCTCAGATCCGCCACCACCTCCTCTGCGATCTCCGCCGTTATCTACCGCTGTGTTGCAATGGAAGAGGGCATAACCCTTACCAGAGCCGAAAAGATCTCTGCAAAGCAGAGAGTCGAGGAGTGGAAAAAGACCCTTGGCGGCGGCCAGGCCTACAACATCTTCCTTAAGGAGAACCGCATCTCCGAAAAGGCCCTCTACAGATACTACTGCGACATGATCTACATGAACAAGATCAAGGAAGAGTTTGGCGACTACGGCAAATACGCCATGACAGAGGAAGAGCTCACCGCCGCAAAGCGCGAATATTTCGACAGCTACTACACCATCGACTATATCTACTTCAGCAAGCGCGACAACACCGTGGGTCTGCTGCTCTCCGATGCGGGCATCGCCGAAAAGTACGCATCCGCAAAGGATTGCCTCTCCCGTCTGAAGGCCGGCGAGGATTTCTACACCCTCCGCAAGGCCTACAGCGACGAAGCCTATAAGACCATCACCTTCACTGAGGGCTCCCTCACCTCCGATATCTTCATGGACAACGCAAGCAAGCTCCGCATCAATGAGTATACCGACGTTATCGACGATCCGGACAACTACTGCTACTATATCCTCCACCGCATCGAGACCAACGAGGACCAGTGGGCGAATTACTACGGAATGCTCAACGACGCAAACTTCCAGGCCCACGTAAACGAGTACAGCGCAAGAGCCGAATACGTTTACAAGAGCGCCTACGACACTCTGGAGCTCAACTGATCTTCCAAAACGATAATACCACACCGGAGACCGGCATCAGGGCGGTCTCCGGTGTTTTTATCTGGGGAGCATGGGGTGCTTTTGTGTGTTAAAATTTTGTTAAAATAATGTACAATGAGGTCCCCTGTTTTTCTTGACAATTCTGTTATATTGGTGTAAAATAGAGCAGTATGATATATAGGCGGGTCGTGAGGTTATATTTAAAAGCGCCCTATGCGCTTGCCCCACGCGCGTTTTGAGATACGGAGCTTGGGCTTAATATTTCTTTTTTATTTACTTTTGGCGGTTTATTATATATATTTTGCAATAACAATAATATAAAAGTCGCATATATAATTGTAAGAGAATAAGATATTCATTAAAGCTCCTCCGCACTGTCATAACATTTTTGTAGAGGTGCTTTAATTTTTTTATGGACTGGCTTCACTATGTACTGATAGCCGCCTGTGTGGTGGCTGCGGCCGTGTTTTTCTTTGTCGGCCTGATTTACCGCAAACGTATCGCAGAAAAAGAGATCGGCTCTGCCGAAGAAGAAGCAAGACGTATCCTCAACGAGGCCATCAAGAACGCCGAGGCTAAAAAGCGCGAGGCTCTTGTTGAGGCCAAGGAAGAGATCATCCGCAACAAAAACGAGGCGGACAAAGAGATCCGCGAGCGCAGAAACGAGATCCAGCGCACCGAGCGCCGTCTCCAGCAGAAGGACGAGACCCTCGACCGCAAGCTGGACAATATCGACGCCAAGGAAGAGACCCTTAACAGAAAGATCAAAGAGGCCGAAGCTCACGTTGCCGAGGCTCAGAAGGTCAAGGCCGAACAGCTTGAAATGCTTGAGCGCATTTCCGGATTTACCGTTGAAGAGGCAAAGGCCCATATTCTCCGTGAGGTAGAGGGCGACGCCAGACACGACGTTGCCGTGAAGCTCCGTGAGATCGAGCAGGATCTTAAAGAGGATTCCGAGCGCAAAGCCAAGGAGATCCTCTCCCTTGCCATACAGAAATGCTCTGCCGAATACGTTGCAGAGGCCACCGTTTCCGTTGTTCCCCTTCCCAACGACGAGATGAAGGGCCGCATTATCGGCCGCGAGGGCAGAAATATCCGCGCCATCGAGACTGCCACCGGCGTCGACCTGATCATCGACGATACCCCCGAAGCCATCACCCTCTCCTGCTTCGACCCCGTCCGCAGAGAGGTCGCCCGTCAGGCTCTCGAGCGCCTTATCTCCGACGGCCGCATCCATCCCGCCCGCATCGAAGAGATGGTTGAAAAGGCCCGCCGCGACGTGGACGCCACCATCAAGTCCGAGGGCGAAAAGGCCGTGTTCGAGCTTGGTCTCCACGGTGTTCCCGGCGAGCTTATCAAGATCCTGGGCCGTCTCCGCTTCCGCACCAGCTACGGTCAGAACGTTCTGCGCCACTCCCTTGAGGTCGCCCACCTTGCAGGCTACATCGCCGGAGAGCTTGGCGCCGACGTCAACATGGCAAAGCGCGCCGGTCTGTTCCACGATATCGGCAAGGCCATGGACCACGAGGTCGAGGGCAGCCACGTTACCATCGGCGTGGACATTGCAAAGCGCTTTAAGGAAAACCCCGAGGTCATCCATGCCATCGAGGCTCACCACGGCGACGTGGAGCCCCATTCCATCATCGCATTCATCGTCGACGCGGCGGACGATATCTCTGCCGCAAGACCCGGCGCCAGAAGAGAAAATCTTGAAGCCTACATCCGCCGTCTTGAGCGCCTTGAGGAGATATCCAACTCCTTCCCCGGTGTTGACAAGTCCTTTGCCATCCAGGCCGGCCGCGAGATCCGCATAATGGTCAAGCCCGACATGATCGACGACGACGGTATGGTAATTCTTGCCCGCGATCTTTCCAAGAAGATAGAAAATGACCTTGAATATCCGGGACAGATCAAGATTTGTCTTATCCGCGAGACCAGAGCGGTGGACTACGCAAAATAAAAATGCAGCCAATGCAGGGGGTTCGGGACTGACGGAAGCCGGTTTCCGTCCCCCTGTTCGTCAGTTTACGGAAGAATGACTTTGTGAAGAAAAGGGGAGACCATCATGTCAAATAAGGTAACGATAACCGTGGGCGGTACCAATTACAATATCATAACCGACGATACCCCCGAATACATCAGAGAGTGCGCCGAATATTTCGACACTCAGTTCACCGAAATATCCCGCAGCGCCCACATTCCCGCCCTGTCCGTTGCTGTGCTCGCCGGCATAACCGTGACCGACGAGTTCTTTAAGACCAGAGAGTCCGTTGACAATCTGGTGCGGCAGATGAAGGAATATATGGACGAGACGACCCGCATGCGTGCCGAGGTCGGCGAGCTTAAACGCGAGCTTGACCGCGCCCATGCAGAGCTTGAGAGATACCGTAACCGTGGATAAGGAAGTTAAATTCACTCTGCTCCGGGAGCGTGCCTGCGCTCCTGCCTACGCCACCTCAGGTTCTGCCGCGGCGGATCTGAGAAGCGCCGCGGATGAGCCCATAACCCTCCGCCCCGGCGGACGCGCCATGATCCCCACGGGCATCGCGATATCTCTGGGAAGTCCGGAATACGTCGCTCTGCTCTTTGCAAGAAGCGGCCTTGCCGTGAA
The DNA here is from genome assembly GCA_015067715.1 of Oscillospiraceae bacterium. Taxonomy (GTDB): domain Bacteria; phylum Bacillota; class Clostridia; order Oscillospirales; family QAMX01; genus SIG499. The sequence continues at coordinate 33,387 of SVLY01000017.1, read as the reverse complement.
AAACGGCATCTGCCTTGCAAACGGCGTGGGCGTTATCGACAGCGACTACACCGGCGAGATAATGGTCGCCCTTCTGAACACCTCGGACAGACCCTTCACGGTGGAGCCCGGGGACAGAGTTGCCCAGATGGCCGTCGTGCCTGTGTGCAAGGCTCTGTTCACCCCCGTGGACGCTCTTGAGGAGACCGACCGGGGCAGCGGCGGATTCGGTTCAACCGGTATAAAATAATGGAAAAAATAGTTTTGGCCTCCGCATCCCCCCGCCGGCTTGAGCTTTTGCGGCAGATAGGGATCAAAGATCCCGTGGTCTGCCCCGCCGATGCGGACGAGTCTGTTTTTGACGGCCTCGAGCCTGAAAAAATGGTGGTGGAGCTTTCCCGGCTGAAGGCAAGGACTGCCAAAGCGGGCTTCGACGGGGAATATACCGTCATCGGAAGCGACACTGCCGTTGCGCTGGACGGGCGGGTGATGGGAAAGCCCCGGGACAAACGGGACGCCGTTGATATGATAAGCGCCCTTTCCGGCCGCACCCACCGGGTCCTCACCGGTCTCTGCGTTATCCGTGGAGACGAGGAACGCACCGCTCTGGGGGTTGCCGAGGTCAGCTTCCGCAAGCTTTCCCCGGAGGAGATCGAAGGCTACTGCTCCCTTTCCGAGCCCTACGACAAGGCCGGAGCCTACGGCATCCAGGGCGCGGCGGCGGCGTTTGCCGAAAATATCAACGGAGATTACTACAGCATCGTGGGTCTTCCTCTGTGCGCCCTTGCAAAGATACTCAAGGAGCTTGGGATAAACCTTTTCTGAAAGGCGGCGAGATAAACCGTGAGACGACTTTTCAAAAACAAAATATTCATGGTCGCCGCTATTCTTGTGGTGGTGTTCATCGGTGCATCCGCGCTGTTTGCGGTGTTCGGGCCGGAGGGAAGCTCCCTTCACAAGGTTGCCGCCACCGTTGTGGCCCCTTTCCAGAATCTGTTTTCTGCGGGGTGGACAAAATTTTCCCATTTTTCCGCCGCAATGACGAAATACGACGAGCTTGAGGCAGAAAACGAAGAGCTTCGCGCCCGTATCCGCGAGATGGAAGCCCTCATCCGGGACGCCGAAAGCTACAGGGCGGAAAACGAACAGCTCAAAGAGCTTTTGCACATGGAAGAGGCAAACCCCGAAATGGAGCTTGTATCTGCCAACGTTATCGCCTGGAACGACGAGCAGTGGAGCTCGGTGTTCACCCTTAACAAGGGCAGTGCCGACGGTATTGAGGTCGGAGACGCCGTTATGGTGGACGCGGGGCTTGCGGGTGTGGTTACGGCCGTCTCGAGAGGCAGCTGCGAGGTGAGCACCGTTGTGGACACCTCGGTCAGCCTTCACATGAGCGTTTACCAGAGCGACCTTGAGGTTATCGGCGGCGGTGAGTTTGAGCTTATGAAAAAAGACCTGCTCCGCCTGTCAAACATCCCTCTTGGTGTGAGTGTAAAGACCGGCGACACGGTCATGACCGAGGAGCACGGAAACGTCCCCGGAGGAATTCTTGTGGGAACTGTCAGCTCCATCGAGACCGAGCCCCACGGAATGGCATCCTTTGCGGTGGTATCTCCCTCGGTGCGGCTGGATTCTTTGGGACAGGTGTTTGTGGTGACCGATTTCACCCGCACCGTCATCGAGGAGGACTGAGCGCTCCGTGAAATACAGTAAAGCTGAGATAGCGGTGAAAAGCGCCGTACTGTTTGTCTGGATGGTGCTTATATGCGCCGCCGAGACCACGGTTTTGCCCCGGCTTAAAGTTTTTGACAGCATTCCCTCCCTTTTGCCCTTTGTTGTGGCGGCGGTGGCCGTTCTGGACGGCCCCTGGGCGGGTCTGTTCTGCGGAGTTGCCGCCGGTTTTCTGGCGGACGGCGTATGCGGACAGAGCTTTTGTCTTTACACGGTTTTCTATCTTGTCAGCGGCGCTTTGGTGGGCACAGTTTCTCCCGAGCTTTTCCGGAAAAGCTTTACCGCGATACTGGGCTGGGGCTGTGTGATCTATTTCGTCAGCGAGTTTTTCAGGTTCTTCCTCTTTTTCTACCTGTTCGGCAAGGCGGATCTTTCCGCAGTTGTGAGCGTATTGCTGCCGGGACTTCTGTATTCGGCCTGTCTTTCCCCGGTTGCGGCGGCTCCTTCGCTGATCATGCGCAGGTTTTTCAAAAAGGACGATCTGCTCATTGGATAACGAGGCTTTTCTATGAACGATTTCGGAAAAAACGTGTGGAGAGTCAGCCTTGTGGCCGTTATGGCTCTGGGCTTCTCCCTTATAATGATAGTCCGCCTTGCCAGGCTCCAGCTTACGGCAGAGGCCGCCGGGATTAACGACCGCCGTGAGGACACGGTGGAGACCTATTCCGTCACCCTTTCAACGGACGCAATGCGGGGCGAGATCACCGACCGCTACGGCCGGGCCATGGTCTCCAACCGTATTGTCAACAATATTCAGCTTGAGTACGGCCTTTGGGACCGTTCCGTTCAGAACGAGACAATTGCCGGGCTTATTGACCTTTGCGCCGAATACGGCGTGTCTCCCCGGGCAGATACGGTCCCCCTTGAGCCGGACAGACTTCAGTTCGTCCCAAGCTGGCTGGATCCCGAGGAGAAAAGCGCGTCCTTCTCCTCGTTTATGGAGGACAGGGACTGGAACCCCAATATGAGCGCCCAGGAGCTTATGGACGCCCTGCGGGAGTATTTTGAGATTAGCCCGGACATGGACTACCCCACAGCCCGCGCCGTTATCGGCGTGAGGTTCAACATGGTTCGGTACGATTTTGCCTACGCGAACCCCTTTATCTTCGCCTACGAGGTCGACAGGGAGCTTTGTCTTGCCCTTGGGGGCAACGAATGGCTTCTCCGGGGCGTCAGACCCGTCTGCGCTTACGAGCGCGAGTACGCCACGGGCTACGCCGCCCATATGCTGGGCTACGTGGGACGTATCTGGGCGGAGGAGTACGAGGCTTATTCAGCCCTTGGCTACGCCATGAACGACACCGTTGGCAAAGAGGGTGCCGAAAAAGCCTTTGAAAAATACCTGCGCGGCACCGACGGCCGCATCACCTACGAGCTGGACGAAAACGGCCGTGTGGTGAGCCAAACGGTTCGCTCCGAGGCCGCCGCGGGAAACAATATCATGCTCACCCTGGATCTTAAGCTCCAGGCCGCCGTTGAGGAGGCGCTTGCTTCCCAGATCGGACTCATGGTCGCCCGGGGCATTGAAGATCCGGAGGAATACCCCACCGACGTTGGCGGCGGTGCGGCAGTTGTTATTGACGTTAACAGCGGAGAGATACTTGCCATTGCCTCTTACCCCACCTTTGACCTCTCCACCTACAACGAAAAGTACAACGAGCTTGCCGCAGACGAGCTTTTGCCCATGTTCAACCGCGCCGTCAGCGGTATCTACTCCCCGGGCTCAATGTTCAAGGTCGTCACCTCCGTCGCCTGCCTTGAGGAGGACGTTATCCAGCCGGATACCGTCATCGAGGACCTTGGCATCTACACCCTCTATGATGACTTCCAGCCCGAATGCTGGATCTACAGCGACAATAACTACGTCACCCACGGAGATCAGACGGTCATCTCCGCGCTGAGTAATTCCTGCAACTACTTCTTCTACGAAGCCGTGAGAAACCTGGATATCGACATTCTGGCGGACTACGCTTCGGCCTTTGGCCTTGGAGAGTATACGGGAATTGAGATCCCCGGCGAGTCCAAGGGCTACGCCGCGTCCCGCGAGTCAAAGCTGGCGGCGGTTGGCGAAGAGTGGGTGGGCGGCGACCTTTTGCAGGCGGCCATCGGCCAGAGCTACAATATGTTCACCCCCCTGCAGATCGCAAACGCCATTGCCACTCTGGCAAACGGCGGCACCAGATATGAGTGCCACCTGCTGAAATACGTCACCGAGTCCGACTATTCCTCCGTCGTCAACGCCACCCAGTCGGTCATCGCCCACCGTATCGAGATGTCCCCCGAGACCCACGAGACCGTTCTCCAGGGTATGTCCGAGGTTACGGAAAACGGTACCGCCGCAAAGATATTCAGCGATTACGAGGTCCACGTGGGCGGCAAGACCGGCTCGGTTCAGGTGCCCGACGGTACCGCGAACAGCGTTTTCGTCGCCTTCGGCCCCTTTGATTCTCCGGAGATCGCAGTTGCGGTTATCGTTGAGCACGGCGGAAGCGGCAACGGCATTGCCCCCATTGCCCTTGAGATCTTCAAAACCTATTTCGCCCTTCAGGAGGAATACTCCGCAGCCGGCGCGGAACAGCTGGTGGGCGGCTGAGGCTACATTATGTTAATTTCGGAAAGGACGGATACCGATGTCTGAGATAATCCTGATCGCCTCGGGTAAGGGCGGAACGGGAAAAACCGCGGTTACGGCGGCTTTGGCCTGTGTCCTTGCGGGAGAAGGAAAAAAAGTTGCCGCAGTTGACTGTGACTTTGGTCTGCGAAATCTGGATATTGCCCTTGGCCTGGCCGAGAACGTGGTGTTTGATATCGGAGACGTGCTTTCCGGCAGGGTGGAGCTTGAGCGGGCTCTGCTCGCCCATCCGGATTTTCCGGGGCTCTACCTCCTGCCGTCAACGGCCGTGTCCGGCGAGAAGTTTGGAGAAGAAGAGTTCGGACAAATGGCGGACAGGCTCAGAGAGGAGTTTGACGTCGTGCTTCTGGACGCTCCTGCGGGGATCGGAAGCGGGCTGAGATTCATTGCTCCGGAAGCCCAGCGGGCGTTCATCGTGACCACGCCGGACACCCCCTGTCTCAGAGATTCCGCCGCCGCTGTGGGCGTTTTGGAGGAGCTTGGGCTTTCGGACATCCGGCTTATCCTGAACCGCGTTGATAAAAGACGGCTGAAAAAAGGCAGCTCCTGGACGGTGGACGGATCCATGGACGAGCTGGGGCTCAGGCTTTTCGGCATCGTGAGAGAGGACCGCGCCGTGGCCGACGCCTTCAGCGCGGGCGTGCCTTTGCTGGCCGTAAAGAGCAAAGCGGGCCCCGATATTGCCGTTATAGCAGGAAGACTTTGCGGAAAACGGGTGTCCAACGAAAGTTTTTACGGTTATTTTTAACAAATTTTCATTTACCACTTGAATATGAGCAAAAATGATGTATAATAATGTACACGGGTTTTTGCGGGCGGACTGCCGCATGCCCCTGCAAGGAGGATAGACTGAATGAATATTGCTTTTATAGCCCACGATAAGAAAAAAGAACTCATGGTTCAGATATGCATCGCATATTGCGGTGTTCTTGCCAATCATAATCTCTTTGCAACCGGTACCACCGGTAAGCTGGTGGCAGAGGCCACTGGTCTTAAGGTCCACAGATTTCTTTCCGGCCCCCAGGGCGGCGATCAGCAGATCGGCGCGCGCATTGCCTATAACGAGATCGACATGGTCATTTTCCTGAGAGACCCCATAACCGCCGGCGCCCACGAGCCCGACGTTATGCCTCTTCTCCGTCTTTGCGACCTCCACAACGTGCCCATAGCTACAAACGTTGCCACGGCAGAGGTCCTCATCCACGGTCTTGCCCGGGGCGACCTTGACTGGCGGGATATCGTCAACCCCAAGTGAGAAAAATTTTGGGGGAAAAATAAAAAAATATAAAATTGCCTATTGACTTTTTTTCTCGGTAGTGGTATAATTCGTATTACCTATGAAAAAAGGTCTTTATTTTATGGCTTTTTTTAGGGAGGCAAAACTTACAGGAGGTGCCGTTATAGTATGAGAGTCAGGATAACTCTTGCTTGCACGGAGTGCAAACAGCGTAACTACGATACTTCGAAGAACAAGAAAAACAATCCGGACCGGCTTGAGCGGATGAAGTACTGCCGATTCTGCCGCAAGCATACCCTTCACAGGGAAACCAAGTGACGGAATCTTCCCGGAAATGAGAGAAAGGGTGGTAAACTGATGGCAGACAACAAGAACGATAAGCTCAATCTTGCCGAAGACGCCGCTCCTGTCAAACCCGCAAAGGAAGAGAAGTCCAAGAAGGATAAAAAGCCGTTTTTCCTTGTTCGTTTCTGGAGAGCCATTGTCAGATGGTTCAAGGAACTCCGCAGCGAGGCAAAAAAGGTAACTTGGCCCAGCTTTAAGCAGGTTTGCAAGAGTACGCTCGTTGTTGCCGTTGTCACAGTCATCATCAGCGGAATCGTGATCTTGGCGGACGTCGTTTTCAGAGAAGGACTTTCGCTGGTCATCGGTCTCTTCTGATTTGACAAGAGGTTGAACGGATGGCAGCAGACGCAAGGTGGTACGTTATCCATACCTATTCCGGGTATGAGAACAAGGTCGCCACAACGATCGAAAAAACAGTTGAAAATCACGGACTTCAGGATCTTATCCTTGAGGTTATGATCCCCGTCGAAAAGGTAACGGAGATCAAAGATAACCGCCAGGAGGAGATCACCCGCAAGGTGTTTCCCGGATACGTGCTGGTCAAGATGGTCATGAATGACGAAAGCTGGCACATCGTCCGCAACATCCGCGGCGTGACAAGCTTTGTCGGCCCCGGCTCCAAGCCGGTCCCCCTCACAGAGCAGGAAGTCATTAAGCTCGGCGTGGAGCGCGATGAAGTTATCGTCTCCGTAGCCCCGGGCGACAGAATAAGGATCACCGACGGTCCGTTCGAGGGCTTTATGGGCACTGTCGAAGAGCTCTCCGACGACAAACGTAAGGTGAAGGTAAAAATTTCAATGTTCGGCAGAGATACTTCCGTTGAGCTTGACACGGCAGACGTGGAAGCCGACGAGGAATAGTCCCCGCAACATTCGGGAGGTAAACATTTAATATGGCACAGAAGATTACAGGATATGTCAAACTTCAGATAAACGCCGGAAAGGCCACCGCCGGTCCTCCGGTCGGTCCCGCTCTTGCTCCTTACGGCCTGAACATCATGGGCTTCGTTAAAGAGTTCAACGAGCGCACCAAGAACAACGTTGGCTTCAAGATCCCCGTTGTTATCACCTGCTACGCGGACAGAACTTTCTCGTTCATCACCAAGACTCCGCCTGCAGCAGCACTTGTTCTTAAGGAAGTTGGCCTGGACAGCGGTTCCGGCGTTCCCAACAAGACCAAGGTAGCTCACATCAGCCGCGAAGCGGTCCAGAAGATCGCCGAGACCAAAATGCCCGACCTTAACGCCAAGGATCTGGAAGGCGCCATGAGCATGATCATGGGCACCTGCCGCAGCATGGGCGTTGTCGTCGACGACTGACATCCGGCACGTGGGAGGATAGTCCGCGGAACAGCTTCTCCGCGAATAAGCGCGGAAGAAACTGACCACGGCAATTACCTTTCGTAAAGGTTGGTCCGAAAATACCACATTCAGGAGGAAGAAAAAGTGTTCAGAGGTAAAAAGTATCAGGACAGCGTAAAGTCCTACGATAAACAGAAGCAGCACGAGCCCGGCGAAGCCCTTGAGGTCGTCTGCGCAAATTCCAAGGCTAAGTTCGACGAGACCGTCGAATGCCACATCCGCCTCGGTGTTGACTCCCGTCACGCCGACCAGCAGGTCAGAGGCGCAGTCGTCCTTCCCAACGGCACCGGTAAGACCGTTCGCGTTCTTGTCTTTGCCCGCGACGCCAAGGCCGAAGAAGCCAAGGCCGCAGGTGCCGACGTTGTCGGTGCTGAGGACCTTGTCCAGCGCATCCAGAAGGAAAACTTCTTTGATTTCGACGTGGCAGTTGCCACTCCCGACATGATGGGCGTTGTTGGCCGTATCGGCCGTGTCCTTGGTCCTAAGGGTCTCATGCCCAACCCCAAGGCCGGCACCGTCACCCCCGACGTCGCCAAGGCTATCAAAGAGCTTAAGGCCGGTAAGATCGAGTACCGTCTCGACCGTACCAACATCATCCACTGCCCCATCGGCAAGGTCTCCTTCGGCAAGGAAAAGCTCCTTGAGAACCTGACCACCCTGACCAACGCCATCGTCAAGGCAAAGCCCGCGGCAGCCAAGGGTCAGTACATCAAGTCCTGCGTCGTCACTTCGACCATGGGCCCCGGTGTTAAGATCAACACTTCCCGCGTTTCCGAGATCGTCTGATCTGAATTTTTCTAATGTTTATTAACGGGATCCGCCCCTGTCGATAAAGGGCCGGGGCCGATGTCCGTCAATAATAAAATAAAGCCTTTTTCCGAAGACAGCAGGAATCCTGCCCCTTGCAATGCACGGGTTGGTGTAATACCTGCCGAGGATGAGAACAGTTCGTGTACAGCCATGTCATGACAAGATCCCGTCCCGCGTTCTTCGGAATGCGGGACGTTATTTATGTTCCGTTTTGGATATAGGCTTTATATCATCAAACGGAGGTGAAATCCATGCCATCTGGAAAGGTACTCGCCGCAAAGCAGAATACTGTTCAGGTTCTCACTGAGAGACTTCAGGGAGCAACTGCCGGTGTCATCTGCGATTACAAGGGTATCACCGTCGAAGCCGATACCGCGCTTCGTCGCCAGCTCCGCAAGGCAGGCGTTGAGTACAGTGTTGTCAAGAACACTCTTCTCGGTCGCGCCGCCGACAACTGCGGTCTTGGTGAGCTGAAGGATTGCCTGAACGGTACCACCGCTCTCGCAACCAGCACTGATCCCGTCGCGGCAGCGAAGATTCTTTCCGAATACTCCGAGAAGTCCAAGGGCGCCTTTGTTATTAAGGCCGGATTTGTCGAGGGTAAAGTCATTGATAAGGATGGCGTCGACGCTCTTGCTAAGCTGCCGTCGAGAGAAGTCCTTATCGCACAGGTGTTGGGCGGTTTCAATGCCCCGATCTCGGGCTTTGTCAACGTTCTCAACGGAAACATCCGCGGTCTGTGCGTAGCGCTGAACGCTATCGCGGAGAAGAAAAACGAAACAGCTGCATAACCCAAAATTTAGGAGGAAAATTACAATGGCAAGCGAAAAGATTACTGCCCTTATCGAAGAAGTTAAGGCTCTCACCGTTCTTGAGCTCTCTGAGCTCGTAAAGGCTCTCGAGGAAGAGTTCGGCGTTTCCGCCGCTGCTCCCATGGCTGTCGCCGCTGCTCCCGCAGCCGCTGCTGCTCCTGTTGAAGAAGAGAAGACCGAGTTCACTCCTGTTCTCGCCGAGTTCGGCGCCCAGAAGCTCCAGGTCATCAAGGTCGTTCGCGACATCACCGGTCTTGGCCTCAAGGAAGCCAAGGAGCTTGTCGAGAGCTGCCCCAAGCCCATCAAGGAGAACATCCAGAAGGACGAAGCCGAAGCCATCAAGGCCAAGCTCGAAGAAGTCGGCGCCAAGGTCGAGATCAAGTAAGTTTATTCCCTCTGGGAAAAATTGCTTAATTCAAAACCAAAAGACGGAGAGTGTTTTTCGCTCTCCGTCTTTTTTTGCTTTCCGCGTCATATCCTGGCTATTCGAGGCTGTCGATGAAGAATGCGTTGGTGTTTGCCCGAAGCCCTTCCCTGTCGGTTATCTGCAGGCGAACGTAGCCGTCGTCGGGCTCAATTGCAAAGTCTGCGCGGGTTATCGTTTGGCCGGCGGCGGCACGGGCAACTCCGCAACGTCTGCCGGCGGTGGTCATGTTAATACTTCTGGCGGGGGAGCATTCAACGTAAAGTCTGTTGTTTTCCACATAGAGCGAATATATCTCCGGCCCCATTGACGAATAGAAATTTCCTGCCTCCAAAGCCGATATTATTTCCGGGTAAGCAAGCGCCTGCGCTTTGATAACGACGTAGCCCCCGAAGGAGTCGTTGAGGGGATGATCTGCCGGGAATTCATCGTGGTTATCGTCGGTCATAAGGCAGCGTATCCTGTTTCCTGCCCGGAGAATATGGTCGTAGGCCATTTCCTGGTTACTGTCGATGCCTTCGACGTATGCCGCATGGGTGTAGATCTCGCTGGCAAAAAGCCCCTTCAGCCCGGCGTAGTCGTTTACGTTCTGAAGTGACCAGTTGGGGTGGTTGAAGCTGACGAGAAAGCCCTTTTCGTTCATCTTTGCAATATACTCGTTTATTGCCCCCAGATCCCGGTAATTGGGTGTGGGAAGTATTTCCGCACCGTCGGAGAGTTCGTTTTTGGCAATGCAGTTAAGGTGATAGCACCTGCGGTAGTGACTGCTTTCCACAACGTTATCGCTGATATCTGCCTCGAAGGACGTCAGAGCAAGAAAACTCCCGTCGTTTAATTCGGGGTGGCTGTGACAGTAGTCGTGATCTGAAAAGGCGATTACAGAGTACCCGCGTTTTTGATATTCTTCCTTAAGCTTCTCAAGGCTCCATCTTCCGTCGGACACGGTGGAGTGACAGTGAAGGTTTGCTTTATAAAAATTCCCTTTTTCGGGGAGCAACCAGGTTTTCACAGTATGGCTTCCTTTCCTTTCTTTTTAACTTATTATACCAGCCCGGAGAGATAGCTGTCAATGCCCCGGAGAGACAGCTATACGAAGCTTTGGATATTTTGGGCATTTCCCGGAAGACTTAAGAGCGGAGAAACCTGTTGACATTGTTTTCTTTCGTGTGATATAATGAATACGTAACCCATGGGATATATGTCTGATTTGTTACGAATACTGTCAAAACCGGAAGAAATGGATGTGCTTGCATTGATCTCTTTTATTTACGATCGTGTTGCTGCACTTCGGTCTGACTTTCCCCGGATTTGTCTGTGGAGGATGAGGCTGAAGTTCAGCAGGATCGGCGCGTGTTTCGTTTGAAGCATGCGCGGTAAAAATGCAGACGTTTACTGTAAGAAACTGATTCAGAAAGGAGCAGGTTTATTTATGAAACGGTTTTTGTTTGCTCTTCTCGCTTTTCTGACCGTGCTTCTTCCCTGTCTTGCTGCTTTTGCCGCTGATAACGATATATTCATTGCATCCGGGGAAGCGGATATGGGAACGTCGGAGGTTACGGTTTTTTCCCCTTCCGCATTTGATCTGAACGCCCAAAAGAGGTATACCGAGGAGCAGGTCAACAGAGCTGTCAGACTGGCTTTGGGCGACTTTTCTTTTCTTGATACGGATGATGAATTCCGCGAGGCTGAAACTGCCTTTGGTGATGAAGAGACCGGAGAGGGGGATCGTGCTCAGGGGTTTGACATTAGCGCTCAAAAGCTATATACCGAGGAACAGCTCGACAGAGCTATTGCTCTCGCTCTTGAAAGGGCTTCCAACGGCGCAAGGGCATCCTGGACCTACCTGCCGGGGTACATTGTTTACAGTCAGGCTAACGAGGATAATAGCGGTCCCGCCTGTGTTCAGGCGGCACTGAAATATATCAACGGTTCTGCCCCGGCCCAAAGCGCCGTGGCTGGGGCGTGCGGAACAAATTCAAACGGAACACCTCTCAAAAATATGCAGGCCTACCTCAACGGAAGCCAGACCAGAACTTTATATCACTTTGACCGGGATTCCGGAATAGGCGTATTCACTTATAGGCTTTATATGGGTGTTGCGGTTGTGGATGCGCCGCCGATCGTCGGGTTGTCCTTTTCTGAGGAAGAAGGCTGGTATTATACGGCCAGCAGTCACTTTATGTCTGTGTACGGGGCAATGAGCGACTATGAACGCTTTGCCCTTGCCGATCCTTACGTGGGTTATGCCCAGTCGGAGCTTTCCGGGGTCGGCTGGTCCTATGCCATGAGCGGCACTCAGGTGTTTAACGCTTATGACGAAGCCAATATGGGGTTTATTTACTGATAACCGGCAAGGGGGCGGGGCATTGTGCTCTGCCCCTGTCTTTTTTTCGGACTGGATGATCTTTCTGTTTGCGGAGGAAATAGAATGAAAAAGCTTTGGGTGATGATCGTTCTGACGGCACTTTTTCTGGCGGGCTGTTCTGCGGAAAAGTCTGTTGGCTGGACGGTAACGTCCGACGGAGAAAACAGCTATACTTTGGAAAGAGCGCTTCCGGAACACGGTGATTCCGGGTTTATTAAGGTGCTGTACGGGCAAAAAGGTTTCTTCTGCCGGATGGCAGACGGCAGTGAACTGTATTACATTGCCGATCTCCAAACGGGCGAGCTCAAAAAGGTCGGAGAAGCCAAAAACCATTCCCTGACCGGAAGAAACTATGCCATGATCGGAGATACAATGTATTTTTACGTTACGATCAGAGGGAGTGAACGCCCAAAAAACGTGCTGTATGCAGTTGATTTTTCAAAGGAAAAAATGGATACGGTGTGTGAAAACACATACAACATGAAGCTGATACCTTTGATAAGTCTTGACGGAGAGCTGTATGCCCTGCAGGGTGATCTGGTCGGGGGAAAGACCGTGACCTTTGTCGAGCGTATCGAGCCCAATGGAAAAGCGGAAAGAGTGGAGTTTGACCGGGGAGAAAACGCAGAAGAGCGGCGTGTGTTATTTATGGAGTCTGATGGGGAGTTTGTCTACACCTACGAGGAGTCGGCAGATACCGGATATATCTCAAAGTACGATTCCGGTTTTTCCCTTGTATCCGAACTGGATATAACAAACGTGGTTCTCCAATACCCCTTTGGGGGCGTGGGTGCAGTGCGGGTATTTGAAAACTATTTCTATCTGGCCGATCTCGGGGGAGCGTCAAGACTGTGCCGCTATGACGAAAACGGGGCTGAGGTCATCCTGTTCGACTACGCTCTGGAGCACGTGTTGAATTCGGGGGAGACTGAGCATGAGTATTTCTACATCAGGAGAACGAACGAGCTCTACAGGCTCGACCCCAAAAACTGTACCTTTGAACGTGTGGCTGTCCCGGACGAGGGCGAAGACTCGGTTATCAGACATATGATATCCAACAACGGTACCCTGCTTATGGCAAAGTGCTCAAGTGATGTTGAAGCCGATACCTGGGAGCGGATATATTATTATCCCTGTCAGAGGGTTACTCACTGAAAAAACATTGCATTAATCTCGGGGTTGATATATAATAAAAGCAGGATCCGTATAAGCTTAAGGAGCGTGAAGAGTACAATGCTGGATTGCAGGATAATAAGCCCCCAGGAAAAGATCTTTTCCGATACCGAGCCAAAGTGCGAAAACGTGAATATATCCATCTTAAAGGGCGAGACCGCCTCGTTTCAGGTGGCGGTGAAGGCCCTTGGCACCGTAAAGCTCTCCGTCGAAGCCCCGGGCTTTGTATCTAAAGTCCGCCGGGTGGTGGAGGTGCCGGTCACCGTGCCCATCTGGCCGGACTGTGAGGATGACGACTATCTCAGGCGTGAGCCGGGGCTTTTCCCGGATCTTCTCCGGGAGGTGGATGAGTCCGGCAAGGCAAAGGTTTGCGGCTGGTGGAGAGCCTTCTGGGTGGACCTTGAGCCCGAAGAGAATACCCCGAGCGGCCAATATATGGCAAACGTTACCGTTTCTCTGTTGGATTGGAACGGAGAACTCTCCGAGACCGTCACCCGCACCGTGCCGGTGTGCTACACTGCCGTAGCGCTTCCTCCCCAGAAGCTCAAGCACACGAAATGGTTCTACTGCGACTGCCTTGCGGACTATTACGGGGTAGAGGCATTTTCCGAAGAGCACTGGGCAATCGTTGAAAACTTCGTCCGCTCTGCGGCGAAAATGGGCGTAAATATGCTCCTCACCCCCCTCTTCACACCTCCCCTGGACACCTACGTCGGCGGCGAGCGCACCACGGTCCAGCTTATTGGTGTGAGACGGGATGGGGGCAAATACAGCTTTGACTTTTCCGCCCTTGAGCGCTGGGTGAAAATGTGCCTTGAGTGCGGCATTGAATATTTTGAAATGTCCCACCTCTACACCCAGTGGGGCGCGACCTCCGCACCGAAGGTCATGGCCACCGTGGACGGGGAGTACCGCCGTCTGTTCGGCTGGGAGACTCCCGCGATCGGCGGGGAATATGCGGAGTTTTTGTCCTGCTTCCTGCCGGAGCTCGCAGGCGAGCTTCACCGTCTTGGCATTGCGGACAGATGCCGCTTCCACGTTTCCGACGAGCCCCATGAGGATCATCTTGACCACTACACCGCCGTGCGGGATCAGGCAAAAAAATATCTTCCCGGCTTTAAGTTCATGGACGCCCTTTCAAATTACGAATTTTACGACGCCGGCGCTGTGGACTGCCCCGTTCCCGCAAGCGACAGCGGAGATCTGCCGAAATTCCTGGCAGGAAACGTTCCCGATCTCGGGATCTACTATTGCTGCGGCCAGACGAAGGACGTTTCCAACGTCTTTATCGCAATGCCCTTCCAGCGCACCAGAATTCTTGGCCTTCAGCTCTACGTTTACGACCTTAAGGTCTTTTTGCAGTGGGGCTTTAACTTCTACAACGCCCAGGTGTCCCGCTACCGAATAGACCCCTACGCTGTCACCGACGCGGACGAGGCCTTCCCCGCAGGCGATCCCTTCGTCGTCTACCCCGGCGCCAACGGCGTGCCTGAGGAGTCTCTGAGATATATGGCAATGCGCCAGGCAATGCACGACCTGCGCGCCCTGCAGCTTCTCGAGAGCCTTTCCGACAGAGAGTTTGTCCTTGACCTTATCCGCACCGAGGCCGGCGGAGAGATCACCCTTACCGATTACCCCCGTGACATCGGGTTCCTCCCCCGTCTGCGGGCAAGGGTGAACGCCGAGATCGCCGCAAGAAGCTAAAGCTCACAGAAAAGGAAGACAGCTCTATGAAATTTACTGCCGACCACGATCTTCATATCCACACCCACCTCTCCCTCTGCTCCGGCGATCCGGCCCAGAACGTCTCTGCCATTTGCGAATACGCAGAAAAACAGGGGCTCTCCCGGATATGCATTACAGACCACTTTTGGGACAGCAAGGTTCCCGGCGCTTCGGACTGGTATAAGCTCCAGGACATGGAGCATATCTCCGCTTCCCTTCCCATTCAGAAGCTGTGTGGGATAGACGTGCTCTTTGGCTGTGAGACGGACATGGACCGTTTTTTCACCGTGGGCGTGGACAAAAGCACCTTTGAGGACTTTGACTTTGTGCTGATACCCACCACCCACCTGCACATGACGGGCTTCACCCTCTCCGAAGAGGATGCCCAAAGCCTTGACCGCCGGGCAGAGCTCTGGGTGGAGCGGTTCGACGGGCTTTTGAAGTGCGACCTGCCCTTTGAAAAGGTCGGCATTGCCCACCTCACCTGCAGTCTCACTGCCCCTGCAAGCCGGGAGGACTATATCGCCGTGCTGAATATGCTTCCCGAGGCCGAAATGGAGCGGCTCTTTAGCCGGGCGGCAGAGCTTGGCGTTGGCATTGAGCTGAACGCATACGATATGCGCTACGCCCCCGAAGAGGAGGAGGCCGTCCTTCGCCCGTTCAGAATAGCAAAAGCCGCAGGCTGTAAGTTCTTCTGCGGAAGCGACGCCCACCATCCCGAGTCCCTCTATTTTGCAAAGGAGGTTTTTGAACGGGTCATCGACGTTCTTGGGCTTTGCGAAAGCGATAAATTCATTCCGAAAAAATAAGTCCCCAAAATTCGGGGAATAAACAGGTAAATATTGGGCTATACTTTCCGTGGAACAAACCTGAACTAAGGAGTTGAACTAACGGATATGTTGGCCTGTATTCTTGCAGGGGGAGAAGGCACGCGGCTTCGCCCCCTTACCTCTTTTCTTCCAAAGCCCATGACAGAGCTGGGAGAGCGCCCGGTTTTGGGGCATATTCTGGGCAGGCTCCGTTCTGCCGGAATAACGCGCGCGGCGGTAACGGTGATGTACCTGCCCGAGGTGATACGCCGGGGTATCGGCGACGGAAGGGAATACGGCGTGGAGATAACCTACCGCATGGAGGAGTCCCCCCTTGGCACGGCGGGCGCCGCAAGAGCCTGCGCCGACCTTCTGGAAGAGGGTGAGGACATGCTTGTGCTCAGCGGCGACGGGATATTCGATGCGGACTTTTCCGCCATTGCCGCCGCCCACAAAAAGAACTCCGCACTTGTGACAATGGTGCTCTCCCACGTTTCCGAGCCCACGGAGTACGGCCTTGTTCGCACGGACGGCGCCGGAAGGGTTCTGGGCTTTGCGGAAAAGCCCGACTGGGACGGGGTGTTCACGGACCTTGTGAACACGGGGATATATATCTTGTCAAAGGAAGCCCTCATGATGATCCCGGAGAGCAAAAAATACGATTTTTCCGGGGATCTTTTCCCCTCTCTTCTGCCCTCGGGGCGGCTGTTTGGCTTCGTATCCCGGGGATACTGGTGCGATATCGGAAGCCCCGAGGCCTACCTGAAATGCCATATGGACTATCTCGAGGGGCGGACAGGCCTGAGCCCGGAATCCCCGGAGCGGGAGAGCGGAGTGTGGGTATCCAAAAAGGCTTCCGTCAGCCCGGAGGCAAAGCTGATCTCTCCGGTGCTGATCTGCGAGGGCGCCCGGGTCGAGGCGGGTGTAAGGCTTGGCCCCGGGGTCGTGCTGGGGCCGGGTGCAGTTGCCGAGGCAGGGAGTACCGCCGTGGGAAGTGCCGTTTACGGCCGGCTTGGCAGGGGCGCGGAGGTGGAGGACACCATAGTCTGCCGGGAGGCCGTTGTGGGGACGTGCTCCGTTGCCCGCCGGGGGAGCATAATCGGCCCCGGAGCCCACACCGGAGATCACAGCTTCGTTGCCGCCGGAGCCGTTCTAGAAGAAAACGCCTGCATGGAGAGCGGCTCTGTGAAAAAAGCGGGCAGACAGGGCGACATCGGCCGGGTGCACTTCGAAAACGGCGCTCTGCCCGGAGAGGCGGAGCTGTGCTTTGCTCTGGGAAGAGCCCTGTGCGCAATGGGAAAGCGCCGTGCTCTGGTCGGGGAGAGGGACAATCCTGCCGCCGCTTCTGCCCTTACGGCAGGGCTTTTGAGCGGAGGGGCAGAGGTTTTGTACCACGACGGAAGCTTTTGCGCCGCGGCGGCAGAGCTCTGCCCCATGCTCCGGGGAGAGGTCAGCCTGTTTTTGTCCGGAGAAAAGCTTTGGATATACGGGGAAACGGGCATGCCCCTGTCCCCGGGAGAACAGAGAAAGCTCCTCTTCGCCCTCAGCCGGGGGCAGGGGGGCGAAAAGACAGGAAACCTCCGCCGCATTTCCGGCGCGGAAGAGCTGATTGCCGCATCGGCGGTAATACCCGGGGAAAAGCGCACCCCGGTCTGGGTCTCCGGCGAGGGGGGAGCCCGGGAGGTAATGGAAAAAGCTCTGCGGCTGTCCGGATTCAGGGTGGAAAACACCAAAAACGCCATACTTTTGGGCCCCACTGCCGACGGCTTTGGCTTCCGCATGGAATACCGTGGAGAATTTTCCACGGAGCACACCCGGGGAATGTCGCTTTTGGCGCTGGCAAAGTCAAAGCCCGGCGCTCCCGTGGCGCTTCACGCCACAGATCCGGCGGCCTTCGCTCTGGCGGTGAACCGGTGCGGCTCGGCGGTGCTCCGGGTGGGAAGGGACGCCGACGGAGCGGAACTTGCCGCAAAACAGGGTGTGGGCTTTTACGGGGCAAGGTCGGCGGTGTTTTTGCTCGCTGAGCTTGACAGGACGGGTCTCAGCCCGGAGGAGCTTTTCGGAGAGCTCCCGCCCTACGCCACGGTGAGCGCAGAGGTGAGCTGTGAGACCCCGAGAGCCCGGCTCATGGGCAGAATGGTTGGCAGCTTTTCTCCCGACGCCGCCCAGGGGGTCACCGTGTCCACACCGAGGGGCGTTGCAACACTCTGTCCCTCGGCGGTTTCCCAAAAGATAAAGATAGTTGCCGAAGCCGCCAACGCAGAGATCGCAGGCTCTATCGCCGGGGACATGGTGAGGCTTGCAAAAAGCCTGGATATAAAGTCGTGACGCGGAGAAAAAACGGATGCGATTTGTGAACTTTGCCACGGTCAGGTCGCTTTACATCCGGTAAAGAAAATGATATAATAACCCTGTTGGTTTTTAAAGCCCGGACGGAGTGTCCCGGGCTTGTACATAGATATCTGCCGGGTCGAGGCGCGGCAGAGCTATTTGGAATAAGCGTTTTGCCCTTTTTGTCTAACCAAGGGGAAACTGTACCCCAAAAAGGGCAAAAGGATCGGAAAAAAGGGGAGGAGCCTTCCCTGTTTTTTCCTGTGTGTATTTTTTATAAGAAAGGATAACAAATGGCACAAAAATTAAAAATCATTCCTCTTGGCGGTCTTTTGGAGATCGGAAAGAACATCACCGTTATCGAGCTTGGCTCGGATATGATCATCGTGGACGTGGGTGTTGCCTTTCCGGACGACGATATGTTCGGCATAGATCTGGTAATTCCGGATTTTTCATACATCGTAGCCAACAAGAAAAAAGTAAAGGGTATCTTCCTCACCCACGGTCACGAGGACCATATCGGCGCGGTGCCCTTTTTGCTCAACGAGATCTGCGCTCCGGTTTACGCCACACGGCTCACCGCCGCCCTTGTTGAGCACAAGCTCAGCGAGAAAAAGCCCGACAACCCCGTTGACCTGAACGTGGTCGAGCCCGGGGACGTTGTTGAGGCGGGCTGTTTTTCCGTGGAGTTCATAAACGTGAACCACTCCATCGCCGACGCCTGCGCTCTGGCGATAAAATCGCCCTTTGGAACCATCGTCCACACCGGCGACTTCAAAATAGACTCCATGCCCGTTGCAGGTGAGATGATCGACTTAACCCGCCTGGGTCAGCTGGGAAAAGAGGGTGTCACCCTTTTGCTCAGCGACTCCACCAACGCCGAACGCGGCGGCATGGCCATGTCCGAGAGCAGTGTTGGCGAGCGCTTCCGCGAAATATTCAAGGACAGTCAAAAGCGCATTATCGTGGCGTCCTTTGCCTCCAACGTCCACCGTATGCAGCAGGTGATGAACGCCGCCGTGGAGGCCAACCGAAAGATCGCCGTTTCCGGCCGGAGCATGGAGAACATCCTCAGTATCGGCCTTGAGCTTGGGTATATCGACATTCCCCACGACGCGCTCATTGATATAACCGACGTCAAAAACTATCCCCGGAAAAAGGTGTGCATCATAACCACCGGCAGCCAGGGCGAAGAGATGAGCGCCCTCTACCGCATGGCTTTCGACACTCACAAGCAGGTGAAGATAGGCGAGGGCGACCTGGTCATACTCTCGGCCAACCCCATCCCCGGCAACGAAAAGCCGGTGTACCGCCTTGTGAACGAGCTCTTCCGCAAGGGCGCGGAGGTGGTCTACGAGCGGCTGGCAGAGGTCCACGTTTCCGGCCACGCCTGCCGCGAGGAGCTCAAGCTCATGCTCGCCCTCACCAAGCCCCGGAACTTCATGCCCGTCCACGGCGAATACCGCCACCTTGCCGCCCACGCAGAGCTTGGCATGGCCATGGGCATTCCGGAAAACAACGTCTTCGTTTCCGAGATAGGCCGCATCCTTGAGATATCCCGGGAGGGTGTTGGCAAGCTTGGGGGCACGGTGCCCTCGGGCAAGGTGCTCGTAGACGGTCTTGGCGTGGGCGACGTGGGCAGCGTCGTGCTCCGGGACAGAAAGCACCTCTCCCAGGACGGTATCATCATCGTCAGCTTTGCCCTGGACGAGGTGGACGCATCCATAATCTCCGGCCCGGAGATCGTCACCCGTGGCTTTATCTACGCCAAGGACGCGGAAGAGCTCATCGTCCGCATGAAAGAGGTCGCCATCGACGCCGTGGAAGACTGCCGCCGCGCCGGCACCCCGGACTGGATGACCGTCCGCGCAGAGATCCGAAGCCAGCTTGCAAACTTCATAACCCGTCAGACAAAACGCTCGCCCATGATCCTTCCCATTTTGCTGGAAGTGGAATGGTAAATAAAAGCCACCGGCTAAGTGCCGGTGGTTTTTATTTACCTGAGGGCGAATGAGGCGGAGGCTGCCTTTGGCACCATAAGCCCCCCTTGCCTAAAGGGGGGTAGGGGGGATTCTTCCCCACGTATCAACCCAGCTCGACCCACAAACCGCATTTTTTCTGAAATGCGGTTTACTTTTTGCCTGCAATGTACTATAATATGATGTATAAGGGTGAGTGTACCCTTTTGAGAAAAGTCCGGGTGAAAAGGGGGAAAAGAATACCGCATGAAAATGCTGCTCTGTCTGCTTGCAGTTTCCCTGACGCTGGCGTTTCTCAGCGAAAAATACTTCCCCAAAAACCGGATCGGCGAAAACAGGACACGCCGGGTGCGGCTGAACCTGTTTTTTATCGCCATGGTGGTGATTCTGGGCTTTGCCTGCGGCCTGCGCACAAGCTATAACGACACAACGGCCTATATCAACGGCTTTCGCAACGCGCCGCTGCCCATGGAATATATCAAGGGTCAGCCGAACCTTTTGGGCAACCCGGCCTACTATATCTTCCAGAGCTTTTTCCGCCATCACCTGAGCGACAATTACCACGTCTTTTTTCTCGTTGTGGCACTGTTCTGTATGTTCAGCTTCCTGCGGTTTTTGCGGCGGTACAGCGAGAATTTTATCTTCAGCGTGCTCATGTTTTTCTGCCTGGGACTCTACGTTTTCTGTTTTGCGGCCACAAAGCAGTGCATCGGCATGGCAATTCTTACCTATTCCGTGCCCCTGCTGTTAAAGCGAAAATGGGTGGGCTTTTACCTTGTGGTCCTGCTGGCCGCCCTGTTCCACACCTACTCCCTGGTTTTCGTGATCCTGCCCCTGTTTTTGCAAAAGCCCTGGACGGCCGTCACCTATCTCACGGTTGCCGCAACGGTGCTGGTGCTGTTCACCTTTGAAGAGACCATCACCATGTTTCTGGACCGGGCAGAGGATTTTGGCAAGCACATCGCCGAGGAAGAGGTCTTCGACAATAACAGCATAAATATCTTCCGTGTGGCGGTGTTTTCCGTTCCGCCGGTGATCGCCTTCGTCTTCCGCCGCAGGCTTTGGCCGCTCATGGAGCCCAGGCACTGCCTTATGATAAACATGAGCATTTTAAGCCTTCTGGTCATGAGCCTTGGCCTTGTCAGCGCCGCCAACCTCTTTGGCCGCTGCGCCTACTATTTCGAAATCGGCGCCATGGTGGCCCTGCCCTGGATGCTGGACAAACTCTTCTCCCACCGCGCCGTAAAATACGTCTCCGCCCTTGCGGCAGTGTGTTATCTGGGGTTCTTTTTGTACGATATCCGCGGCTTTTCCGAGGCCCATACGGGCATCGGACTTATCGAGTTTGTGAAAACTTTGTTTTAGGGAGGTGTGAGCGAAGGTGGCAAATAAGAAACCTGCAGGATTTCCTTTGGTTTCAGTTATTGTTCCTGTGTATGGTACGGAGCCATATTTGAACCAGTGTGTACAAAGTATAGTATCGCAAACATACCCTAATCTTGAGATAATCTTGGTTGATGATGAGAGTCCGGATAGTTGTCCGTCAATGTGTGATAACTGGAAGACGAGAGACAATCGAATTGAAGTAATACATAAGAAAAACGGTGGTCTTTCTCATGTGAGAAAAGTGGGATTGGAACGGGCTTCCGGGTCTTATGTGATGTTTGTTGACAGTGATGATTGGATTGATCATAATACCGTTGAATGTTGTGTTTCTGTTGCGTTGAATAGCAATTCCGATTGCGTGATGTTTGGGTATGTACGGGAATATGGGTCAAGCAGTATGGAAACACATCTGTTTGAGAATTCTTTTTCCTACGATTATGATTTGTCGGAAAGTCGGGTTCACAGCAGGATTGTCGGACTAAAAGAGAATGACCTTGCTACCCCACAGTTTGTGGACCGGCTATCCTCGGTTTGTATGAAACTATATAAAACTGAAACAGCGAGAAGTGGAAGAATAGTAAGCGAACGGGTTGTGGGAACGTCAGAGGATACGATATTTAACCTGTATGCCTTAGATAATTGTCGTATAAGTTATATTGATTATTGTTTTTATCACTACAGGAAGACAAATGATAAATCTATTACGCAGACATATAAGTCCGGACTATCTGATAAGTGGGATGTTATGTACGCTTATATAGCGGAATACGTGGAAGGTAGTGAGAAAAGGGATGAGTATCGTCAGCTCTTTCTCAATCGCGTTTCGTGTGGTATGATTGGTCTTGGCTTGAACGAAGTTGCTTGCCCCGGCAGTTTACGTAATACTGTGAAGCGTATCAGATCTATATTGGAGAAACCGCTGTATAAGAAATCGTTTGCTCAACTGGACACATCAGCATGCGGAGTAAAATGGAAGCTGTTTTTCTTTCTGTGCAAACATAAAATGGCTTTTTTCCTGACCGTATTACTTAAAATCATTAACCTTCTCAGATCACGGGTTTCGTTGTGAGGTAATACTATGGCAAGAGTCTCAATAATTATGGGGATATACAATTGTGCGGACACACTGTCAGAAGCAATTGATTCTATTATCAATCAGACTTATTCTGACTGGCAACTGATACTGTGTGAGGATGGTTCAACCGACAATACCTACGAAATTGCGGAGAGTTATTTGCGGTTGTATCCGGAAAAGATCGTTTTGCTGAAAAACAATGTTAATAAAGGATTGAACTATACACTGAACCGATGTCTTGCAGCGGCAACCGGAGATTATGTTGCCCGTATGGACGGTGATGATGTTTCGCTTCCTACACGCTTGGAAAAAGAAGTTGTTTTTCTTGATGAACACCCGGAATATTCCATTGTCAGTACGCCGATGATTTTCTTTGATGAAAACGGAGATTGGGGAAGAAGTTATCAAATTGAAGCACCTACCCGTAAAGACTTTATCAAGCACAGCCCGGTTCATTGTCATGCCCCGTGCATGATCAGAAGAGAAGCTTATGTGGCTGTAGGTGGGTATACTGAAGACAAACGTATGCTTCGTTTTGAAGATGTAAATCTCTGGTATAAGCTTTATTCTAAAGGTTACGCTGGTTATAATTTATCTGAACCTTTGTATAAGATGCGGGATGATCAGGAAGCGACATCGCGTAGAGGGCTGAAGTCAAGAATGAACGGAGTATACGTGACTTATGTCGGGTTTAAGCTGTTTGGCTTCCCTTGGTATATGTACGGATATGTAGTGATTGACTTTTTGAAGCATTTTGTTAAGGGTATAATGCCACAGCGGTTGTATATGAAGTTCCATAAAAAGACAGTTCGACAGTGGTGAGGCGGAGTGAGTATATGGAATTGCTAAGTGTTATTATTCCGGTGTACAATGTTGAAAAATATCTCAGAGAATGCCTGGATAGCGTCCTTGCCAGTACATACCCGTGTTTGGAGATACTTGTTGTAGACGATGGATCAACCGATTCGTGTCCCCAAATATGTGACGATTACGCTAAGGCGGATGTACGTATAAGAGTTATACATCAAAACAATCATGGACTAATTGCTGCAAGAAACCGTGGATTAGCAGAGGCAAATGGTGCATACATAGGGTTTGTTGATAGTGATGATGTTATTTCACCTGTGATGTTTGCTGAGTTGATTAAAGCCATCGAGAATACGAATGCAGACATGGCAGCTTGTGAATACTGTGTTGATAAATGCAAACTCGCTGTAAGCGAGATAACAGAAGAGTCATATGTTGTCGTGGATTCGTTTGAAGGATGTTTGAGTGTGATTACGGTAGCGCCAGAGATAAGAAATACAACATGGACTGGCCAAAGTGTATGGAATAAACTTTATCGTAGGGAACTTATTCATAATCTATATAATCCGGATTGCTTCATGTGTGAAGATTTGAGATTCAATTGGGACTATATCCACGGAATAGAGAAAATGGTTGTTATCCCCAAAGCGCTATATATGTACAGGCAGAATGAAAACAGTATATTGGCCACGTACAGAAACAAAAAAAAGAATGAAAAATCTATGTTTGGTGGAGTAGCTAATTCTCGTCTGTGGGGGTATATTGCCGATGAGCCGAAAATTACTTATGAGACGTTACGGGAATATATTAAAGCCCGTGCAGCGTATGTGACTCATGGCGCGCTTTTTAGAGTGTGCCTTCAGAAACGTGAGAATGATTACAAGGAATTTGTAGATGCGGCAAAAAGGATAATAAAGTCGAACGAATGCCTGGTAAGGAAAGATGTTGAAACGTATTCTTTGAAAGTTCGCACTATTGTATGGCTTTGTGGAAAATGTTTTCCACTGTGGAAGCTTGGAGTAAAGCTTGTTGACATATTTGGAAAATAAGCATTGTTGAAACCATGCAGGCTGACAACTAACACATGAAAACGAAAATACTTTTTCTCATCCATGACCTTGGTCATGGCGGGGCGGAGAAGGTTTTGGTGAACCTTGTCAACAATATGGACCCCGAAAAATTTGATATATCTCTCACGGCGATGTTTGGGGGTGGGGTGAACGAGCAGTTTTTGCTGCCCCACGTGCGCTGCCGCACCGTGTTCAAAAAGAGCTTTCCCGGTAACAGCCGCGTGATGAAGATCCTTTCTCCCCGGGCGCTCCACAGGCTCTGCGTAAAAGAGAGCTACGATATCGAGGTGTCATACCTGGAGGGGCCCGCGGCAAGGTGCGTGAGCGGTTGCGAAGACCGGGAGACGAAGCTTGTTTCGTGGATACACTGCACCATGGATGAGGAAAAGACCTTTTCCGGGTCGTTCCGTTCAACTGCGGAGGCGGTGAGCTGCTACGGGAAATTCCACCGCAGTATCTTTGTTTCCGGCGGTTCGCGGGATGCATTCTGCCGGTTCTGCCCGGAGGAAAACGCCGAGGTTCTCTACAACACCAACGAAAGCGAAAAGATACTCCGGCTTTCCGGTGAGGAAGTGGAGCCGGGGCTTTTCCGGGACGACGAGATAAAGCTTGTCGGCGTGGGAAAGCTTGTTGCCAACAAGGGCTTCGACAGGCTGATCCGCGCCCACAAACAGCTCCGGGCGGAGGGTCACCCCGTCCACACCTATATCCTCGGAGAGGGCGACGGCCGCGCCGCGCTGGAGTCGCTTATCGCCGCCGAGGGCGTGGGGGACAGCGTGACGCTGCTGGGGTACAACACCAACCCCTATAAATACGTCGCAAAGTGCGACCTGTTCGTGTGCTCGAGCTTTGCAGAAGGTTTTTCCACCGCCGCAACGGAGGCGCTCATCGTGGGTACGCCGGTGTGCACTGTGGAGGTATCGGGCATGCGGGAGATGCTGGGCGAAAACTGCGAATTCGGCCTTATCACCGAAAACACCGAGCCCGCCCTTCTCGACGGTCTCCGCCGCCTGGTCTCCTCCCCGGAGCTACGCACCCACTACAAAAAACAAGCTGCCCTGCGGGGAAAGGACTTTTCCACAGAAGCCACGGTAAAAGCTGTGGAGGATATGCTGTTGAGTTTGTGAAAGGGAAAGCTATGAAATATAAGGTTTCCGTTATCGTTGCTGCCTACAACGTTGATCAATGGATTGGTAATTGTATTACTAGTATATCGAATCAGACTTATTCTAACCTCGAAATCATTGTTATTGATGATGGATCTACAGATAGAACGGGTGCGATTATAGATGAACATGCGGCGATAGATTCGAGAATTATTGCCATCCATCAAGCCAATGCCGGATTGGTAGGAGTTCGCGAAAAAGGTATATCCGTTTCTTCGGGGGATTATGTTACCTTTGTAGATGGGGATGATATGATCGCCTCGGATATGTACGAGCGGTTGGTCAATAATGCTGTGAAATATGATGCAGACATTTCGCACTGTGGAATGATATTCGTGTGGCCGTCAGGAATAAAGGAATGGCATTATGGTACAAACCGTATTAGAATACAAGATAATTACTCTGGTATATGCGACTTACTTGAGGGAAATATAGTAGAGCCGTCGCTTTGCAATAAACTATATTCACGGAGAATAATTGCAAATAGCTGTCCGGATAAGTCGATAACCAACAATGAAGATCTTTTGCGAAATTACGTACTTTTCAGTAGGGCATCAAAGAGCGTGTTTGATGACTTTTGTGGCTATTTATATCTTCAAAGACGTGGATCGATATCGAAAGATTCAAAACGCCTCGTTTCGGCATTTCGAGATATCGAAAAAGCTAGAAGGTATATTGTAGATAATAGTCCAGAGAACATATACCCATATGCAATGAGATTATGGTTATCAACATATATTAACCAGATCAATGTTTCAATTGACAGTAAAGATGAGCAGATGATAACTTTGGCCAAAGAATGTAGGGGTGTTATAAAACAGAATAGAAATAATATTCGTTACTTGGTCAAACGACAGCAGTTAGCGGCATATTTAATTCTGGGTATGCCGTTTGTTTATAGAGTGGCATATAAATTGTATTCAAAAGGACGGTAACAATGAACGGCTTAATTTCCGTCATTATCCCTATCTACAATGTTGAGGAATATCTGGACGAGTGTATTGCTTCCGTTGTCAATCAGACCTATCAGAAACTTGAAATCATCCTTATAGACGACGGTTCTCCCGATAAATGCCCTCAGATGTGTGATAAATGGGCAAGGTGCGACAGTCGTATCAAAGTGATCCATAAAGAAAATGGTGGACTTAGCGATGCTCGGAATGTGGGTATTGAGATTTCTTCCGGCGAATATATCTCTTATGTTGACAGTGATGATTTCATCATGCCGGATATGCTTGAGAAGCTCCACTCGGCTTTGGTGAAAGCAGATGCAGATATTGCTGCTTGCGGTATTCTCTCCTGTGAGGGTGGGAAGCAAACCGAATGGGGATGCCTGGATATGGTTGGTACTCCTGAACAGATATATGAGCTCCTTTACAATGATACGGCTTACCCAGTTGCGGCTTGGAACAAGCTGTACCGGCGAAGATGTTGGGAGACATTGCGTTTCCCTGTTGGAAAGACATGTGAGGATGCGTTTACAACCTATCAGCTGATTCACAATGCCCGGAGGATCGTGATGATTCCAGAGGCGCTGTATTGCTATCGAATACGGCCAGGTAGTATTATGACCTCTGCTTTCTCTCTAAAAAAAATGGATGAGGAAGAGGCGTGGCGCTGTAATTATAAATTCATGGAGCAGCACTATCCGCTGTTTTATAAGAGTTCCTTTGATTTTTATCTTCAAAAAGTTAATGGCCTCGTCCGCTTGATGGATGAGGAAGAAAAAATACTTTTTTCGGAACAGTATCGTTTCCTGCGGGAAATATTGAAACATAATTTAGGGTATGTGATTTTTCACAGTAAGATTAGCATAAAATCACGTATCAAGCTTGTACTGGATATTTTACAACTGTAAGGATTTGACTTATGCCCACTTTCAGCATTATTGTACCGGTTTACAACTCCGAAAAAACGCTACACAGATGTCTGGATTCCCTGAAAGCACAAACCTATTCAGATTTTGAGGTTCGTATTGTTGAAAACGGTTCTGTAGATTCATCCTGCACTATTTGTCGGGAGTATGCTGAAAAGGATCCTCGTTTTTTGCTCCACGTAAATGAGGGAAACTGTGGGCCTTCCGGTGCAAGAAACATTGGTTTGGACTATGTGAGAGGCAATTATATTGCTTTTTTGGATAGTGACGATTATGTGGAGCCGGATTATCTTGATGTGCTTCTACGGACTATAGAAAACACAGATGTTGTGTTTTTGGGGTATCATCAGGTTGAGACGGATGGCAGGCTATTAGGCGATCATATTCCTGTGGTGAAAGACGGGGGATGTTACTATGAGACCCTTCTGCAACTCTCGAATCAGGACATGTTTGGTTATACCTGGGTCAAGGTATTTCGGCGGGAAATCATCGGCGAGCATAGGTTCTCCTGTGAATTGAATCTGCAGGAGGACGAAGTGTTTACCTGTGAAGTAATGACTCAGCCTTGCAGAGTGGCCGTTGTTCCCAAGGCAATCTTGAACTATGTAACAGGAAACTCAGATAGTTTAATTGGACGCACTCATCTGGACTATTGCCGTAAAGTGGACGCCGCCTACGAGGCGTGGAAAAAATTACTTGAACACTATGAAAAGAAAATAGAAGTATTGAAACAGATGGCAAACGCCCATGTGAAACGCTGTATGTTTTACGGCTTTGAGCGGGATTTGAGCACAAAAGCCTTCTTTGAGGATCTAGCGGAGACAACGTTTTTCTCGGAGGCCACATTGGAGGATGACTTTGCTGCTTGCGTTAAGAATCATGATTACAAGAAACTTGCCCGGATGCGAACGGCCTACCGACTGAAGAATAAGATAGCCAAACTGCTGAAAAGGTGAGGCAAATGAGTGAACAAAAAAAAGTAGCGATCCTACTTCCCTGGCTCAAGATGGGCGGTACAAACAAGATCGCTTTGCATTTTATGAGAGAACTGTCGCAGTATTGCGATGTAACCTTGATTTTAAGTGAACACACTGGCGAGCTACTGTCACAGCTTCCGGAGAATATTCATCTTGTGGTGGACACTATGCGCCCCTTTAGGGAGATTTTTAAGGAAGATCTTCGCAAACTCCGTATTGGTAAAATGGTGCGTGATGTGGTCTACTATGGCCGTATCAAGACAAAAAAGGATAGCGTGGACAACTACCGCTATCTTGTGCAGCGGCATGGTTACATCTGTGATACTGAGTTCGATTGTGCGATTTCTTACCATGGACAGTCTCCGGAGCGACTGCTGAATTTGCTTTACCGGACTAACGCAAAGAAGAAAATTGCATGGATTCATGGGGAGTTCAGCAATTCGGTGGAACACTACCGTAGAATGAACGTATACTATGAACGATTGGATCATCTGTTTTTTGTATCCAACCATACGATGAACTCCTTTCTGGACAAGTTCATGATGGATCGGAGCAAGTGCACGGTCTATTACAATCCCATTGATAAACAGGAGATTCTGAGCAAAGCAATACTCCCTTGTGAACCAACGTTTGAATCTGAGTTTATCAATCTGCTTACGGTCGGTCGCGTTTCTAGGGAAAAAGGCCAAGATATGATTCCGGCTGTGACCCGTAATCTTTTGAATGCAGGACATAATGTTAGGTGGTATGTGGTTGGCGACGGTGATGCACGTGCTAAGGTTGAGGCGTTGATTTGTGAGCATCGTGTAGAGAGAAATGTGATTCTGTTAGGCACGAGAACAAATCCCTATTCCTATATGAAGGCGTGTGATGTTTATGTACAGCCTTCATATACAGAGGGGTATTCCACTACTATCTGCGAAGCCGGAATGTTAGGAAAAGCTATCGTTGGAACAAAGCCTTCCGGCGGCATCTATGACCAGATTACAGACGGAGAAGACGGCTTTATCGTTGATGCAACGGTTGACAGTCTGACAGACGGCATTCTGACTTTGATCGAGAACAGATCTCTCCGTCGCCAGTTTGAATCGAATATTCAGACGAAGAATTTTGAAGGAAAGGGAGAAATCCAAAAGTTTCTTGTACTCCTAAACGAATAAATGAAACAACATATAATTAAAGAGCGTAGCAGAACTGAATATTCACTGATTAATATGTTTACAGGTGTGGCTGGCTATGGTATCAATACTATAGTCGGCTTTGTGTGCCGTATTATCTTTGTGCGCGCCTTGTCAGCAGATTATCTTGGTGTCAATGGCTTATTCGCAAACATCATTTCTGTTCTATCTCTTGCAGAACTAGGTATCAGCAGTGCCATTATTTATGAACTCTACAAACCCTTGGCAGAGAAGAATGTGAAAAAAATTGCATCTATAATGCGATTCTACCGCAAGGCCTATATGGCTATTGGCGCATTTGTTGCAGTTGTGGGATTGGTGATGATTCCGTTCTTGACTGTTATCATTCAGAATCCTCCAGAGATCAATGAAAACATTTACTTGTTATACTTGTTACATCTGGTAAGCACAGTTATAAGTTACTTCTTCAGCTATAGGCAGTCTCTGCTGGTAGCGGCACAACGGCAATACATTGTATCAGGTTATAGCTATGTTATTACAATTGTTCAGAGTGCTCTTCAGATTGTTTATCTGATCATGACTCATGAGTATATCGGATATCTGCTGATTCAGATTATTGGAGGCATTACCTATAATATTTGGATTTCGGGGAAAGTCGCGAAAGATTATCCATTTATCACAGACAAGAATATTGAACCGCTTCCTAAGGATGAACGTAAATCTCTTCTGAAAAATATCAAGGCACTGGCGGTCAACAAAGTATCTGGTGTGTTGGTTAACAGCACAGATAACATTGCAATTACATATTTCACTGGCATTGGTTCGGTTGGTCTTGCGTCCAACTATGTCATATTTTCTAAAACGTTAGATAGCCTTGTTACTCCGTTGTTTAATGCACTAACGGGTAGTGTGGGAAATCTAAATGCAACTACGGATGATGAGACCAAATATCGTTTTTTTAAGACCTTAAATTTAGCTAACTTCTGGTTTTATGGTTGGGCCTCCATTGGAATGGCGTTTGTTTCAGGTGATTTAGTTAAGCTATTCTATGGGGAACAGTATCAGTTGTCCTTTGATATACCGCTGATTCTTGCAATAAATCTATATACCATTGGTATGCTTCATGCTCCCTATACATATAAAAGTACCTTAGGGCTATTTCGCTATGGTCAGTATTTACTGATTTTGACTGGGATTATTAACCTGATTCTTGATGTCATTCTTGGTAAATTGTTTGGCATGTTTGGTGTTTATTTATCGACGCTAATTGCTAGAATGTGTACAAACCTTTGGTATGAACCATACGCTGTCTATCGATATGGTCTAAAAAAGAAACCTGTTTTGTACTTCATCAGATACTTGTTTTTCTTGCTTGTTCTTGTGTTGGCTGGTGGAATATGCTGGCTGGGTTGTGGGCTTTGTCATTTTGCCGGCATTGGCAACATAGTTTGTAAGTTTTTAATCTGTTCTGTTGTTCCTAATGGGGTATTTCTGCTGTTTTTTGGGAGAACAGAGGAATTCAGGTATTTAAAGAATCGTGTTATTCACTTCTTTATGAGCTACATTCATAAGAAGAAAATGTGAATGGAGGCTGACTATATGAAAATTGGAATTGTGACGATCCAAGATATTACAAACTATGGCAACCGGCTGCAGAATTATGCGGTCAGCCATGTTTTTCGAGAGAAATTCAGTTGCGAAGCGGTTTCTCTTGTCTCATGCAAAGAAAAGCCTTTCGAAAACGGAAACTATGTTCTGTGGGCAAAAAACTTTGTGGCAAGGCAACTTTGCACTTGGGCAAAACTGGCAGAAAAGCGATTTGGTTGCGGAATGACCCGCTGGGTGAATTTTTATAAATGGAATAAGCGTAATATTCCCACAAGAAATTTCTATGACCACACCTGTTTGCCGGATTCCCTCAATAGAGAATACGATTTATTCTTCGCCGGAAGCGATCAGATTTGGAACTACAAGTTTCCTGGCACAAAGTACGATGACTATTTTCTAAAGTTTGCTGAGGATAAAAAGAAAGCTGCCATTTCCGGTAGCTTTGGCGTAGAAGCTATTCCGGATGAATGGAAGCAGACCTATATTGACGGCCTTTCCGGATTTGCACACATTTCCGTCCGCGAAGATGCAGGTGCGAGAATTGTCAAAGATCTGATTGGTCGGGATGTTCCTGTGCTAGTAGACCCTGTTATGCTTTTGAGTAGGGAGGAATGGCTTAAGGTTGCCCGGAAACCTCGCGTAGATATTGCTAAGCCATATATCCTCAAATACTATCTTGGGGACGAAGCGGAGGAAGAACGGATTGACAAATGGGCGAAAGAGAATGGTTACGAGGTCTACGAGCTTATGAACGACCAGTTTCCGGAACTATATTCTGCTGGCCCCGGGGAGTTTATTTCCCTGATTGCAAATGCATCTCTGGTAGCATCTGATTCCTTCCATTGTATTGTATTCTCTATCATTTTCAAAAAGCCTTTTGTGGTATACGCCCGTCGCGGATCCGGAAACTATATGACATCCCGATTGGATACTTTGTTGGGAAAGTTTGGGTTTGAGAACCGTTGGAAACACCTGATTAGTCCTGAAGAGTACCTTTTGTGCGACCATTCTTGTACGGATGCAATTGTGATGGATGAACAAATAAAAGCGTTTAGTTATCTTCGGGATGTTTTGAATTCGGTGATGTAACCTGGGGGGATTACCGTGCCGACACTTGCGAAAAAAGAATATTGTACGGGATGCTCGGCTTGTGGGGCGGGGTGTCCTTGTGGGGCAATTTCGATGTCTGCGGACAGCGAAGGTTTCCTTAGGCCGGTGGTAGACGGTGGTGCGTGTATTTCCTGCGGTGCCTGTGAGCGAATATGTCCCGTTTTGAATGTTTCCGGAGAGCGCGGACCTGTGGATGCTTTTGGGGCCTATAACCGGTGCGAGGAAACGGTTTACGAAAGTTCTTCCGGTGGCGTATTTGGAGCATTGGCGGAATACGTTATCTCTATTGGGGGAACGGTTTACGGCGCGGCCTTTGACGGTGCGGAATCTGTCGCTCACGTCAGGGTCGACACGCTTGAAGCGCTCCCTATGATTTTCGGGTCGAAGTATCTCCAAAGTGAGCTGCGGGATACGCTTAGACAGGTAAAATCAGATTTGAATTTAGGTAAAACGGTTTTGTTTTCCGGCACGCCGTGCCAGACTGCCGGATTACACGGCTATCTGGGGCGGGAGTATGACGGACTAATATGTGTTGATACGATTTGTCACAGCGTTCCATCTTCAAAAGCCTGGCGGAACTTTGTTCGATCCTCGGAGCAAAATTCAGGCTCAAAGGTTGTGCGGGCAAATTTTCGGGACAAGAGAAAGTCGTGGAAAGACTACTGCCTTTGTCTGACACACGAAGACGGATCGGAAACAGTGCTTGCGTCGGCATCGAATCTGTACATGAAGGCTTTTATAAACGGTCTGTCTACAAGAGAGTCCTGCTATAATTGCAGATTCAAGGGACAAAGCCGTTTAAGCGATATTACTTTGGGCGATTTTTGGGGAGTGGAAGACGTTTGCCCAGCGCAATGCAACGAACGGGGGACGTCGATTGTGCTTGTCCAATCCGAAAAGGGAGCGGAGCTCTTGCGAGCTATTATTTCAAAGTTGAACGTGTTTGATGTTGACGCGATAGCGGCACTTGCGCACAATCCCGCGTACTATTTTTCTGCTAAGCCACACAAAAAACGTAAACTGTTCTTTGACAGTGTGGAATGCTCTGATTTTTGTGAGCTTACTGAGAGATTACTCAAGCCATCATTTGCTATGCGGATGCTGGCCAGAATCCGCAGAAGCTTACCTTGCCGTGCACTTCGATATCTCAAGCGCCGTCTGATAAGGACGAAATAGAACTTTTACGTGAAAATATACCGCGATAGACAAACACGGAAAGGACGTGTGAGCTTATGACCAAGATCCTCTTTGTCTGCCACGGCAACATATGCCGAAGTCCCATGGCGGAGTATATTATGCGGGATATGGTGAAGCGGGCGGGGCTGGAGGAGCGGGTGGAGGTTGCATCGGCGGCTACCAGCTTTGAGGAGCAGGGAAGACCGGTCTATCCGCCGGTGAGGCGAATGCTCACGGCAATGGGGCTGGACTGTTCGGCTCACCGGGCGCGGAGGATAGTGCCGG
>SVLY01000016.1 GCA_015067715.1 Oscillospiraceae bacterium | reverse complement strand
GACGATGCCCTTGCCCTTTACGTAACCAGTATGGTGGCTGTGCCAAGGTCTATGCCTATATCGTTTGAAAACATCATGGTAATTAATTCTCCCGTATCAGTTACATATAAAGGTATACAGTTTCTCTTATATGATTATATACCACATTTCTGTCAAATTCAACCGTTTTTACCGGAGGAGTGAAAATTTTCTGTGTCCTTTGGCCGGGACTTGTCCGTTTTGGCGGCAAAAAGGCAGAATATCCTCTTGGGTCTGAGCCCGTCAAGGACGAAAGAGGCCTCTTTTACGGTGGCTCCGGTGGTCAGAATATCGTCGATGAGCAAAACCGTTTTGCCCGTGATATCCGTTCCGTCTGCGCAGGTTTCGTACATGCCGATAACGTTTCCGGCCCTGGCAAAGGCGTCCAGAGTGGACTGAGGCTTGTTGTCCCCGGTCTTTTCAAGGAGGGGGACAACGGGAATGCCAAGCTCTTCTCCAACGCATTTTGCCAGAAGCTCCGACTGGTCGTAGCCCCTGTCCCGTTTGCGCTTTTTGGATACCGGCACCCACGTTATCACGTCCGGCATAAGCTCATCTCCCAGAGGCGAGCTCTCCGCCGCCCGGCGCCAGCACTCTGCCATGCATATTCCAAAGGCATGGGCGTGGACGGGCTTGTTTTGAAACTTGAACCTGGAAAAGGCCAGCCTTATATCGTCCCTGTAGAAAAAGGGCGCGGCGTAGCCGGAAACGTATTTTCCGGCCTTTCCGGAGGTGACGAATTCACCGTCCTTTTCCTTCACCCAGGGCAGATGCTTTTGACACTCCGGGCAGAAAAACGAGCTCTCCGAGTGGAGTATCTTTTTACACACCGGGCATCTCACCGGCGCAATAACGCTGCAGAGCAGCTCACGCAAACGCTTCAGCACGGCTCAACACCGTCCAGCAAAGCTTTCAGCCGCACCAGCAGACCGCTGTAGCGGCGGAGCTTCTGTTTGTTGTTCACCATGGCCGCAACGGACTCCGGCGAGCCGACGATAACGAAAAGCTCCCGGGCACGGGTCATTGCGGTGTAGAAAAGGTTTCTGTTCAAAAGCCGGGAGCGCTGAAGGCTGGCAACGAAGACCACAGCCCGGAACTCGCTTCCCTGTGCCTTGTGAACGGTTATGGCGTAGGCGTGCTCAAGCTCGCCCAGAGAGTTGAAATCGTAGTCGCAGGTCTTGTCCGGAAACTCCACGGTGACGGTCTCGGCGGCGGTGTTGATGCTTTTGATATAGCCCATGTCCCCGTTGAAGACCCCGACTCCCCCGTCGGTGCCCTTCCAGATGATGTCGTAGTTGTTTCTCACCTGCATGACCCTGTCGCCCTCGCGGAAGACAACTCCGCCCCAGGAGCGCTCCTTTTTGTTGGGAGCAGGGGGATTAAGGATGTCCCGGAGCACCGGGTTCAGCGCCAGCACGCCGTTGGCGTTCTGACGGGAGGGGGTTATGACCTGAATATCCGAAATGTCGAAGCCCATGTTTTTGGGAAGCCTTTCGGCACAGAGAGAGGTGACGGTCTCCACAACGTCGTCCCCCCTGCGGTTCAGGAAGAAAAAGTCTTTTTTGTTGCCGCTCATGCGGGGTATCTCTCCCCGGTTTACGGCGTGGGCGTTCATTACGATGTCGCTCTCCCTTGCCTGGCGGAAGATCTCCTCAAGGTGAACACAGGGCACGATGCCGCTTTTCACAATGTCCGAAAGCACTGTACCCGGGCCAACGGAGGGAAGCTGATCCGGGTCGCCCACAAGAATAAGCCTTGCCCCGGATTTCATTGCCGCCATAAGGGAGGCCATAAGTGACACGTCCACCATGGAGGTCTCGTCCACGATAACGGCGTCTGCCTCAAGGGGGTTTTTGACGTTCCGTGAAAAGGCCATGCCGTCGGCGGTGTAGATGACCTCAAGCAGGCGGTGGATGGTCTTTGCCTCTTTTCCGGTGAGCTCGCTCATGCGCTTTGCGGCACGTCCCGTGGGTGCGGCAAGGGCGACCCTTGAGCCCATGCGGGTCAAAAGCTCCACCATGCCCCGTACGGCTGTGGTCTTGCCCGTGCCGGGTCCGCCGGTGAGCACGAGGCACATCTCCGAAACGGAGGCCAGGATCGCGCTTCGCTGACGTTCGGAAAAGGCGATGCCCTGGTTTTCTTCTATTTCTTTTACAGCCGCGGCGGCGCCCCTGGGAGAAGAGGTCTTCATTGAGGACAAAAAAGCAAGCCGCTGGGCAACGAAGCACTCGTTGTCAAAAAGGCGGGCAAGATAACAAACTCTCTCGCCGCCGATATTGCAGGTCTCGATCCTGTCCCCTGCGGAAAGCTGTTCCAGAACGCTTCGCACCAGCTCCTCCTCAACGCCAAGGAACTGCACCGTTGCGGCAACGAGGCGTTCAAAAGGAATGTAAACGTGACCCTCGTTCTGGTTGAACATCAGCTCGTAGATTATTCCGGCAGAAACCCGGCAATAGTCCTCAGGGCCGAAGCCCAGCTCGTGGGCAAGCCTGTCCACACGGCCGAAATCGGCGGCAAAGGGCTCCATGGCAAGGATATAGGGATCCTGGGTTATGACCTCACGGCTGGCCGCACCGTATTTTTTGTAGACCGCAACGGCGGTGAACAGCTCAAGCCCGTAGGCTGCAAAAAAGGCCATAAGCTCTCTCACGGCAAATTTCGAGGAGAGCTCTGCGGAAATGCTCTTTGCACGGCCCGGGGTCATGCCCTTTATCTCGGTCAGACGCTCGGGAGTGTCCCTTATTACGTCGAAAACGGAGGTGCCGAATTTTTCCACCATTTTTCTTGCGGTGGAAGGGCCGATGCCCTTTATGGTTCCGGAGGATAAGTAGCGGATAATGGCGTTTGCCTCGGCAGGCAGAACGCGGTCAACGGTTTCGCATTTGAACTGCTGGCCGAAGGTGGGGTGGAAAAGGAAGGTTCCCTCCGCGTAGACGGTCTCTCCCTCACCGGGATAGGGAATGGTGCCCACAACGGTTACCCGGGCGCCCTCGGGAGTTTCGACCTCCACAACGGCATAGCCGTTTTCGTCGTTGGTGTAAATAACGCTTACGATGTCGCCCTCTAAGCTTTCGAGCAGCTCTTCATCCGTCTCCATCTTCCGCTCACCTCCCGCAAAAAAAATATTACATTATATTGTACTATAATTCCGCACCAAAAGCAAGCCGCACCGGAAGGCAAAAAAAGCCCCTTTCCCCGCATTTCCTCCCTCTTCCGTCTTGCATTTTTGGCGGATATGTGGTATCATACAGAAAATAAACTGGCTTGTTTTGCACTTCGCCGGTGCAGGGTGAAATTTTATGGAAGAAAACGTTAAAAAACTCACAGAATTCAGCGCTATCAAACCCACGGGCACGCTCACCTTGGGCTCTTACCTTGGAGCCATCAAGAACTGGAACGAGCTCTGTGAAGAATATAACAGCATTTTCTGCGTTGCGGATATGCACTCCATCACCATCCGCATGGACCCCGCCGTTCTCCGCCGCAACGCTCTCGAACAGCTTGCCTACTACATCGCCAGCGGTCTGGACACCGAGAAGTGTATTCTCTTCATCCAGAGCCACGTTCACGAGCACGCCGAGCTCTCCTGGGTGCTGGGCTGCTACGCCATGTTCGGCGAGCTTTCCCGCATGACCCAGTTCAAGGACAAATCCGCCAAGAACGCCGACAATATCAACGGCGGTCTGTTCACCTACCCCGTTCTCATGGCCGCGGACATTCTGCTCTACGGCACGGACGTCGTTCCCGTGGGCGAGGATCAGCGCCAGCACGTTGAGCTCTGCCGTGACATTGCAAACCGCTTTAACGGCGTTTACGGCGACGTGTTCAAGCTGCCCCGCGCCATCGTCCCCAAGGTTGGCGCCAGAGTTATGAGCCTTACCGAGCCCGAAAAGAAAATGTCCAAGTCCGACGACAACGATCCCGGCTCCGTCATGCTCCGTGATACCGACGACGTTATCATGCGCAAGTTCAAGCGCGCCGTTACCGACTGCGAGACCTGCGTGCGCTTCGACCCCGAAAACAAAAAGGGCGTTTCCAACCTTATGACCATCTACTCCGCCGTCACCGGCAAGAGCTACGAGGAGATCGAGCGTGAGTTCGACGGCAAGGGCTACGGCGTTTTCAAGCCCGCCGTTGGCGAGGCCGTCTGCGACACCGTGCGCCCCATCCGCGAAGAGGCCAACCGTCTTCTGGCCGACAAGGCGTATCTTGAATCCATCTACGCTGACGGCGCCGCAAAGGCCTCCCGAATTGCCGCAAGAACCCTTTCCAAAGTCTACAAAAAGGTGGGCTTCATCAAAAAAGCCTGATCAGCCCTTCAGCATGGGGTATAAAAACACCGCAAGGGCAATGAGCATTTCAACGCTGTCCTCACAGTCGCAGATGAGCATGACGGAGATAAAAAGCAGTATTCCCTCCCGGTTGTCACAGATAAGCCGTCTTATGTAGTCCACAGAGCCCAAAAGCTCACCGGGAGCGCCCGTTCCCGGAACAGACTTCCGAACCGGACGTTCCTGGGGTTTTCCGAGGGTTATCCGCTCCCACTCCGTGGGTCTGTAGCCTGCCGTCATCATATCACGCCCACCTCCGGCAAAACTGTTTTCACGGTTTTGGCTATGCGTATGGCAAGAATGGCTCTGTCCACGGTGGCCGCCCCTGCGCCGTCCGTCTGAGCCTTTAAGGCCTTCAGCACGGATATCCGTCTGTCCTCCGCCATTGAGCTCACAGCCGAAACTATCGCCCCAAGATCCGGCACCTCCGTTCCTCCGGGTTCGGGAGCGTCCCCGGAGTCTTTTCCGGAAAGCTCACCTGCCAGAGCCGCGATCTTTCCCATGGTCTCCGGCGAGGAAAGTATTCTTTCAAGCTTTTCGTCGAACCCTTCCATTCCGCCGCTCAGTCCTTTCCTGTTCCGGTTATCTCCGCGACTTTACGCATAAGGGCTTTGCCCTCTGCTCCGGAGAGAAGCTGTTTTATCTTCCGGGCGGCCGCGTCGCCGTCTTTTCCCAGAGCGGAGATATCCTCCTCCGAAAGGTTCGACACCAGCCGCTTTGCCTCCGGCGAGTCCGCAAGACTTTTCAGCCGGGCGTAGTTTTTGGTTATCGCCTTGTTCCCCGCAAGCTTTTCTGCGGAGGCGACCATGTTTTTGGCGTTTTTCTCCATGATGATAAGCTCACCTGCCTTTCGTTACCATTCTATTCACAGCCACAAATTCCTGTTCCCACGGAGGAAATAAATGAACTACACAGAAACCGCAAAAACAAAGCTCAAGCCAATATGGTCCTTTCTCATCGCCTTCGGACTCATAACCGCCGTGTTCGTGGGCTTCAGATTCATTCCCCTGGACGAATACCGCATAGCCCTTGACATCAGCTCACTTATCATCGTAGTTGCCATTGTCTATTTTCTCTACCGCTATGCCATGACCGTCTTTGAGTACAGCGTTTCGGACAAGGTCATCTCCATTGCCAAGGGCGAAAAGATGAGAAAGACCGTCTCCGTCGTTATCCGCGCCAGGGACATAAAGCTTTTTGCTCCCGCCAGCTACGAGGGCAAGACCCCCAAGGGGGACTACACCGATCTCAACTGCTGTCCCAGCTGGACGGGCAAGGCAAAGGGCTGGTGTATGTGGTGCGTCTTCGACGACGGCTCCCGGGTGAAGGTCTATTTTGAGCCCAGCGACGAGCTGGTCGGGATCATCAGGGAACTCGTTCACAACAGAGCACAGGAACAGTAAATTTAACGTAAAGGAAACTATCCATCCATGAGAAAGCTTTTCACTCCCGCAGACATACTCATCCCCTGCACCGAGCTTTTGGAAAAGTGGAGCGTGGTCGCCTGCGACCAGTACACCTCCGAGCCCGAATATTGGGACAGAGTTTCTGCCGCCACCGCAAACCGCCCCTCTGCGCGTCACATCATCTATCCCGAGGCCTATCTTGAGACCACCAACGCCGCAGAGGTCACCGCCGGGGCAAACGCAAAAATGGCAGAGTACCTCTCCGGCGGCGTGTTCAGAAAATTTGAAAACAGCTACGTCTACCTCCGCCGCACACTTCGCTCCGGCCTTGTCCGCCGGGGACTTATGGGCGCCGTGGACCTTTCGGAATACGACTATTCCGTGGGAAGCAAGTCTGCCATACGGGCAACGGAAAAGACCGTTCTCGAGCGCATTCCCCCCAGAGTGAACCTCCGCCGGGAAGCCCCCCTTGAGATCCCCCACATTCTCATGCTCTTTGAGGATTTCGAAAACCGCCTCTACTCCATGCTGGACGGGCTCTGGGATGAGCTTGAGACCGTCTACGATTTTGACCTTATGGAAAACAGCGGCCACATCACCGGCAAGGTGATCTCCGGCGAAAACGCCGAAAGGGTCACAGAGCTTCTCTGTTCTCTCACCGGCGGCTCCATTGGCATTGCCGTTGGCGACGGAAACCACTCCCTCGCCGCCGCAAAGGCCTGCTTTGAAGAGGTCATCGCCGCCATCGGCCATGATGCCGCAATGAGCCACCCCGCAAGATACGCCCTTGCCGAGCTTGAAAACATCGGCGACGACGGCATTCTCTTCGAGCCCATCCATCGCCTTGCCCTCTGCGACCCGGAGGAGCTTCTCTCCTTCATCCGGGCAAAGGGCTATACCTGCGCACCCGTGCCCTTCTTTGCGGGAGAGACCACCGGCGAGGTCTGTGTCTGCCCCGACGGTGACACTCTCCCCTGCGCCGGACTTCAGGCTCTGCTTGACGAGTTTGCCGCCGCCAACGGCTGCACCATCGACTATATCCACGGCGACGACACCGCCGAAAAGCTTGGCCGCGGCGAAAACGCCGTCTCCTTCCTGCTGCCGGCCTTCCCCAAGCCCGCCCTTTTCCCCACCGTCGAGCGGGACGGAACTCTCCCCCGCAAGGCCTTCTCCATGGGCCACGCCGAGGACAAGCGCTTTTACCTTGAAGCAAGGGTCATAAAGTAAATTTTCCCTTCAGGCAAAAAACTGCCCGAAAAGAGACGACGCATCTCTTTTCGGGCAGTTGTATTTACAGCGTTCTATTCGAGAGTAACCGTATAGTGCCAGACCTCTGACTTCCAGACGGTCTCATCCGGAAACTGGCCGATCTTTGTCACGAAGAGCTCAAGTTTCCCCGTCTCGCGGTTTTGCCAGAAGGAGAAATTTGAAAGCTGGACCTGCCTGCTCTCCTCCGGACGGACGGTGTCGATCACGGTGAGAGTGTCCTTTTTCAGCGTTCCCCAGGTCTCGTCCACCCGGGCAATGCAGAGCGGCCATCTGGGGAAGTTTCCGGAAACTCTATGGTCCGTAACGTTTCCGATCCAATACAGTTTTCCGTTCTTCTCCCCCCGGAACAGATACGAGATGCTGGCCGAGGAATACACGGCCTCCCCGTCGTCAAACCTCCACGGTGCAGGCTCGCTGAAGGTCAGCCCTCCGTCATCGGAAAAACAGTACCACTTGAATCCCGGGGCTCCCGGCTCAATACGGGTATGCCAGTTTTCCGAGCGGACATTTGAACCCCGGAAAACTATGAGTATCCTGCCGGAGGCCAGCTTTGCAACGGTCGCCTCGTCCACGCCCCGGGAAGAAAGCCTGTCGGAGATCACCACCGGCCGGGAGGGTGTAAATCGGTATTTTTCTCCGTCCCACTCCGCTCTCACCGCCATGACCCCGTGCATTATATCCGGTGCCGAAGGAAAGACGCTTTCCACGTCAAGCCCCGCGATCTCACAGCATTTTCTCACCGGGGGACACACGAGCAAAATAAGGTCTCCGTTTTCCTCCGCAACAAGATTCATTCCCCTGTAGCTTTTGTTCCTGTCAAAATATCCCGGTGCAACGGGGTCGTCGGGATCAAAATCGTCCCCCTCCTCGTATTTCACAAGCTGAGAGAATGAGGTTCCGTCCGGTCTGCGGACAAGAAGATAGGTGTGGTCCGAAAAACCCACTTCTCCGCTGCTCCAAAAGGCTCTGTATGCGGCTTCGTGGCCGTTTTTGTATACCCGGTCCATTGCAAGGCCGACATAATTCCCGTGAACGGAATCCAAAACAAAATTCATCTCGCTTCGGTCAGACTCCGGAGCCTCACGCTCGTGGTCCCCAAAGACCTGGGCAGTACCCTTTTCGGCAGGTATCCACTCTCCCCAGGTCCTTCCGTTATCCGGACTTGTGCGGTAATAGGAGCCGTTAGTATAGTCTGACTCGCTCTGCAGACGTTTTTGCTCCGTCATGGCAAGACCGTCCCCCGCCGTATAACACCTGGAAAACCATTCCGACATTCCGTCGTCTCTGGCATCCCGATAAAGCTTTGCTTCAACCTTCATATCTGTTCACCTCTGATACTGCTGCCTGATATGATTATAGTTTTCTCACCCTCATATGTCAACCGTTTTTTCTGCCGCAAGGGTTATGTCTTGACCGGAAAGCCCCGGGGATGGTATAATATAAAAAATATGACATACAAAGGCAGGGATCCGGCACAATGGAATACAAGATCAGCTTCGGCAAATACTCTGCAACGGTACTTTCAAAGGGCGCAGAGCTGGTGTCCTTTACGGACGGCGAAAAGGAATATATCTGGACGGGCGACGAAAAATACTGGTCCGGCCACAACCCCAACCTCTTTCCTCTTATCGGCAGACTGAAAAACGGAAAGGTGCTCTTCGGCGGAAAGGACTATTTTCCCGGCAAGCACGGCTTTGCCCGCGGCATGGAGTTTTCCCCTGTGAGCCGCACTGAGTCCGAGCTCACCCTTGCCATAACCCAGACCGAAGAGACCAGGGCCGTCTACCCCTTCGACTTCGTCTTCGAGGTCACCCACAGGGTCTTCGAGGGCGGCTTCGAGACCGTTTACACCGTTAAAAACACCGGCGGAACAGTGCTTTACTACACCGTTGGCGGTCACCCCGGAATCAACCTTCCCGCTCTTGGGGCAGACTGTGTTGAGGGCTGCCGGCTGGTCTTTGAACAGGCCGAGTGCCCTACAATATGGTACGGGGACGAAAACGTTCTCATCCGGGACGATTACGTCCGCACGGATATCCTCCGCAACACCGACACACTTCTTCTCACCCAGGAGATGTTCGAGGGCGACGCGCTTATGATGGGCGGACTTAAGTCGAACAAGGTGCGCCTCGTCTCCCCCACAGGCGCCGCCGTTGAGATGGACTATTCCGGCTATCCGGTAATGGCCTTCTGGACTCCTCCCGGAAAGACCGCGCCCTTTATGTGCCTCGAGCCCTGGCACGGACTTCCGGCAAACGCCTTTGAGTCCGGCGAGTTTTCCGAGAGAGCCTTTTGCATTTCCCTTGACCCCGGCGCGGCCAAAAGCCATGCCTACAGCGTTAAGGTACTCTGAGACAAAAACGGATAAAAATACGGGACAGAGAAGCTTCGTTCTCTGTCCCTGTTTTTATCTGTATATGGGGTCTGTCTTGACAATTCACTGTCAATGTGCGATAATTATTCCGTGTGGGTAAGGCTATGCCCGTTTTTCCACCATGGCAGAAAGCTCTGCCCCCGTGGAAACGAAAACTTCGCCTCCGGCGGCTTTCAGCTCTTCCACGCTCCGATAGCCCCAGGTAACGCAAATGCAATCCAGTCCCGCATTTTTTGCGGTGAGCACGTCTACGTCCGAATCGCCAACGTAGACCGCGCTTTCTTCTCCGAGAGCCCGAAGTGCCAGTCTGACCATGTCGGGAGCGGGCTTTCTGGGAACGTCCGGTTTTTCTCCGGCGACGTAGTCGAAGATCCCCGGGAAAAGGGCATCTGCAATGGCCTTCGTTCCGGCGTCGGGCTTGTTGGAGGTTATTGCCAGCTTAAAGCCCCGGGCTTTAAGATCGGAGAGCATCTCCGTAACGCCGGGATAGGCACAGGTGAGGTCCATAACGTGGGCCATGTAATGGGCGCGGAACTCTTTCAGAATGCGCTCTGCAGTGGCCTCGTCCGTTCCGGCAGGAAGCGCCCGGCGGATAAGATTTGCCGCACCCGAGCCGATAAAGCTCTGAACCGTGGGACGGTCGTAGGGCTCGACGCCAAGAAGGCCGACGGCGTAGTTCACGCTGTTTTTAAGGTCGTCAAGTGTATCCGCAACTGTGCCGTCAAGATCAAAGATAACGGCGTTGGTAATATATTTTTTCATATCGCTTTTCCTCCGGGCTTTTTTCGTTACTGATGATTATACCACAATCCCCACCGGGTTTCAAGGACAGATAAATACCATGAGACGTATACAGATACTTGACTCCACCCTTCGGGACGGAGCACAGGCAGAGGGCGTAAGCTTTTCCGTTAACGACAAACTGAATATCTGCCGGGCTCTGGACGAATTCGGCGTTGACTATATCGAAGCGGGAAATCCCGTCTCCAACCCCAAGGACGCAGAATTTTTCCGCGCCGCAGGTGAGCTCAACCTGAAAAACGCAAAGCTCTGTGCCTTTGGAAGCACCCGCCGCCCGGGAGTTGCCCCGGAAGAGGATGCATCCCTTTGCGCCCTCGCGGCCTCCGGCGCTCCGGCGGTCACACTTGTCGGCAA
Source organism: Oscillospiraceae bacterium (assembly GCA_015067715.1). GTDB lineage: Bacteria > Bacillota > Clostridia > Oscillospirales > QAMX01 > SIG499. The sequence continues at coordinate 39,003 of SVLY01000016.1, read as the reverse complement.
GGCATGGGACAGACAGGTCACCGAAGTCCTTGGCATAAGCCTTGAGGAAAACCTTGAACTCGTCTCCTCCAGCATCGCCTACCTTGCCTCTCTGGGGCTTGAGGTCATCTTTGACGCCGAGCATTTCTTCGACGGGTGGATGGCCAACCGGGAATACACCCTTTCGGTGATCCGCTCCGCCGCCCATGCCGGAGCCTCGACCGTCACCCTTTGCGACACAAACGGCGGAAACCTGCCCTTTGAGATCTACATGGTCACAAAAGAGGTCGTCGCCCTGCTCGACGGGGTGAACGTTGCCATCCATTGCCACAACGACACCGGCTGTGCCGTTGCAAACTCAATGGCCGGAGTTTACGGCGGCGCAAACCAGGTTCAGGGCACCTTTATCGGCATCGGAGAGCGCTGCGGAAACGCAAACCTCTCAACCATAATCCCAAACCTGGTTATAAAATCGGCCTACAGCTGTTCCTGCAACGTCGCCCAGCTTTTCGACGCGGCGCGGCACATTGCAGAGATATCCAACGTCAACCTTCCAAACAACCGCCCCTATATCGGCAGCAGTGCCTTTGCCCACAAGGGCGGAATGCACATAGACGCGGTTCTGAAAGATCCCTCCACCTTTGAACACATTGACCCCGAGCTTGTGGGAAACAAGCGCCGCCTGCTCACCAGCGAGGTCAGCGGCCGCAGCGCCATTACTCCCAGACTTCAGAGCATTGCCCCTGAGCTCACCCGGGATTCCCCCGAGATCGCCAGGATCCTCGCCGCCCTCAAGGAATCCGAACGCCTCGGCTATTCCTACGAGGCCGCCGAGGCCAGCCTCGACATTATGGTAATGAAGATGCTCGGCACCTACCGCCCCCATTTCCGGCTGGTGTTTTACAAGACCATGGGGGAATTTCCCGCTCCCCCCGGAGAGCTCTCTGCCTTTGCCTCCGTAAAGATCGAGGTGGACGGACGTACCGAGACCACCGCCGAAACAGGAGCAGGCCCGGTCAACGCCCTTGACCTTGCCCTGCGAAAGGCGCTGAGGGTGTTTTACCCCGACATTGCGGACATGAAAATGACGGACTACAAGGTCCGCGTTCTTGAGCAAAACTCCTCCACCGTCGCACGGGTTCGCGTGCTTATGGAATCCTGCGACGGACAGGACACCTGGACCACCGTGGGCGTTTCAAACGACGTGCTTGAGGCCAGCTTGACTGCCCTGGTGGACGCCATTGAATTTAAGCTTTCAAAGACCGACAGCGAAACGGCAACACTATAAACAGAAAGGCGCGTGACCCTAGGAATTATGAAATACTTTTTCCACAGACTCGTTTTCGTTCTTCTCCGCTTTCCCGTTTATCTCTTCGTGCGGGCAAAGGTGAATTTCCACCGCCACATACCCCAAAAGATCGAAGGCCCCTTCATCGTCATGTCCAACCACAACACGGACTACGACCCCATCCTCGTCTGCACCGGCATCAGACAGCATATGTACGCCGTTGCCAGCGAGCATATCTTCCGCCGGGGTCTGGCATCAAAGGCGCTGAAGTTCTTCCTCGACCCCATAGCCCGGGCCAAGGGTACCACAGCCGCATCCACAGTTATCGAAATGCTCCGCAGGCTGAAAAAGGGTCAGAATATTCTCCTCTTTGCCGAGGGCAACAAGAGCTACAACGGTCTTACCAACCCCATTCTCGCCTCCACCGGAAAGCTTGTAAAAAAGGCAAAGTGCTCCCTCGTCACCTACCGGCTCACCGGCGGCTATTTCACCAGCCCCCGCTGGGCTAAAAAGACCTTCCGACGTGGCAGAATGGACGGCCGCGTCGTGCGCGTGTACACCCCGGAGGAGCTTGCAAAGATGACCGCCGAAGAGGTCAACGCCGCCATCGTCTCCGATATTTTCGAGGATGCCTACGCCGGGCAGGAGGCATCTCCCGTGCGCTACCGCTCCGACCGCCGTGCCGAGGGCATCGAGACCGCCCTGTTCATGTGCCCCAACTGCCGCCGCCTTGGCACGGTAAAAAGCAAGGGCAACAGCTTTTTCTGCGATTGCGGTCTGAAGGGCGAATACGACGAATACGGCTATATCTCCGGCAATTTCCCATATAAGACCATACGCGACTGGGATCTTTGGGAGCTTGAGCAGTTCAGATCCGGTCTTACCTACGGGGACGATACCGTCTACTATTCCGTGGACGGCTTAAAGCTCTGCTCCGTCAAGCCCGAGCTTGGCACCGAGACCGTGGACAGCGGCACCCTTTCCATCACCGGCAAGGCACTAAAGCTCGGCAACACGGAATTTGCCATTTCCGAGATCGAGGACGTTTCCATCCACGGAAGCAGCGCCCTTATTATGACCGTCACCAAAAAGGGCTATTTCGAGATCCCCTCCGACGAGGTCAAATACCTGGGACGCATCTTCCTCGTGGCCATCGAAGAGCTCAGGCGCCAGGCCGAACAGGCGGGCTGAAAACAAAAATAACGGGAGAGATCGTTTGGCGGATCTCTCCCGATTTTTTATTTCTGAAGGCTTTGGGGATGGACATCCCCGGACAATATGGTATAATAGACTTACAGGGCTCCTGCCATGCGCCGCACCAGGGGCGCCAGAAGGGCACAGCCGGAAACGTAGCTGTCGTGGGTCTCCCCCTCGAAGATGAATTTCTCTGCCCCGGGGATATAGCGCACCTGTTTTTCAATCTCCTCCGGCCGGACGAGATCCCGGCTTCCCGCGACGATCAGCGTGGGAACCGAAATGCGTCCAAGTCCGGAAAGGGAAATATCCGGTGAGTTTATCATAAGCCCCAAAAGCTTGTCCCGGGTGAGACAGTGTTTAACCTCGCAGGCAATGCGAAAGCTTGCTTTAAGTCCGCAGGGCTTAGTGTTTGCGCCGCAGGCGATAAGTCCACCCAGAAGCTCCGGATATTCTATAGCCAGCATAAGCCCGACTATGCCTCCGTCGGAAAAGCCCAGAAGTATGGGCTTGTGTATGCCGCAGGCAGAAATGAACTCCGCAATATCCCGGGTCATTGCTCCGTAGCTTATCTCATCCGTATCCGTGCTGTTTCCGTGACAGCGGCTGTCCGGAAGCCAGAGCTCAAACTCCTCCTCAAGGGCGGTGGCAAGGCTGGAAAAAACGCCGTGATCCTCGCCGTTTCCGTGGAGAAGCACCACGGGTCTGCCGCACCCCCGCTTTTCGTACCAAAGCTTTATTCCGTTAACTCCAACGTACATTTTCGTTTATTTACCTCCCGGACAGATTTCTTTTCAAAAAGATTATAACCGCTTTCACCCCCTTTTGTCAACACAAAAACAAAACCAACAAAGGAGAGCCACAAAACATGGAAGAACTCAAAGTATACCAAAGCTCTGTTTTCGAGACCGAAAAGGGAAATATCTGCCTTGCCTCAAAGGGCGGAGAAGAATTTATAATCGCCCCGGAGGGGCTTGGCTTTGAGGGCAGAACCGAAAACGGAAAGGTCATTGCCCCGGCAAACAACGAAAACGCCGTTGCACTCCGCTCCGTACTGCCCTTCACCGCCCCGGCAAAGGTTCTCACCCGTGACAGAAGCTTTGGCTTCGGAGACAGGCTTGGTCTTGCCGGCAACGGACACATCCTCTCCCTTGGCAAAAGCGACGTTGCCCCCGTGCTTGCCCAGCAGTCCATGCGCGAGCTGAACCTCACCCGCCGCGCGTATACGGACGTTCTCTCTGCCGCTACCTACGCCGTTTTCCGCATCGGCTACACAAAGGGCTACGGCGCCGACGGCGACCATCTCAAAACCGCCGAAGACATAAAAGCAGCCCTTGATCTGGGCTTTACAATGATAACCCTTGACGCCAGCGAACATATCCACAGCGAGCCCGGCACAAAGCAGGATCCCGAGCTTGAGGCCCGCTACTTGGGGCGCGCCTTTGAAAACGGAGAGGGGTATCTAACCTACACCCCCGAAGAGCTCGGCCGCATTGCCTACGTCTACGGCGAGGCCATCGACTTTGCCGCGGACATCTGGCACAGGTTCTTCCTTGGCAAAAACACCGCAGACTTTGAAATGTCCATAGACGAGACAAGCGAGCCCACAGACCCCAAGGCGCATTTTTTCTGCGCCTGCGAGCTTATGCGCCGGGGCGTTCTGCCCGCAACGGTGGCTCCCCGTTTTTGCGGAGATTTTCAGAAGGGTATAGACTATATCGGCGACACGGCGCAGTTTGAGCGTGAGCTTGTCGCCCACGCCGCCATCGCCCGCCGCTTTGGCTACAAGCTCTCCATCCACTCCGGCTCCGACAAGTTCAGCGTATTTCCCGCCATCGGCAGACATCTTGACCGCTGGCACGTCAAGACCGCAGGCACAAGCTGGCTTGAGGCCATGGCCGTTGTTGCAGAGAACGATCCTGACCTTTTCCGCCGGTGCTGGGCGCTGGCATTAAAGGCCTTCCCCGAGGCGCTTGCCTATTACCACATCACCTCCGACCCCACCACTCTCGCCCCCATCGAAACTCTCACCGATGCCGAGCTGCCCGCCCTTTTCGCAGACCCCACCGCAAGACAGCTCATCCACATAACCTACGGACAGCTTTTAAACTCCCCGGAGCTCCGCCCCGGACTTTTCGGCCTCTGGAACGAAAAGCCCGAAGCCTACGCCGCCAGACTTGTTTCCCACATGGGACGGCATCTGAGCCTGCTTGGAGTTGAAGCCAATTAAGGTCATATTATTCCAAAAGCCCACAGGATGATCCTGTGGGCTTTTGATTGGTTTTCTATTCGGTCTGGAGGTTGCCCCGAAGCCTGTCCATTCGGGAGTCAAGCTCGGCGCTCATTTCGGCACAGGTCTTCAGCTCCCGTGCCATTTCATCCGTAAAGGCTCTGTCCTTTTTGTACCGGAGCTGGTGCTCAAGGCTTGCCCAGAAGTCCATTGCAATGGTACGAAGCTGAATTTCCACCTTCATGTATTTTTTCTCGCTGGCAAGAAAGATGGGAACGCTTACGATAAGGTGAAGACTTCGGTAGCCGCTATCCTTTGGCTCGGAGATATAGTCCTTCCGGGCGATGAGCTCAATATCGTCCTGGGCAAGAAGTGCATCTGCCAGCATATAAACGTCGTCCACAAAGGAGCACACAACACGTATGCCCGCAACGTCGTTTACCTCATTCTCGATTGTGCCAAGGGTTATGGGCAGGCTTTTTCTCTCAAGCTTGTTCTTTATGCTCAGCGGGGATTTCAGCCTGGTTTTGATACTGCTTATGGGGTTTCTGTCGTGGCGGAGGGAAAATTCCTCGTTGAGCACGTTGAATTTGGTCTCGATCTCCATCATGGCACAGCGGTAATAGGCCATGAGTCTCGTGTAATTCTGCGCCTGAACTCTCGCCCACTCCAACGCACCGGAGTTCAAAAACACCTGAAGGGCTTCGTCGCCGTCCAGCGCGGTGGGATTTGTCGTCATTTCATTGTAAGCCACAAAAAAGTACCTCCCTGTGTACAGTCTTCGGTCCCTGTCTTTATTATAAGCCCTATTTGTAAACTGTTCAAGTAGCTGTCCCGGTGACTTTTCCAAAAAGAACCCAAGTTTCCCCACGGGAGTCATTGCTTTCCCATGCCCCTTGGTGGTATAATTGAAGCATCAGAAAAACTCCGGAGGCAACCATGAGTTTAAGCAGATACGTAAGCACGAAGATCGGAACCATAGGCGACATGACCGCCACGAGCTGTCACGGCGGAGGAAAGACCCACCCCGGTGCGGTCTGCCCCTTTGGAATGGTGGCCTTCGGCCCCGACACCTTCGAGGGCGGGGACAACGGCTCGGGCTACAGCTACCACCACACCACCATAGACGGCTTTTCCGTAAACCATATGTCCGGCGTGGGCTGGTACGGCGACCTTGGTAATTTTCAGATCATGCCCACCTCCGGAGAGCTTAACCTCCTCTCCGGCACCTACCGGGACGCACTCACGACCAGAGAAGACCGGGGCTATGAGTCCGACTTTTCCCACTCCACCGAGGTCACCGAGGCGGGCTACTACGCCGTCACTCTGGACACCTACGGCGTACGCGCCGAAACAACTGCCTCCGTCCACGCAGGTCAGCTCCGCATGACCTGGCCCGGCAACGCAAACCGCCGCATTCAGATAAATCTTGCCCGGCGCATCGGCGGAAGAAGCGCATCTCAGGAGCTTTGGGTGATCAACGACCGCACCATTGAGGGCTGTATTCACTGCCCCAGCACCCACGGCGGCTTTGGACACGGCCGGGGAAACGTGAACTACGACCTCTATTTCCACGCTGAAATCAGTCAGCCCTGGGAAAACTTTGGCCTTTGGGACAAAAACAGCCCCGTTGAACTCCGCGGCACGGAGTTTTCCGGGGAGGAGCTTTGGTTCTACGCCGAATACGCCCCGGGAGAAGAGCCCATCTGTCTGAAGGTTGCCGTGTCGTATATCAATATCGAAGGCGCAAGGGACAATTTTAACGCAGAAGCCGCATCGGTCAGCTTTGACCAAATGCACGCCAACGCCACCGCCGCCTGGGACGAGGCGCTCTCCGCCATAAAGGTCGAGGACACCCGGGAAGACTCCGACACTCTCACGGTCTTCTACACCACGCTTTACCACGCCCTCATGGACCCCAGAATGTTTTCCGACGTGAACGGGAACTATCTCTCTGCCGACGGCACGGTACGCCACACCGAAGCCTTTGCCAAGCGCACAGTCTTCAGCGGCTGGGACGTTTTCCGCAGTGAGTTTCCCCTGCTGACACTCATTTGCCCCGAAGCCGTAAACGACATGATAAACTCCCTTATCGACATTGCCCAGTACGAAAACGTCTCCTTCCCCAGATGGGAGATCTTAGGTCACGAGGCAGGCTGTATGATAGGCGACCCCGGGGTAATAGTCACCGTGGACGCCTACAAAAAGGGCATACGGGATTTCGACGTTGAAAAGGCCTATGATATCTGCCTTAAGACCGCTCTCGACCCCAACACCCGCCGCAACCACGCCCGGGAGTTAAACGATCTGGGCTACGTTCCCACCTCCATATCCGAGACTCTTGAAAACGTCTTTGCAGACCACTGCATCGGACTTTTTGCCGAGGCTTTGGGGGACGGGGAAAATGCCCGGCTTTTCCGCCGCCGGGCTCAGAATTACCGGAACATCTTCTCCCCCGAGGTGGGCTGGATGCGCCTGAAAGACGCCGACGGCCGCTGGAACGAATGGAAGGGCGAGTACGACCACAAGGGCTGTGTTGAAAGCAATATTTTCCAGCAGAGCTGGTTCGTGCCTCACGACCCCCAGGGGCTCATCGGCCTTATGGGCAGGGAGAAATTCATAGAAAATCTGGACCGCTTCATGGCAGAGAGCGACCTTTCCGCCATGTGGAACGAGGCCTATAACCACCCCAACGAGCCCTGCCACCATCTCGTGCACATCTTCACCGACGTCGGTCAGCCCCACAAGACCCAGTACTGGGTGCGCCGGATACAGACCGAGGCCTATAACACCACGGAATACGGCTTCTGCGGCAACGAGGACGTGGGACAGATGTCCGCATGGTTCACCCTTACCGCTCTGGGCTTCCACGGAATGTCCGCCGGAAGCATGATCTACCACGTAAACACTCCCCTTTTCCGCCGCGCAGAGCTCCGGCTCTCCCGTAAATACCACTCCTGCACCCTGTCCGACACTCTGGTCATCCGGTGCGACAAAGACCCGGCGGAAAACACCTATATCTGCGGCATCGACGTAAACGGCACGCCCATTGACCGCGCATGGCTCACCTGGGACGAGCTTGCCTCCGGCGGCGTTATAACCTACCATCTCTGCGACCGGCCGGACGACAGCTGGGTCAGAGTTCTTCCTCCCTCCGCAAGCGACCCGGCGTAAGCCGAAAACAAAACCGAGAAAAAACGGGGTGATACCGTGAAACCGAATATCAATCTTGGAATTTTCGCCCACGTCGACGCCGGAAAGACCACCCTCACCGAGCAGCTCCTCTTTGCCGCCGGTGTTGTGCGAAGCGCCGGAAACGTGGACAGCGGCACCACCCAGACCGACTATACCGAGGTGGAGCGTTCACGCCGCATTTCCGTCTCCGCCGCAAGCGCTCAGTTTGAGTACAACGGCGTGAACATCAACCTCATAGACACTCCGGGGCATATGGACTTCTCCTCCGAGGTGGAGCGCGCCCTCAGAGTTATAGACTGCGCGGTTTTGGTGGTCTCTGCTGTGGAGGGCATTCAGGCCCGCACCGAGATAGTCTGGGAGGCTCTCTGCCAGCGCAACACTCCCACCGCCATATTTATAAACAAGCTTGACCGGGCAGGCGCAAGCTTTTCAAAAACTCTGGAAGCTCTGGGCGAGCTTACCGGCGCGGCCGTGCCCTTTACCGAAGTCAAAAAAGAAGGCCTTGACGGGCTTGAGTTCTCGCCGGTAGATGCGGACGGCCTTGCCGAGGCCGCCGCCCTTACCGACGAGGCCGCAATGGAGCAATATCTGGACGGGGCTCTCACCGGGAGCGCGCTTAAAGCCGCTCTGAAAAAGGCCGTCGCCTCCAGGCGCATGATCCCCGTTTACGGCGGAAGCGCCGCAATGGGACGGGGGGTAAGCGAGCTTATCCGGGGCATAACCGAGCTGATGCCCTGCGCCGACGGAAACCCAGACGGCCCTCTTGCCGCCCTCGTCTACAAGGTCGAGCACAGCCGCTCCATGGGCAGAATGTGCCACGTGAGAATGTTCTCCGGAAGCCTTTCCAACCGGGACACCCTCTCTTTGGGCAACGAGGTCGCAAAGATCGCCCAGATACGCCGTGTCACCGGCGGAAAATACACCGACGTTGGCACCGTCCGCGCCGGAGAGATCGCCGCGCTCTGCGGCATCGGAGCCCGGGCGGGCGATATTCTCGGGGACGAAAAGCTCGTTCCCCGTCCCACCAGCCTCACCGAGCCCCTGCTGAACGTAAAAGTCACCTGCTCTCCCGAGGATTTTCCCAAACTCACCGAGGCCGTTCACGAGCTCACCGAGGAAGACCCCCTTCTGAAGGCCTTCTGGGTGAAGGAAAAGCGCGAGCTCACCCTCTCCGTTACCGGCACAATACAGCTTGAGATAATCGACACCCTTCTGAAGACCCGCTGGGGGATAAACGCCGGTTTCGGCGCGCCCTCTGTCATCTACCGGGAGACTCCCGCCGGAAAGGGCTACGGCTTTGACGCCTACACAATGCCAAAGCCCTGTTGGGCGGTGCTTAAATTTCTGATCGAGCCGCTCCCCCGGGGTTCGGGCGTTGAATACAGCTCGATCGTTGAAAACAACAAGATATTCTACCGCTACCAGTCCCAGGTCGAGGACGCAATTCCAACGGCTCTCCGCCAGGGTCCCTCGGGCTGGGAGGTGACCGACCTCCGCATAACCCTTGTGGACGGCAACCACCACACCATCCACACCCATCCCCTTGATTTTGCCGTTGCCACCCCCATGGCCATGATGAACGGTCTCGTTTCCATAGGCACGGTCATGCTGGAGCCCATTCTGCGCTTCCGGCTCACCGTTCCCGAAGACTCAATGGGCAAGGTTTTGGGCGAGCTTGTGAATATAAGGGGCGAATTTGAGCTCACAGGCACCAAAAACGCCCGATGCCGCATTGAAGGCACCTATCCCGTCTCCTCCGGTGCAGATTTTCCGGGCTTTGTCACGAGAGTCACCGGAGGCAAGGGCGTGCTCTCTGCCGTTTTCGACGGCTACCGCGACTGTCCCCAGGAGCTCTGTCAGCCCACGGAATACCGGGGCATCTCACCTCTTGACAGGGCAAAATACATTCTCTGGGTGCGAAAAGCCCTTACCGACCCGGAGATGCACCTGTAAAGCAAAAGAAAGGTAAAAAACGATATGAAGGATCTTTCCGGAGCCTGGAGGCTCTATCTGGCAGAAAACGAGACCGCACCGGCAGAGCTTCTCTCTGCCCGGTGTGAAGAGGATATTGCAGGGCTTTGCCGCCAAAAGCTCTCCGGCACGGTTCCCGGAAACTTTGAGCTTGACCTTATGTCCGCCGGACTTCTGCCCGACCTCTACTACGGCGAAAACACCCTTCTTGCCCAGGAGCTTGAATACACCCACCTCTGGTACTGCACCGATTTTGACGTTCCGGAGGTAAAGGGCAACGAGGAGCTTCTTTTCGAGGGAGTCGACACCGTTGCGGACATTTACCTCAACGGAGAGCTTATCGGCTCCTGCGACAATATGTTCATCCCCCACAGCTTTCCCGCCCGCTCTCTCAGGCAGGGAGGCAACAGCCTCACCGTCCATATCACCCCCGCCGTTATCGAAGCACGCCGGCGCTCTGCCGGCGCCGCATCGGACATGGCGCTGAGCTATAATTTCGACAGCCTCACTTTGAGAAAAGCGGCCTATATGTACGGCTGGGACATTATGCCCCGTATCGTCTCCGGGGGCATATGGAAGCCCGTTTGGCTGGTCTCTCCCCCTTCCCACAGCATAGACCAGCTCTATATCCGCACGGACAGGGCGGATAACGGCTTTGCCGCCCTCAGAGCATACGTTGATCTGAAGGTCTCCCACGACAGGATCCGGGACTATGAGCTGGTTCTCAGAGGCAGGTGCGGTGAGAGCACCTTCGAGGTGAAAAAGCCCCTCTGGCACACGGAGTTTACCTTTGGCTTTGGAATATCACAGCCAAAGCTCTGGTGGCCCAGAACCATGGGCGAGCCAAATCTCTACGAGGTCACGGCAGAGCTTCTCTACCGGGGCGAGACCGTGGCGCAAAAGAAGCTTAACCTTGGCATCCGCACGGTGGAGCTGGAAAGAAGCTCATATCTCGACGAAAACGGAGAAGGAAGCTTTTGCTTCCGGGTGAACGGCCAGCCCTTCTTTGCAATAGGCACAAACTGGGTTCCCACCGACGCATTCCCCTCCCGGATGAAAAGCCGTCTGCCCAAAATTCTGGAGCTTTTAGAAGACTCCGGAAGCAATATGGTGCGGTGCTGGGGCGGCGGAGTTTACGAGGACGATGAGTTTTTCGACTTTTGCGATGCCCACGGAATTGCGATCTGGCAGGACTTTATGATGGGCTGTGCCATCTACCCCCAGACAAAGGAGTTTGCCCGTGCCCTTGAAGCCGAAGCCGAAAGCGTTGTAAAGCGCCTGCGCGGCCACGCATCACTCTTCTGCTGGGCGGGGGACAACGAGTGCGACCAGAGCTGGCAATGGGGAAGCAGGCTTGACCCCAACACCAGCGTTCCCACAAGAAAGACCATCCCCGACGTACTCCACGTCCACGACCCATGGCGGCCATATCTGCCCAGCTCACCCTATATCGACAGCCAGGCCTATGCCACCGGCAACGCCGGGCGAATTCCCGAAGACCACCTCTGGGGGCCCAGAGACTACTATAAGGGCGAGTTCTATGCCAACGCCCCTGCCGTTTTCGCCAGCGAAACGGGCTACCACGGCTGCACCTCTCCCCAGTCTGTAAAGCGTTATATCTCTCCGGAGCACCTCTCACCCGACCCTTCCGACAAAGAATGGCTCGTCCACGCCGCCTCAATGGAGGCAACGGGCAGCGGCCCCTACGACTACAGGATAAAGCTCATGTCCGACCAGGTCGCCGTTCTCTTCGGAAAAGTGCCCGCCGACCTTGAAAGCTACGCCCTTGCCAGCCAGATATCCCAATCCGAGGCCAAAAAATTCTTTATCGAGCGGTTCCGCTATGCAAAATGGAAGCGCGCGGGAATCCTGTGGTGGAACCTTATAGACGGCTGGCCCCAGTTTTCCGACGCTGTTACCGACTGGTACGGGGTGAAAAAGCTGGCCTACCACACCATCCGCCGCATTTCCGCCCCGGTCTGCGGAATGCTCGCCCCCGACGGGGCCGGCGCGCTGGACCTCATCTTTGCAAACGAAAACCTCACCTCCCACCAGCTCACCTTCCGTGTGTTCGACGGATTCAGCGGCGAGGAATTTGCCGCCGGAGCTCACCTGTGCCAGCCAAACTCCGCCGGACTCGCCGCAAAGCTTGCCGAGCCGAAGGATCAGAGGGTCCTCTCCGTAACATGGGAGTACGGCGGGATACGCGGCCTTAACCACTACGTCTGCGGAAAACCGCCCTACGACCTTGCGGACCTTACCCAAAGGCTCCGGGCGGCAAACGCTTTGGAGCTTTCCGGGTTCTAAGACAAAAAAACTGCCCGAAAGCATTGCTTTCGGGCAGGGACGATAATATAACTATTCTTCCACGATCTCCGCTTCAACGTAGGCAATAACTCTTCTTCCCCAGGTATAGGTCATGTAGAGTTTGTTTCCGTCACAGACGATGGCGGGATAAGAGAACTCCATGGGGAGGGTCTCGAGGTTGACGGTGGATCCCCAGGTCTCGCCGTTGTCAGTTGAAAGGGAGACGGAGATGGGGCTTCTGGGACCCCAGTTTCTGCCGACGGGGTTGTAGATAAGCGCCAGAGTGCCGTCGGGAGTCTGTGTCACGTCCAGACCGCTGTTGTTATTGGGCAGGTCGGTGGGACGGGCAACGGACCAGGTGCGGCCGAAGTCGGCGGAGTCGGAGCGGTAGACGCTTCCGAAGGAGGATCTTGCCAGAAGGCTGACTCTGCCGTCGTGGGAGGGATGCTCCCAGAGAGTGGGCTGGATGAGACCCTCTGCGCCGGGCTCAAGCTCGGCGCGTGAGGCGTAGACCTTTGCGGAATAGGGACGGACGAAGGCAATGGGATCGGTCATTTCCCAGGTCACGCCGTTGTCGGAGGAAACGTCCACGAAGAGATCCCATCTCTTAAGATCGTCCTCAACAGAGGCTCCGGCCAGAATATCGCCGTTGGAGAGAACGATGGGCTTGTTCTTTACAGGGCCGCGGCCAAAGGTGTCGTCCTCAACAAGGAGCTTAATGTCGCTCCAGGTCTCGCCGTTGTCCTCGGAGACGCGGTAAAAGGTGCGCCATACCTTGGTATCCAGACCCTCTTTGTAGAAAAGAGTGAGCTTATTTCCCTGGGCAAGGAGAGCAGGGTTCCAGTTTGCGCACATGTTCTCAGCGCTCAGCGCAACGGGTCTGCGCCAACGTCCGTCGGCCTCGGTTTTGGAAAACCAGATGCGAACGTCGGGGTTTTTCTCCTCAGTGCCGCCAAACCACGCCGCGGCAATGCTTCCGTCGCCGCAGAGGGCAAGTGTGGAGGCGTGGACCTGAGCAAAGGGCTCCTGTCCAAGAGCGGTGATGTGCTGTTTTTTCAGGACCTTGATCTGTTTCATTTCGTCACCTCAGTTTTTCATAAATTATAAATCAAACCACCACAAAGGGGGATCAGCTAAAAATGAACTCAATAGACAGCTTTCGCAAAAATCTGAACCGGGTTCTGGACGAGGTCTTTGAGAACGAGCGGGAAAACCTTGAAGCCGCCGCCTCTGCCGCGGCAAAGACCCTCATCTCCGGCGGAATGATCTACACCTTCGGAACGGGTCACGCCCATATCCTTGCGGAAGAGATATTCTACCGCGCGGGAGGTCTCGTAAAAGTCTACCCCATTTTCGACGAAAAGCTCATGCTCCACGTAAGCGCATCGGAGAGCTCCCATTGGGAGAGAAAGGAAGACCTCACCCGTGAGCTTATCAAAAATGCAGGGGTAAAGGCCGGGGACACCGTCTTCGTCTTTTCAAACTCCGGCAGAAACTGCTCCCCCGTTGAAGCGGCAATAAGCGCACGGGAGCTGGGCGCAACGGTGATCGGCGTTACGAACCTCACCCACAGCAAGGCCTCCACTCCCAGAAATCCCTACGGAAAAAGGCTTTTCGAGGTCTCGGACATCGTGATCGACAACCGGGGCTGTCTTGGGGACGCGGCAATAAACGTGGGGGACAGAACTCTCGGCCCCACCTCCACCGCAGTGGGAGCGGCCATAATGCAGGCGCTGGTATGCAGGATATTCCAGCTCACCGACCTTGCCGGAAGCCCGGCAGAGACCTTTATGTCCAGCAACGTGGACGGAGGGGACGAGGCAAACGAGGCCTATATCAAAAAATACTCCCCCATCATCCCCGCACTTTAAAGCTCTGTCAGAATAACCGTATCAAAGCTGCGGCCAAGCTTTTTGGCCGCGGCTTTTGCTTTTTCCTTAAGCTCAAAAATGCCGAACACCGCCGAGCCGCTTCCGCTCATCTCTGCGGCAAGAGCACCGCAGGCGGAAAGGGCAGCCTTTATCTCCGGGATCTCCGGACGGTGGCGCGATGCGGCGGCTGTGAGCACGTTTTTGCACTCGCGGCAAAGGGAGATAACGTCTCCCAGACGGGCAAAGCGCTCTGCGGCGGCATTGTCCGGCCGGGGAGCAACGGCGCCCATGCTGTCATACTCCCGGTAGATAACGGGGGTAGAAGCTCCGCTTTTGGGTTTGCAGATAACAAGGGGATACCGCGGCAGACGGGGCAGGGGCTCGAGCTTTTCACCGATTCCCGAAACGATCGCCGTTCCCCCCACAACGCAGAAGGGCACGTCTGCGCCGACCTTAAGCCCAAGCTCACAGAGCTTTTCTTCGGAAAAACCCGCTCCGGTAAGGCGGTTCAGGGCTTTCAGCACAGCGGCGGCGTCACTGCTTCCGCCGCCCATGCCCGCACCCACGGGAACGCGCTTTTCAACGTGGATAAAAACGCGCAAAGGACGGCCAAGGGCATCAGCAAATGCCATGGCCGCCTTGTACGCGGTATTTCTTTCGTCACAGGGAATGTAGCCCTTGTCAGAGGATATCTGCACAGAGGTCCGGTCCGACTCTTCAACGCTCACGGTCACTCTGTCGCAAAGCCCGATCTCGTGCATTATCGAACGCAAAAGGTGGTAACCGTCGTCTCTGACGCCGGTTATGTCCAGGGTGAGGTTGATTTTGGCATGGGCCGGAACTGTGACAGTTTTCATAGATCAAAGACTCCCTATAAATCTCTCTATGCCCGCAAGGGCAGATCCGATGGTGGCCAGAGAATAGCAGTAGGAACAGCGCACGAATCCGTCGCCGGCGGCGCCGAAGGCATCTCCGGGGATAACGGCGACTTTTTCTTTTCGCAGAAGCTTTTCACAGAACTCCTCACTGCCCATTCCCGTTCCCCGGATGTCCGGGAACATATAGAAAGCACCCTTGGGCTCAAAACAGGGAAGCCCTATTTTACGGAAGCCCTCCAGCATATATTTTCTGCGCCCGTCGTATTCCTCGCGCATGGCGGCAATATCGTCGTCCCCGGAGTTAAGGGCTTCAAGGGCGGCATACTGGCTGGTAGTTGGGGCGCTCATTATGGCAAACTGGTGGATCTTGGTCATAAGCTTCACAGCCTCGGCCGGTGCAACGGCATAGCCTATGCGCCAGCCTGTCATGGCGTGGCTCTTTGACAGGCCGGAGACGATAATCGTCCTCTCCCTCATGCCCGGAATGGCAGATATGGAAAAGTGACGTTCGGGACCGTAGGTAAGCTCGGCATATATCTCGTCGGAGATAACTATGAGGTCGTGCTTAATGCAAAGGTCCGCAATGGGACGGAGATGCTCCTCCCCCATTATCGCCCCGGTGGGGTTGTTGGGGTAGGGAAGCATGAGTATTTTCGTTTTGGGGGTTATCTTTTCCTCAAGAACGGCGGGGTTGAGGCGGAACTCATCCTCGGCGTAGGTGGGAAGGGCAACGGGAATTCCCCCGGCAAGACGGGTTATGGGATCGTAGCAGACGAAGCTGGGCTCCGGCACGATGACCTCGTCCCCGGGTTCCACAAGGGCGCGCACGGCAAGGTCAATGGCTTCGCTTCCGCCGACGGTGATAAGCACCTCGTCCGCGGAATATTCAAGGCCGAAGCGTCTGCCAAGGTAGGCGGCAACTGCCTTTTGAAGATCCGGAAGACCCCGGTTGGGGGTGTAGGCCGTTATGCCCTTTTCAAGAGAATATATTCCGCCGTCGCGGATATGCCAGGGGGTTATGAAGTCCGGCTCGCCAATGCCAAGGCTGACCACGTTTTCCATGGTGTATGCCAGGTCGAAAAAGCGGCGGATACCCGAGGGCTTCAGCCCCATGGCGGTGCGGTTAAGTTTATCGCTGATGCTCATTTTTCAAGAGAAGATCACACCATGGGGGTGCGTCTGTCCTCCTTTTCTTCCTTCACGAACAAAACACCCTTGTCCTTGTATTTTTTCAGAACAAAGTGGGTGGCCGTACCGGAGACGGCATCAAGCACGGCGAGCTTCTGCGCCACGAAGAGGGCGACCTCCTTCAAGGTCTTGCCCACCAGCATGACCATAAGGTCAAAGCCGCCGGACATGAGATAGACGCTGTCCACCTCGGGATACTGGTAGATACGGCTGGCGACCCGGTCGAAGCCCTCGCCCCGCTGGGGAACGACCTTGACCTCGATAAGGGCGGTGACAAATGCGCGCTCGGTCTTGTCCCAGTCCACGGTGGCGCCGTAGCCAAGTATGGTGCCGTTATTTTCAAGCTCACCCACAGTTTCGGCAACCTCCTGGGCAGAAGCGCCCAGAAGTGCCGCAAGCTGTTCAACGCTGAGCTTACAGTCTTTTTCAAGAAGCATAAGCAGCTTATCTTTATTCATGTTACGTTTTACCCCTTTCACCGTTTTGGGTAACAAAACGGCCTTTTGGTCTATTCTATATTCTACCACATGTGCCGTGTAATTTCAATAGCGCTGTGCCATATTTGCCGTTACTTAAAGACCCGCGTATTGACAAAGCTTCTCCGACGGAATATAATAGACCTGTAATTGCAATATTCCTGAAAAACAAGGAGGCTTCCCGATGAAAAAAGCCGCAAAAGTATTTCTGATACTGGGCGCCATCTCCGGCTGGTGGATGGTCTTCCCCCTGGTCATCGCCATTAAAAACATCAACCGCATCAACAGCAACGCCCCCATCACCACAGGCAAAAAGGTGGTCGTGCTGATCTTCTGCAGCCTGCCGGCAGGAATTTTTATGCTCTGCGACAGAAGCGAAAGCATCCTTCCTCCTCCGGAACCAATCGTGAAATACGAACCGGCTGAACCCGTTTTGGAAGAGCCCGCTCCCAAAAAGAAAACAGCCTTTCCCGTTTTCCCCCTGATACTCACGCTTCTTGCCCTTGTGCTACAGTTCATCCGCAATCTTGCAACACCCCTTGTCAACATAATTATTTATAATTCCCATGTCTCCTTCTCCCCGACATATATCTTATCCGTTCTCATCAACCTGTCTGCTCTCACACTTTTCGCCATCGGACTTATCCTCCATGCAAAGAAGGGACATATCCTCTGCGGAGTTGCCCTTTTGCTCCAGGCTCTCACCTGCGTTTTCGCCATGTTCACCGACAACAACGCCGTTTACGTCATAGCCGATATTCTGGGCTTTGTTTTCCTGGTGCTGTCCGGAGTTTTCTATCTCACCCGTGTCAAGGTGCTGGGAACCCCCTTAAAGCTGATCTTTGGCATACTGGCCGTTATCGGAATTTTTGCCGCCGGAATACGTCTTTGCACGTGGATACCGATGATGACCGGAGTTAAGCCGGAATTCTTCTTCAACAATTCCCTTGAGCGCATATTTGAGTATTTCACCAACTACGGCCATGTCTTCCTTTCCATCTGCAGTTCATGCGCCGTGTTATTCGTAAAAGCTCTTCACTATATTGCCGTCATTCTCTTTACACCCAAAAAAGAAAATACCTGAGCATTTCAAACATCCGCCCGGAACCTTTCGGAGCGGATGTTTTTTTATACAGGTGTTTTACGCTGTTTACAATTCCGACATAAAATGATATAATACCCGTACTACATTTTTCTTTCAAAGGAGAACTTCCATGTCAAGTCCCGACGGATTCCGGCGCTGTGACGGCTTTGCCGGAAGCGTGCCCCAGAACTTTATCAACGCAAACCTCCCCGTTTGCCCCATGTGCGGCTCTGCAGACCCCTATTGGACTCTTAAGGATAAGCTTGAGTTCACCGCCCACCGTATTCTGTTCCGCTGCAAGGATTGCGGCTGTGTTATCTCTGCGACCCAGGACGATTTCTCCGGCACCACAAAGTCCACCGCCTACGCCGTGCTGACCACCGGCGGCGCAATGAATGCCCTTATCAAGAAAAAACAGGGCAAGGACGTTAAGACTGTTTACATGAAAGTTGAAGACGCCGGCACCGCCCAGACCTCCGACGCGCTGGTCGGCAAGGAGCTTCCCATTGAAGAGTTCAAGGCCATGGCCGCCGCGCTCAGCGGTGCCGCCCCTGTTGAGACTGTTGAGCCTGTCGAGACTGTTGAGCCTGCCGCTCCCTCCGCTCCCGTTGCCGAGCCTGAGATAAAGGTGACCTACGCCGCTCCGACTCCCGCACCTGCCCCCGCACCTGCACCGGCTCCCAAATACGTTGCCCCCGTCGCTCCGGCTCCCAAAGCAAAGAAGAAAAAGGCCCCCATTGCCGCCATCATCTTTGCGATCCTCGCTCTTTTGGGTCACCTGGGTTCCATGTGCTCCGGCCTGTTCTCCGGACTTCTGGGTATGCTCCAGTACGGCGGCGGAATTGAAGCTCTCACCCGGGGCTTTGACGTTATGACCACCGTTTGCAATCTCTTTGTTCTTATCGGAATGGTTCTCTTCATCATCGGCCTGTTCCTCCACGCCAAAAAGGGCAGAGTGCTCTGCGGCGCCGGTCTGTGCTGTGCCGCGGTCAGCAGTCTGATCATGCTCCTCTCCGGCGGCGGATTTATTTTCGTTGTCTGCGATCTGTTCACCCTCTGCTTTTTGGCAATTGCCGCCGTTTTCTACTTCACCGGTGTCAAGGCACTTGGCATGCCCCTGAAGCTGATCTTCGGCATCATTGCCATCTTCTGCGCCATGATCTCCAGCGTTGCCATCGCAAGAATCATGTTCGTCAACTTTGCCCAGATCTGGACCGGCGCAAGCCACATTCTCGATTGGGATATGTTCGTCCGCACCATCGAAAACCTTTTCCGTTTCGAGCCCGGAATGCTCATCTCCATTCTCGCAAAATTCCTCGGCGCCTTCAACACGATTCTGTTCTATATCTCAGTCATCCTCTTTACCCCCAAAAAGGCTAAGTAAGGAACGGACATGGCACGACTTGTATTTCTCCGCAGAACCGCTGCAGAGGTCTCGCTCACCGGCGGTGAGGTCTATTTCGACATAAACGGCAAAAACGTCGGCCGCCTTGCCCCGACGGACTGTTTCGTCGATCTTCCCGCAGGAACCTATCAGATACGCATGTACAAGAGCCACAATTATAACACCATGGTTGGCTTTGCAAGCGTATCCGTCACGGTCTCCGAGGGCGAAAGCCTTATGCTCCGCTACACTCCCCCGGCAGTTGTAAGCCAGCCGGGAAACATCCAGGTCTCGAATTACACTCCCGCCCTCGCAGACGAGGTTGCCCAAAGCACCGTCAGCCAAATCGAGGCAGACCGTACCGCCGACCGCATTAAAGCGGAAAACAGCCGCCGCGGCACGAGAAAAGCCGTGAAATGGATAATT
This sequence comes from Oscillospiraceae bacterium, assembly GCA_015067715.1. Classification (GTDB taxonomy): domain Bacteria; phylum Bacillota; class Clostridia; order Oscillospirales; family QAMX01; genus SIG499. The sequence continues at coordinate 19,532 of SVLY01000016.1, read as the reverse complement.
ATCGGCTCCGTTGCAACCGGTGTGCTCATCGCAATTTCCTGGATCGCCTATTTCGCCGTATTCATGTCGATTTTATAAACCCCAAGAGCTTACGTCCCCGAAGGCCACCTTCGGGGACAAGTTTTATCTTGACAATCAGAGCTATAATTGCTATACTCAAATCAAAGAAATCAGGAACGGAAGGGAATAAACATGAAAGCATCTGTTAACCACATTGCCATAGTAATTCCTGCTCAGGCCGAGGCTCAGGTCTCCTACGCTGCCGGTGAGCTTCGCCACTACCTCGGCCTTATGACCGGACAGATCTTTGAGATAACCTCCTCCCCGGCAGAGAGCTCTGTCTCTCTGACTCTGGACGGAGAGCTGGACGCCGACGAGTTCGTCATCTCCTCCGATGCAGGCTCCGTCTCCATCCGGGGCGGTAAGCGGGGCGTTATCTACGGGGCCTACGAGCTTCTCGAGGCTCTCGGCTGCCGCTTTTTCACCGCAACGGGCGAGCTTGTGCCCTACACCGAAAACCTTACCCTCCCCCGGCTCAACACCCACCAGAAGCCGGTCTTTGAATACCGCGACCTAAACTACTGCGAGGCAACAAAGTATTCCCGCTTTGCAGTGAAAAGCCGCCTTAACGGTGCAATGCGACCCATCCGCGAAAAGCACGGCGGTCATATGAGCTATGCCTGGTTTGTCCACAGTTTTCAGGCAATGGTGGACCCGGATATTTACGGCAAGGATCACCCCGAATATTTCGCCATGTTCGACGGAGTGCGTGTTACCGAAAGGGACAAAAACCAGCTCTGTCTGACCAATCCCCAGGTGCTTGAGATAGCTGTTGAGAGTACACGAAAGGCGCTTCTTGCCCATCCCCGGGCAAACATAATCTCACTTTCCCAAAACGACTGGGGCAGGGGTTGTGAATGTCCGGCCTGCCGTGCCTCCGACCTTGCCGAAGGAAGCCCCTCGGGCACTCTGCTTAAATTCGTAAACGCCATTGCCCAAAGGCTTGAGCCGGAGTTCCCGGAGGTCATCTTCGACACTCTCGCCTATAACTACACCCGTCCCATCCCCACCTCCGCAACACGCCCGGCTCACAACGTATGCGTGCGGCTCTGCTCCATCGAGGCCTGCTTCTCCCACAGCTTTGAGACCTGCGACGAGGACCGCTCGGTTCTGCTCCCCGACGGAAGCCGTTCGGACTTTATAACCGACCTTCGCAACTGGGGCAAGGTGTGCAACAGGGTCTATATCTGGGATTATACCACCTGCTTTGCCCACTATCCCGCTCCCCATCCCAACTGGAACGTGCTTGCCCCCAATATGCAGGCCTTTGCCAACAACAACGTAAAGGGCGTGTTTGAGCAGGCCTGCGGAGCCTCCGCCGGAAGCACGGATTTCAACGAGCTGAGAGAATACCTTATCTCAAAGCTTCTCTGGGATCCCTGGACGGACGTTGACCGGCACATACGCGAATTCACCGACTGGTTTTACGGCGACGCCGCACCCTACGTTCGGGAATACATCAAATATATCTGCCGCGTTGCAGAAGAAGAAAATATCCACGTGGGCTTCAACGACAACCTTGAAAGCCCCCTGTTCCGGGACGAGGTGCTGGATACTCTCCAGGGCTTTATGGACAAGGCCCGCGCCGCCGTCAGCTCCGACCCCATCAGGCTCTGGCGCATCGGAAAGGCAGAGCTCTCCGTCCGCTGGGTGCGCTTAAAGCGCAAAGCCCAGATGGAGGAAGGCTTTGACCCGGCCGAGACCAACCGCTTCTTCACCGACTGGAGGGCCTACGGACTCACCAGGATCGACGAGTGGTGCTCCCAGGAGACCACCTTCCGCGCCATGCTCAACGGCCTCTGGAGGGGCACGGAGTTCTACTCCCACTGGTCCGGAGACGGCCCCGAGGAGCTTTAAGTCCGAAGCCGCAAAATAATTTGGCGAATTTGAGCTTTTTTCTCAATTCGCTCTTGCAAAATAAAAGCAAATATGGTATCATATTAGTCGGTCTATGTGTAGTTAATAATTTTCCATATGAAACGGAGAAATCAAAAAAATGGAACTGTTCCGTATAATCCTCGCTATCGTTGAACTCATCTGCTGCATCGCCCTCGTCCTTTCCGTTCTCTTCCAGAGCGGAAGCAAGCAGGGTCTCGGTGCCATCGGCGGCGCTTCTGAGAGCTTTGTTTCCCGCACCAAGGTCAAGGACCTTGACGGTAAGCTCCGCAAGATCACCATCGTCGTCAGCATCGTCTTCATCCTCGTCTGCATCGCTCTTAACATTCTGGCTCTCGCCTTTGGCCTGTAAGCTCAGGAAAAAAAGCACTTCAAAAGGCATCTGCATTTTGGCAGATGCCTTTGTTGTTTACAAAAAAACGCCTGCCGGAAAGCTTCCGGCAGGCGTTTGATTCAATGGAATTTTAGTCGTTCTTTTCCATTCTGGCAGGGGCAGAGATCTTCAGCATGCCAAGAACGTTTGCGATAACGCTTCTCGTGACGTCCGCAAGTGTAAGACGGGCCTGGGCAACGTCGGCCTCGGCGCCCTTGATGCGGCAGTCGGTGTAGAAGGCGTGGAAAGCGGTGGCAAGATCGATGAGGTACTTGGTCATGCGGTAGGGCTCGTAGTCACGGGCGGCAAGACGGACCTCGTCGGGAAGAGAGGCGATCTGCTTGATAAGTGCGCGCTCGGAGCCTTCGGTGAGAAGGGCAAGCTTGTCGCTGGCAGTACCGCAGGCGGTGAGACCCTCGGCGGCAAGTCTGTCCAGCATGGAGCAGATACGGGCATGGCGTACTGAACGTAGTAAACGGGGTTTTCGCTGTCCTCGCGGACGGCAACGCCCAGGTCAAACTCAAGGTGAGTGTCGCTCTGCTTGGAGTTGAAGATAAAGCGGGCGGCGTCAACGCTGATCTCGTCGAGAAGGTTATCCAGAGAGATCATCTTGCCGGTACGCTTGGACATTCTCACGGCTTCGCCGTTCTGGAGCAGGTTGACGAGCTGATAGAGCTTAATGTCCAGACGGGAGGGCTCGATTCCCAGAGCCATCAGAGCGGCGCGGAAGCGGACGGCGTGACCGTGGTGGTCGGCGCCCAGAACGTCAATGACCCGGTCGAAATTTCTGATCATGAGCTTGTTGCGGTGGTAGGCAATGTCAACGGCGTAGTAGGTGTAGAAGCCGTTGGCCTTGACCATGACCTCGTCCTTTTCCATGCCCAGCTCGGTGCCCTTGAACCATACGGCACCGTCCTTTTCGTAAAGGTAACCACGCTCGCCAAGAAGGTCGATGGTCTCTTTCACGAAACCGCTGTTGTGGAGAGAGGTCTCGCGGAACCAGCAGTCGTAGACCACGTTGTAACGCTTAAGGTCGGCCTGCATACGTGCAAGGTTTCTCTCAAGGCCGATCTCGCGCATCTTTACCCGGCGATCCTCAGGGTCCAGCTCAAGCAGGCTGTCGCCGAATTCTCCGGCAATAAGAGCCGCAAGCTCCTTGATATCGTCGCCGTGGTAACCGTTGTCCGGGAACTCAACGGCGTCCTCGCCCTTAAGATGCTGAATGTAGCGGGCCTCAATGGAGCGGCCGAAAAGGTCGACCTGGTTGCCGGCGTCGTTGACGTAAAACTCGCGCCAGACCTTGTAGCCTGCGCGCTCAAGAACTGCGGCAAGGCTGTCTCCGAAAACGCCGCCGCGGGCGTTTCCAAGGTGCATAGGGCCGGTGGGGTTGGCAGAGACGAACTCCACCATAACGCTCTCCCCGTGGCCGATATCGTCGCCGCCGTAGTTATCCCCAAGGGCGGTGACGGAACGGAGAACGTCGCAGTACCAGCCTGCGCCAAAGACCGCGTTGATAAAGCCGGCACCGGCAACGGTGTACGACTCGAACCATTCGTCCGCCTTCATGCCGGCAACGATGGTATCTGCGATCTTACGGGGGGCAGAGCGCATCGCCTTTGCAAGGGAAAGGGCAACTGTGCAGGAGAGGTCGCCATTTTTTGTATCCTTGGGGACCTCAACGGAAATTTTTCCAAGCTCCACGGAGGGAAGCGTTCCGGACTCCATGGCGGCAACAAGGGACTCTCTGACGATGGCTTCAAGCCTGTCCTTTGCGGCTCTGTAGATATTGTTTTGTGTGCTCATATTTGTTCTCCGCCTTTCGGTTGGTTCATTCTCGTAACTGTAAGCTCAACTATATTTCTGCTGGCAAAGGCATTGTCTATCTCAAGACGGTAGTCCAGAGAAATATGCCCGCCCTGCTCTCCCAGATCGTGGGAGACTCCCGTTGCCACCGTGCCCACGGTGAACACACCGCCGGGCATTTCGTAAAGGGAAAGGTGGCGCCGGTTTTTTTCGAAGATCATATGGGATTGAAGACTTCCGCTTCGGTCCAGGAAAACCCTGTTCTTCTCTGCGGTCACTCTGGTGTGAACTCCCTCAAGTCCGGTGAGCTCACTCTCCTCGTAGTCCAGCACGAAAGCGCCGTTTTCCCGGTAAAGTATTCCGTCGGTTACAAATTCAACGGTCTCCTCTTCCTCTTCGGGAGCGGACTGAACGCTCCGGACGGTGAGGATCACCGGCACCGGACGGAGATCTATGCTTTCCGTCAATTTATGTACCTCACAAATGCTGTTTTGGGTCTATTCAATGTCCACGCGGGAAACCCTTCCCGTGACCTTTTCCTGAAGAAAGGTCTCCGCAAGGTCCGCAAAGCCCGCAACGGAGTCGCTGACGAAATATTCGGCAACCCCTGAGTGCTGCGGGTCGTTTCCGCCGCCATTGGCTTCCTGTTCGGCGGCGATAAGGATAGCGGCCTCTCTGCCGGGGCTGATCAGCCGGACACCCTCGCCCATAAACGCGGCCACAACGGGCTCAAGCAGGGGGTAATGGGTGCAGCCCATTATCAGTGTATCCACTCCGGCGGCCTTTATTTCGGAAAGGTATTCGCCCACCACCGTGGAGATGACGATATCCTCCGGAGAGATCCTTCCGTTTTCCACCAGCGGAACCAGAAGGGGGCAGGCGGCGCTGAAGGTGACGATACCGGGATCCCGCTCTTTAAGCAGGCGCTCGTAAGCTCCGGAGCGGATGGTTGCGGGCGTGCCCATAACCCCCACCCGGCCGTTTTTGGTTGAAGCGGCCGCAGAGCGAACCGCCGCCTCCACAACGCCGTCTATGGGAAGGGCGTACTCTTTTTTCAAAAGCCCAAGGGCAACGGTGCTCACCGTTCCGCAGGCGATAAGCACGCGCTTTGGCCCGTGCTTTAAAAGAAAGTCCATGTCGGACCGGGCATATTTTATTATGGTCTGGTCGGACCTGGTGCCGTAGGGCACGCGGCCGGTATCGCCGAAATAGACGATGTCTTCGTTGGGCAGAATGCGGCGAAGCTCCTTTACGGCAGTGAGCCCCCCAAGGCCGCTGTCAAAAACGCCGATGGGTCGTCTGTCCATATTTTCTTACCTTACGCCGCACTCAAGGGCAAGGTCGATTATCTTCGTTACAAGGTCGCCGTAGGCAATGCCCCGTCTGCCGAAAAGCTTGGGATACATACTGATGCCTGTAAAGCCGGGAAGGGTGTTTATCTCGTTGAAGATCACCGCGTTGTCCCTCTTGCGCAGGAAGAAGTCCACACGGGAAAGTCCCCGGCAGTCCAGCAGGCGGAAGATCTTAACCGCGGCGGCGCGAAGCTCATCTTCCTTTCCGTCGGGAAGGACGGGGTCGAAGACCAGTCCGCTGGTACCGTCGATATATTTTGCCTCGTAGGAGTAGAAATCGCGGGAGGGAAGTATCTCTCCGATGCCGGAGGCAACGGGAGCCTCGTTTCCCAGAACGGCGATCTCAAGCTCACGTCCGTCGATAAACTCCTCCACCAGAATACGGCTGTCGTATTTTGCGGCAAGAACCAGAGCCTGGGCAAGACCGGCTCTGTCGGAGGCCTTTGAAACGCCAACTGAGGAGCCGGTGTTTGCAGGCTTTACGAAGACGGGATAGGCAAATTTTTCTTCAACGCGGGCAATGACTCCGTCAATATCGCCGGAGATCTCGCTTCTCAGCGCCAAGACCCAGTCTGCCATGGCAATTCCCGCCCAGGCGCAAACCTGTTTTGTAAAGGCCTTGTCCATGCACACCGCGCCCGAGGCGCATCCGCAGCCCACGAAGGGGATGCCTGCCAGAGTGAGCAGACCCTGAAGTCTGCCGTCCTCACCGTTTTCACCGTGGAGCACGGGGAAGACCACGTCGGGAAGATATCTCTCCCCGGCTATGTAAAATCCGCCGGTCTCGTCCCGGGCGGGGCTGAACAGAACGGGAAGGTTGTCTTCCTTTTCCCACTGGCCGGAGGAGATGCTCTCCGGGGTCGCCCCGGTGAGAAGCCATCTACCCTCACGGGTGATGCCCAGAACCTTGACCTCAAAACGTTCGCGGTCGATATTTGAAAGCACGGATGCGGCCGATACCCGGGAAACGTCGTGCTCCGGAGAAACGCCGCCAAATATAACAAGAACCTTCAAGCAGGTCATTCCTTTCAGAATCTCATTTTGCCTGTGTTGCCACAGACATTATATTATATCATATACAGGTCCCAAACTCAACCTCAGTTCAGGTCAAGCACGGCCTTTTTGAAAACTTTTCCCCTTTGGTCAAAGTTTTTGAACGCGTCAAAGGAGGCACACGCGGGGCTGAGGAGAACAACGTCCCCCTCTTTTGCAAGGTCTGCGGCAACGCTTACGGCGTTGACCACGTTTTCGCCGTTGCATATCACAGGAGCTCCCTCGCAATAGCTTTCGGCGCTTCTCACCGCAAGGGCGATCTTTTCGCCGGTCTGACCTGCAAGGATGACTGCCTTTGCCTTTTGGCAGAGGGTCTCTCCAAGGGAGTCAAAGGAGATGTTTTTGTCGCTTCCGCCCACGATAACGATCACCTTTTTGTCGAACACCCCAAGGGCGGCAGACGTGCGTGACGGGGAAGAGTCGATGGAAGAGTTGTAGTATTTAACCCCTCTGAGCTCCCGGACGAACTCAAGCCGGTGCTCAACTCCCCCGAAATCCACGGCCACCGCCTTCATGTGATCTGAAGATACCAGATCGAAAACGGCGGATGCGGCGGTCATGTAGTTTTCAACGTTGTGAAGCCCGGGAATGCGGATATCCCCGGCGGCAAAGAGGGTCTTTTTCTCTCCGCCAATATTTGAAACCAACCGGCCGTCTTCAAGCCAGGTGCCGCACCCGACCTCACCCTTACGGGAAAAAAGGCGCACACTGCCCTTTGCCTCCGGGGCAAAGGCGGCGGTCACGGCGCAGTCGGCGTTCAGCACGAGAACGCCATTTTCGCTCTGGTGAAGGAAGATGTTTTTCTTTGCCTGGCAGTATTCCTCCATTGAGCCGTGCTTGTCAAGGTGGTTGGGGGCGAGGTTTGTAACAACGGCAATATCCGGCGAACGCTCCATGTCCATGAGCTGGAAGGAGGAGAGCTCGGTGACGCAGACGTCGTTTTCGGTCATTTCGGGGATCTTATCCAGCAGCGGCGTGCCTATATTGCCCCCGAGCCACACTCTGAAGCCTGCCTTTTTCAGCATTTCGGAGATAAGGGTGGAGGTAGTTGTCTTTCCGTCGGAGCCGGTTATGCCCACCGTTTTTGCCGGACAGAGCTCGTAAAACAGCTCCATCTCCGAGGTGATATGCGCGCCCCGTTCTTTGGCGGCAATAAGCTCCGGCGCCGTGGGCAGAAGACCCGGGGTGCGGAAGATGATATCCTCGCGGATGTCGGAGAGATAGTTTTCTCCGGAGACGAATTTAACGCCTTTTTCCAAAAGCTCCATCGCTTCCTGCCCAAGCTCCCGGGGAGGTTTTTTGTCGTAGGCGGTAACGATCGCTCCGCGGGACACCAAAAGCCGCGCCAGAGGGAGATTGCTTACCCCCATTCCCAAAACCGCCACCTCGCGGCCCTTAAGGGACGAAAAATACTTATCAAAGCCATTCATAACGCCCAAACCTCCACATCCGAAGCAAATAATACCAACTATATATTATATTCCATCGGCCTTAGGATTTCAACCATAATTTTCCGTCAGATTGCTCATTTTTCCTCAAAAACAGAGCAAAAGCACAAGCAAGAGGTATTCCCACGCAAAAGGGCAGGGCGATATATTTGCAAAGCTCTCTGAAAACGAAGACTGCCTGGCCGTTTATAAGCACCATTTCCGACGCCGCAAAGGCCATCACCGCCCAGGGGCCGTAGCATCCCTTTTGCGCCGGCAGACCCAGGCACTCCGAAACCACCCTTCCGCAGCAGTAAATACAAAGGGCGATCCGCAAAAGGTCGCTGCACATATAGACCACGGAGACCAGGATCTCCATACGCTGAAAAAACGAGCCTATGCCCAGTATCCGCAGTGCGTAAAAGCTGTGGAAATAGAGGCAGTCCATGCTCCGCTCACCAAGCATCATCACGTTCCGCAAAAACACCACCAGCATAACGCAAAACGCCATCAGCGCCCCGAAAAGAAGTCCCCTCCCCCGCTTTCCCCTTCCCGGAGGGGGAAGCGCCGCCAGAAGGATTATCACCTCTCCGAAGGGCATCATTCCAAGAGAGAGCGCGCCTTCAAAAACCCCCGCCCTGTCGTGGCCGAAAATGGGCAGAGGAAATGCGGAAAAGTCCACGCTGAGAATACTCAAAGGAATGGTCACCCCAAGAGCAATGAACATAAAGGTGAGGAATATTCTTCCCGCTCCCCTTATCACACGAAAGCCCAGCCCCGCCACCACCGCCGCCGCGGCGGCGACCAGCATTCCCGGCACCTCCTTTACGGTGTCCCGTGAGGTGAGCATGGTCGTGAAGCTGGTGTAGTTTCCAAGTGTCCAGGACAGGGTTATGAACGCATACACGCCGATCAGCCCGGCAAAGAGCTTTCCTCCCCATTTTCCGAAAAGCTCCCCAAGCACGCCGAAGAGATCCTTGTCCGGAAAACGCCCCAGTATCCACACCCATAGCGCCAAAAGCGGCAGAGCTATGGTTACCGACAGCACCAGTGAAAGCCAGCTTCTGGAGGCGTTTTCTGCCGTTCCGCCGATGATAACGATACTGCCCAGCATAAACAGGGCGCAGAGAGACCGCACGTCTCTTTCGTCTGCCTTTATCAAAAGCTCACCCCTCCGATCCAGAGCCCCGCGAGCACCCCTGCGGCGCAGTAGAGAACACACCACGCCCGCAGAGCCCGCCCATCTCCCCGAAGACGGATAAACTCCGCTCCGCAGAGCCCCAGTATTACGATAATATAATATAGCGTCACAGCCTCTGCCGCTCCTTTCTACTCTCTTGCCAAAGTCAGAGTCTTGGATGCCTCGCCGCTCTGACCCACCTTTGTGTCGACGGAAAGGCTGATCAGGGCAGAACCGTAGACGGTCTCCCAATCGTCCTTGATCTGCTCCCAGAGCTCCGGACGGCAACGCTCGAAATACTGCCCCACTCCCAGAATATCGCTTCTGAAAACCGCCACGTCCTTTTCCAGCACGTTCATTGCCCGCTGGGTAAGCACCTGGTCTGCGGAATCTGCAAACCTCAGCAGGAATTCCTCGTCCAGTACGCCCGCGTCCCCGTCCACGTCAACAAGCTTAAGCTCGGCCTCAAGAGTAACGTCCACGGTGAGCGTTCCGTTTTCAAACTCCGCCTCAAAGCCGCTCTTCGTCTCTCCGCAGTGGAAGTGGACGACCTCTTCTCCCGTGTCTGCGGAAAACACGTTTCCGCTGTGGCTTTCCAGCAAAAGCCGCAGGAGCTCAGCCTCCTCCGGGGCGTAGATGCCGCTGATAGTGTCCCGGGCAAACACCGCCATTCCGTTTATGGCGATGACGGTCTCGCCCCCGTTTTTCTGCCCGGAGATCACCGGGATTATGGTCGCCACACCGTCGGCGCTGCATTTGTCGATTATCTCAAATATGGCCGCAGAGCCCCGCTCCTCCCGGGATGAATAGTTTGTCATTATCTTTTCCAGAGCAAAGCTCACGCTGTTTTCCGTGGGGGACACGAAGGAATATACGTCTGCCGCGCGCTCCGTGTCGGACAGGACGATCATGGACGAAAACGCCGCAAGGCTGTCGTGGAGAAACCACTCAAGCACCGGAAGTATGGAGCTCTGAGCCACTCCCGGACCGATGACAAACACCGATGCGTGCCCCCAGTAGAGCTCTTTTCCCGTCACTCTGCCCATGTGGCTCACCGCCTGGGAAATGCTTCCTCCCCGGCTTTCGAGATAAAAGGTCTTGTAGGCTGTCTCCTGGCTTCCCCGCTGAAGGTCGATTATCTCTGCGGTAACGGTATACTCCTCCCCATCGAAATCTATCGCCGCCCCGGAAACCACGATGAGCTCCTCTATCTCCGCAAAGCCGTCACAGCCGGAGAGCAAAAATGCCCAGAGCAGGGTAAACGCCAAAGCCAGATAACGTTTTTTCATTTACCGTCCCTCCTTCCCGCACCAAAAAGCTTTCTGTATCTCAGCTTGCCCCAGCGCCGCCGTATAAGCCCGTCGGGAAGAAGCTCAAAGGAGAGATATGGCACCCCAAAGGAGCTCAGACTGCAAAGATACGCCCCCAGAAGCACCAGCCCCACTGTAAACCCCGTAAGCCCAAAGGCCGCCGTCATTGCCAGCAGAAAGCTTCTGGCGCACACCAGCGCCCCCATCATTGGGGATGCCAGCATTGAGGTCGTACCTGTGAGCGCCACGATTATAACCACCGGAGCGCTGACGAATTTTGCCTCCACCGCCGACTGACCGATTATCAGCGCTCCCACAACAGAGAGCGCCTGGCCTATATTGTTGGACATCCGAAGGCTTGCCTCTCGGAGAATGTCAAAGGCCGCAAGCAACAGCAAAAGCTCCAGAATGGTCGGAAAGGGCACGCCCTGGCGCGCCTTTGAAATGCTCAGCAGCAAAACCGTTGGCAGCATTTCCTGGTGGTAATTCACGATGGCAATGTAAAAGGCCGGAATACATGCCGAAAGCGCCGTTCCCACAAAGCGCACCGCCCTGTTCACCGAGGAAAAAATATTTCCCGTGTAATAGTCCTCTCCCGATTGAAAGCTCTCAACGAAAAGGTACGGCACGGTCAGCACGCAGGGTGATCCGTCCACGACCACGGCAACCCGGCCTTCAAGAAGCTTTGCCGCAACGGAATCCGGACGTTCGGTGGTTCCCACGGTCTTGAAGGGGCTGTGGGGACAGTCACGTATCTGCTCGGCGATATAGTTGGACTCCAGAATGTCCGTCATGGTCATGGCGGCAATGCGCCGCTTCAGCTCGCATCTCACCCTTTCGTCCGCAACCCCCCGGATACTGCAAATGTATATGAAATTGTTTGCCTTCTCCCCAAGGGAGACCATCTCCACCCGGAGCTCCCTGGTTTTCAGCCTGCGCCTTATCATGCTCACGTTGTCAAGAGCAGACTCGATAAAGCCCTCTCTGGGTCCCCTCATCACCGTCTCGCCCCGGGGCTCGGTGAGAGTGCGCTTGAGCCAGTTTTTCGTGCCCACCGCAAAGGCGCCCCCGGGAACGAAGAGCAGAGTATCTCCGTACATCACGGCGGATATCAGCTTTTCAACGCTGTCCTCCCGTTTCAGCTCGCAGTTGGTGACCACCGAAAAGACCTGCTCTGCCCTCAGCTCTTTTCCATCGCAGACAAAGGAGGCAACGGGCTCGGCTATGCTTTCTGCCACCAGAGATCCCGAGGCCATGCCGTCGAAAAAGCATATCCCCGCCCGGACTCTCCCCTCCGGAGAGCATATCTCCCGAAAGCGAAAGGCCGCATCCTCTGCAAAAATATTTTTAAACGTCCCCAGATCCGCAACGGGGTCTCCCAGAACAGTATTGGGCGCTTCCATGGCTTTTGCCCTCCCGTAAATCAAAACAGACTTTCTCCCGCTTATGTTTCCTCGGCAAAAGAAAAATATTCCCCCGGAATAATCTCCTGTGCTTTTCAGGATAATAAAACGGAATTGTCAACTGACGAACCTGTAAGGAGGGATCGCTCTGTTTTCATCAAGAACCGACCTTGCCCGGGAATGGATAAAGGACCCGGAAACGCCCCTTCCCGGTGTGCGCTGTTCAAAAACCCGGCTTTTCGGCCTGCCAGTGGAAGAGACGGAAATTTTTTCGTCCGAAGGCGAACAAGCGCTGGGAAAGCCCCGGGGGATCTATACCTCTCTGGACATATCTGCGCTGTTTGACCCGGAGCAAAACGCCTTTGAGCCCTGTGTTCGCGGGCTGTGCCACACGGTCTGCCGCCATCTGCCCCGGGAGATGAACGGCCCCATTCTTTTCGTTGGTCTGGGAAACAGAAGGCTCACCGCAGACTCCCTCGGACCCACGGTTGCGGACGGAGTTATCCCCACCCGTCACCTGCTGAAGAACCCGGCGTTCCGGGGCTGTGAGCTTCGGGAGGTGGCTGTGATCGCCCCTGGAGTTCTGGGGGACACGGGGCTGGAGAGCGCCGAAACAGTTCTTTTTCTTGCGGAAAAGCTCTCTCCCTCGGTGTGCGTGCTGGTGGATGCCCTGGCCGCCCTTGACCGCGGCGGTCTTTGCAAAAGCATTCAGGTGTCCAACACGGGGATAGCTCCGGGTTCGGGAGTGGGAAACCACAGATTTGAGATAAACGAAAAGACGGTTGGCGTGCCCTGTATCTCCGTTGGCGTGCCCACCGTCGTGGATGCGGCAACACTTGCCTCATCCGTTGCCCGGGATCACGGGGTGGATGAGAACGGCTTTTCCTTTTCCGGAGAGGAGATGGGCTTTTTCGTCACTCCCAAGGATATAGACAGCCTGTCCCAAACCTGCGCAAGGGTCCTCTCAGCGGGGCTGAACCTTGCCTTTCAGCCGGGGCTCACCCTTGAAGACGTTGAATTTTTAAGGTCATAAAATCCTTTTCCGGGGCGTATCCATATGAAAGGGGAAAAGCCGCGTCTTCCCCTTCCCAAGCTTCAAAGGAGGTCACCTTCATGGAAAACAAAGCCCCTGTTCCGGACAAGCAGAACCCTAAACGCCCCGTTGGCTCCACGGCGCTGACCGCGGCGGTCCTCGGGCTGATCGCATTGGTATTCACAGCAATAAATCTCTGGGACAGCGCATCTCCCCTGCTGGCCGATGCGCGCATAGGTCAGGCAATACTCGCCCTTGAGGCCGGAGTCACTCCCTTAACCCAAGTCCCCGCAACAGAGCCGCCCCAAACGGAGCAGACTCCGCCCCGGACCTCTGCCGCGACCGTCGAAACAACAGCAGTATATCCTCCTACCGCCGCAAACAGCCCCCAGGGGGACTCTGCCATATCCCCCGCCCGGCCAAACGACGCAGAAAACGTTATAACCACGCTTATCACAGCCTCCCCGGGTCAGGGCTATCTTGAGTTTGGGGACATCTACATAAAAAACAACACCGCATATTCTCCGGATATCGAAGGGCTTCTTCAGCAGCCCCTGACCTTTTCCGAAGCACCCACCGTGCTGATCATCCACACCCACGCCACGGAGTGCTACACCCCCACCGAGCTGGACAGCTACGAGGTCTCCGAAGGCGACCGGTGCACCGACCCGGGCTTCAGCGTAGTGCGGGTGGGAGACGAGCTCACCGACGCGCTCCGCGCTCAGGGCATACGGGTCATCCACGACCGCACCCTTTTCGACGGCGAATCTTACACGGGGGCCTATGCAAGGTCAAACGCCGCTGTGCGAGCCTGGCTGAAAAAAGACCCCTCCATCGCCGTGGTGCTGGATATCCACAGGGATGCGCTGAACGCCGAGGGTTCCACGAGGTACAGGCTGGCGCTTGAGACGGCCTCCGGTGATGCGGCGCAGATGCTGATCCTCGTGGGCACGGACGGGAGCGGCGCAAACCACCCCAACTGGCAGAGCAATCTCAGCCTGGGGCTGAAGCTTCAGCGGGGGCTTAACGAAATCGCTCCCGGAATTGTCCGCCCCATGCTTCTCACCAACGGGAGCTACGACCAGGAGGTCTGCCCCGGAGCGCTGCTTATCGAGGTTGGCGCAAACGGAAACAGCCTTTCCGACGCCCTTGTTTCCGCAGGGTATCTGGGAGAGGTCCTCGGGAATATTTTGAAGTAAAAAACTGCCAATGCGCTCCCGTGCTCTTGCCAAAAGCGACATTATGTGCTATACTTGGTGTGAAATTATAATTACCACCCGGAGGCACACCATGTCAAAACCCGAAGGAACAGGTTTCCGCAAAAAGCTTTTCGGCGGATTTAACAATAAAGACGTTATAGACTATATCGCCAACTCTGCCCGCTGTTGGAAAAACGAAAAGGAAGCCCTTGAGCGCAGCCTTGCGGACTCCGAAAAACGGGCGACCGCCGCCGCTCTCACCGTTGAAAAAGAAAAGCAGGAAAAAGCCGTCCTCGCTTCCGATTGCCAGAGAAAGACCGAGCTCATCCGCTCCCACGAGGGCAGAATAACCCTTCTCACCGGCGAGGTCACAAGGCTCACCGACGAAAACGAAGCTCTCGTCACCGCCAACGCCGGTCTTTCCGCATCCGTTGCAGAGGCACGCACCGCCGCGGCCGCCGCTGAAAGCGCGCTCAGCGAAAAGACCGGCGCCCTTGAGGCTGAGCTTGCCGCCCTCACAGGCGAAAACGCCCGGCTCTCTGCCGAGTTTAAGGCCGCATCCGACAAAGCCGCCGCCCTTGAGGCCGAGCTTGCCTCCCTCAAAGAAAAGGCCGCCGCTCTCGAGGCCGAAAACCTCAGCCTCACCTCCCGCTCCGACTCTTTGAAGACCTTTGCAGACGGCATTGCCGCCATGCTTGCGGGTCTCAACGGAAAAAAGCCCGAATAATTAAAAATTTCTCATTCCGATTGCAACCTTTTTGTGTGCCTGCAGGGTAATACAGGTGAGTACATCAAACGAAAGGAACAACAGCCAATGAAAAAGACGATTGCACTGATCCTTGCCATACTCTGTGCCGCGGCAATGTTCTCCGCCTGCGGAGCTACCGAAGCGGACCGGGCTCCCGAGGCCTACTACGATGAATCCATACAGATGAATTCATCTGCCGGCCTTGGGGACAAATACAGTTACACCGTTGAGGACGGGGACTATATCTCCACCGAGTCCGTCTCCGAAAGCCTTACCGACTCCTCCTCCGGAAACACCACCTCCTCCCTTCAGTTGGGAAAGCCCGACCCTTCCAGAAAGCTGATCTACAACGTAAATTACACCCTTGAGACCAAGACCTACGACGATTCCGTGGCCGCACTTTTGGATCTCACCGCCACCCTCGGAGGGTACACCGAATCCTCCGACACCCGCGGCGGCAACGGAAGCGAGAGATACTCCACCTACGTTCTCCGCATTCCCTCGGATAAGCTCCAGGACTTTATCTCCAGCGTGGGCACCATCGGCAGTATCCGCCGGGAAAGCCTCTCCACCCAGGACATAACCCTTGAGTACGTGGACGTTGAATCCCGCCTTGCATCCCTCCGCGCTCAGGAGGCCAGACTTATCGAGCTTCTTGGTCAGGCAAAGGACCTTGACGAGGTCCTCCGCATTGAAGAGTCCCTTGCAAACATCCGCTACGAGATCGAAAGCTATACCACGAGGCTGAACACCATGAGCTCTCTGGTGTCCTACTCCACGGTTACCGTTGAACTCAACGAGGTCATCGAGTACACCCCCGTTGAAAGAAAGCCTCTCACCTTCGGCGAAAAGCTCGCCCGGGAATTTTCCAACAGCATCGAAAGAGTTTCCGACGGCTTCCAGAGCTTCGTCATCTGGTTCCTCGGCAACATCGTTGAGATCCTTCTTGTCCTTGCCCTTATCGCGGCCGTCGTGCTTGCCCACGTTCTTGTCATCAGGCTCATAATCCGCCGCTGCCGCCGCAAATAAAAAAGGAGGAACGAAAATGAAAAAAACAAAGCTTCTTTTGCCGATCCTTTTGCTTTCCGTCATCGTCCTCTCTGCCTGCGGCAGCCCCGCCCAGCCCGCCCAGACCACCCAGACCACCCAGACCGACCAGCCCGACCAGCCCGACCAGCCCGACCAGACCACGCCGACCGGCTATCCCTCCGGCGAGGTCCAGAGACAGGCGGTCTTTGCGGACGGTGTCCTCTATCTCAGGACGAAAGGCTGGTACCTTGGGGAAAACGGGTTTAACGGTGAGGAATTCGTTTTCGTGGGTCACGTTGTCTCAGAGGACAACCTGAATTACCCCGACGAGCACCTTGAAGCCAGCAGAACGCCCGTGGGCACTCCCGTTTACAGAGACGCAAGCGGAAACCTCCTGGTCATCAACGAAGATCAAGGCTACGTGGGCGTGCTCGCCCCCGCTCCCTGAGACCTGAAAATAACTGTGAAAAAATAAAGGCAAGCCTTTTGGGCTTGCCTTTATTTTCGTTTCTGCCTGCCGGAAATTTTTCAGCAGCAGGCGGAAAACTTCTGTCGGGTCTGGTCGATCTTCTGCTGCGGCGCCTGTTCGGAGGTATACCAGCCCTTTTGGCTCATTTTAGAGTATATCCCGTTTTGCATTTTCAGGGTATCACACAGAGAAGCGTCAAAAGCTCCGTGAACGTTTGCCGTTCCCGACTCGATGGTTCCGTGGAGATAGAGAGTTGCTCCGGTCTTTACCGCCGTGAGCAGATCCTCCATAAGCATTCTGTCATCCATTGTCCGTATCTTCCTTTCCCGTTAAAAATCAGTTCAGCAGACCGTAAAACCTGCCGAAGGTCTCCCTGTGGGATCTTGCCATCTGATCCACGAAGCCTTTAAGCTCCGGGTCGGAAAGCCTCTGGGCGGTTTCGGCGCATTTTTTCTGCATCATCTGTTCGTGGGAAAGAGCATCCTGAACGTAGAGCAGCTCTTTGGGACTCATCATTTCTGTTTTTCACTGTCCTTTCGTTTTCGTTACAGCACTATTGTCTCCCCGAAAACGCCGGCCTATGCAGGGCAAAAATAGTAAAAGCCTTTGGAACAAATATGCTCCAAAGGCTTTTTTTGCCGTTTTTTTCCTCAGCCGATAAAGTCTGCCATAAGCTTGTATCCGTCGGGATAGTAAAGCCCGGACTTTTCACAGGCGGCCTCGGTGAACTCGTGGACGTCACAGGGAATGTCAAGCTCGCTGTCGTAGAGAACGAAGGGGATGTCCTCGCCGGTGTGGGTGCGGACGGCGATGGGGGTGGCGTGGTCGGGGGTGATAAGCACCCGGTAGGGCTCGCCGGAGGCCTTCAGCCATGCCTCAACGGGACCGACGATGTGGCGGTCGATCTGCTCGACAGAGGCCTTTTTCAGCTCCGCATCACCGTCGTGGCCGCACTCGTCAGGGGCTTCAACGTGGATAAAAACGAACTGATAGCCCTTTTTCAGAGCATCTATTGCCGCGGCGGCCTTTCCGGCGTAGTTGGTGTAATAGTCGCCGGTGGCGCCCTCTACGGTGCAGTAGTCAAGGCCAAGGCCCGCGCCCAGACCCATAATAAGGGGAACTGCGGTTATCATCATGCCCTTTTCAACGCCGTAGCGCTCCTTAAAGGGGACGTATGCGGGCTTTCCGCCGGCGCCCCAGAGCCAGAGGCAGTTTGCCGGACGAAGCCCCTTTGCCTCGCGGGCGCGGTTGACGGGGTGGTCAGAAAGGAGCTTCCACGCTTTTTTCATCATGTCCGCAAACTCCTCCGCAAGGTCGCCGGTGGGCATATGGTCACCCACACGGTCGCCCAAAACGTCGTGGGGAGGGGTGAGGTCGCCGCTCCAGCTCTTGCTGTCCTTGAGGATGAAGCAATGGCGGTAGCTGACGCCAAGGTGGATCTTTACTTTTTCGTTTTCAAAATGCTCTCTCAGAGCCTCAACGAGCTCTGCGGCCTCTTCGGTGGTGATCTTGTCGGCGCTGTGGTCAACGATCGTACAGTCCTCGAAGACCTCTGAGCCGCCGATGTTTATAAGGTTCATGCGGAAGACCATGTCGCTGTCTTCAAGGCTTATGCCAAGACCCAGCGCCTCCACCGGGGAGCGGCCGGTGTAGCAGGTGCGGGGGTCGCTGCCGAGGATGGAGAGGTTTGCAACGTCGCTTCCGTAGGGAAGCTGGGGATAGAGGGTGTTCATTCTGCCAACCCTGCCAAGGGCGGCAAGGCGGTCCATATTGGGTTTATCGGCAACGGCCATGGGGGTCTTTCCGCCGAAAACGTCCAGGGGGCGGTCGGCCATACCGTCGCAAAGTATAACTGCATATCTTCTCAAGGGTGATTTTCCTCCTGCTCATGCTACTTTAGCCAGTATATATTACCATAAATCACCTCAAAAATCTATGACTTATCTTCTAAAAAAAGGTTTACTTTTAGTCTGATAAGTGGTACAATATAAGACGATAAAAAATCGGGACATTCGGCATCGAACGACCCGAAACAAATACAGGAGGATATATCAAAACATGGCAAGAAAAATGCAATCCATGGACGGTAACACAGCTGCCGCAACAGTAAGCTATGCCTTTACTGAAGTAGCCGCTATCTACCCCATCACTCCGTCCAGCAACATGGCCGAAGCTGTCGATAGCTGGTCCGCAGGCGGTCTCAAGAACATTTTCGGTGAGTCCGTTAAGGTCACAGAGATGCAGTCCGAAGCCGGTGCTGCCGGTGCCGTCCACGGCTCTCTCGCCGCCGGTGCTCTCACCACCACCTACACCGCATCCCAGGGTCTGCTCCTGATGATCCCCAACATGTACAAGATCGCCGGCGAGCTTCTTCCCAACGTTATCCACGTTTCCGCCCGCTGCGTCGCTTCCCACGCTCTTAACATCTACGGCGACCATTCCGACGTTTACGCCTGCCGTCAGACCGGCTACGCTATGCTGGCCTCCACCAACCCCCAGGAAGTTATGGACCTCGGCGCCGTTGCCCACCTGGCAACTCTCGAAGGCCGCGTTCCCTTCCTCCACTTCTTTGACGGTTTCCGCACCTCCCACGAGGTCTCCAAGATCGAAGTCTGGGATTACGAAGACCTTAAGGACATGACCGACAAGCAGGCCATTGCCGACTTCCGTAACCGCTCCCTCAACCCCGATCACCCCGTTCTCCGCGGCTCCGCCGAGATCGGCGACATCTTCTTCCAGAACCGCGAAGCCTGCAACAAGTACTACGACGCTCTTCCCGAGATCGTTGAAGATTGCATGAAGAGAGTTAACGAGCGCATCGGTACCAACTACCAGCTCTTTAACTACTACGGCGCTCCCGATGCCGAAAAGGTCATCATCGCCATGGGCTCCGTCTGTGACACCATTGAAGAAGTCATCGACTACCTCAACGCCAACGGCGAAAAGGTCGGTCTTGTCAAGGTCCGCCTCTACCGTCCCTTCCGCGCCGACAAGCTCATTGCCGCCATCCCCGCCACCGCCAAGAAGATCGCCGTTCTCGACCGCACCAAGGAACCCGGCGCTCAGGGCGAGCCTCTCTACCTGGACGTTGTCACCGCTCTTGCCACCAACGGCATCAACGCCAAGGTCGTCGGCGGCCGTTACGGTCTCGGCTCCAAGGATACTCCCCCCTCCTCCATCTTCGCAGTTTACGAAAA
>SVLY01000093.1 GCA_015067715.1 Oscillospiraceae bacterium | reverse complement strand
TTACCATGGAGGACGATCCCACCTCTGTGCGAAGCGCCAAAAAGAACAGCTCAATGGTCACCGCCATGAAGCTCATCCGCAAGGGCGAAGGTGACGCGGTCGTTTCCGCAGGCAACACCGGCGCCGTTATCACCGCCGCCACTCTTTACGTGGGACGAATCCGCGGTGTCCGCCGTGCGGCTATCGGCACCATTCTGCCCGTCAGCGGCGGCGTTATCCTTATGGACAGCGGCGCAAACGTGGAGTGCACCCCCGAATATCTGCTCCAGTTCGGCTTTATGGGCTCTATTTACGCAAAGTCCGTCTTTGAAAAGGACTCTCCCCGCGTGGGTCTTCTGAACGTAGGCTCAGAAGAGACCAAGGGCGACGAGCTTCACCTTGCGGCCCACAGCCTGCTGAAAAAAGCCGCCGCTGAGGCCGGGTTGAACTTTGTGGGCAACGTGGAAGCCCGCTATATTCCCGCAGACCAGGTGGACGTTGTTGTTGCGGACGGGTTCTCCGGCAACGTCATGCTCAAGGCCATGGAAGGCATCGGTATGTTCTTCGCCTCCGAGCTGAAGACCAAGCTGAAAAGCGACTTTATCACCAAGATCGGCGCACTGCTGGTTAAAAAGCGGATCTACGAGCTTAAAAAAGTCATGGACTACAAGGAAGTGGGCGGTTCCCCTCTGGTTGGCATTTCCGCTCCCGTCATCAAGGCTCACGGGTCTGCCAACGCCTACACCATGAAGAACGCCATCCACCAGGCCATCCGCTATGCCCGGGGCAACGTTATCTCCGACATCGAGGCAAACATTTCTGCCATGAAGGTGACAGAATAAGACTTTTTCCCACCTCAAGCCCTTGACATATCCGGGCAAAAAAGGTATTATATTACTGTGTGACCCAAGTATTCGGTTAATCAGTCCATAATTCATAAGGAGTGTACTTTAAAATGGTATTCGAAAAGATCAGAGCTATCATCTGCGACAAATTTGCCCTTGAGGAATCCGCCGTCACCCCCGAGACTTCCTTCGTTGAAGACCTCAGCGCCGACTCCCTCGACATGGTCGAAGTCATCATGGCCCTTGAAGAAGAGTTTGAGATCGGTGAGATCAGCGAAGATGCTCTTGCCAGCATCAAGACCGTAGGCGACGCCGCCAACTTTATCTCTGCTCAGCTGAAGTAAGCATGGAAAACGGCAAGCAACCGGACATCGGCTACAGTTTTAAAAATCCCGCCCTTCTGCGCACCGCTCTTACCCACAGCTCTTACGCCAACGAGTCCCACGAAAAGGACACCGTCTGCAACGAAAGGCTTGAGTTTTTGGGCGACTCTGTTCTGAACATGCTGGCGGCAGAATACCTTTTCGGCAATTTTTCCCGTTTTGCCGAGGGTGATCTCACACGGCTTCGCGCCTCTCTCGTTTGCGAGGGTGCGCTTTTCAGCATAGCGTGCGACATCGGCCTTGGCGAGCACCTGCTTCTCGGCCACGGAGAAGAGCGTTCCGGCGGAAGATCCAGACCGTCCGTTCTGGCAGACGCCATGGAGGCTGTGCTGGGTGCAATGTACCTGGACGGCGGACTTGAGCCCGCAAGGCGCTTTCTCGTCCCCTATTTCGAGTCCGGCTCTGCCTCTGCAATAAAAAAGCATACCCTCTGCGACTACAAGACCGCCCTTCAGGAGATAATCCAGAAGAACAAGCAGGAGCTTATCTGCTACAAGGTCACCGACGCCTCCGGTCCGGAGCACGACAAGACCTTTACAGCCACCCTCTACCTCAACACCAACCCCTTGACCACCGGGCGCGGAAAGAGCAAAAAA
This sequence comes from Oscillospiraceae bacterium, assembly GCA_015067715.1. GTDB lineage: Bacteria > Bacillota > Clostridia > Oscillospirales > QAMX01 > SIG499. The sequence continues at coordinate 5,186 of SVLY01000093.1, read as the reverse complement.
GAGGCTGAGCAGAACGCCGCAAAGGCGGCTTTGGAGCTTATGGGCGAGCTTTAATTCCAAAGACAAAAAAGCGGGAAGCTCTTCCCGCTTTTTTAGTTTCACTTTTCACTTGGAAAGGGGTGAACCTCTTCCGTGGCTAAAAACAGCGTGATACCCGTTTTTATCCCCCACGCGGGCTGTCCCCACGACTGCGTGTTCTGCGACCAGCGGCAGATCTCCGGCCAGATCGCTCCGCCGTCTCCGGAGGAGGTCAGCCGGATCATCTCCGAAAGCGCAAAAAAGCTCTCCGCCCCGGCAGAACTGGCCTTTTACGGGGGAAGCTTTACCTGCCTGCCATACGGGGATCAGCGGCAGTATCTTCTTGCCGCAAAGCCCTTTCTCGACAACGGCACCCTCAGAGAGATCCGGGTCTCCACCCGGCCGGACGCCATAGACGGAGAGATCCTCGATCTGCTCATGCTCGGCGGCGTGCGAACCGTGGAGCTGGGCGCCCAGTCCATGGACGACGGCGTATTAATTCAGGCCAACCGGGGTCACAGCGGAAGCGACGTTGAGACCGCATCAAAGCTTATCAAAAGCCGTGGCTTTAAGCTGATACTCCAGCTCATGTTCGGCCTTCCCGGGGACACCGCCCAAACCGCAAAACAGACCTGCCTCCGGGCGGCGGCACTCTGTCCCGACGGGGTGCGGTTTTATCCCACGGTGGTCATACGAAACACCAGGCTCCACCAAATGATGCTCTCCGGCGGGTATACTCCCCTTTCCGTTGAAGCGGCAGTTGAGCTTTGCGCCGAAATGCTGCCCATTTTCACGGAGAAAAACATCCCCGTTATCCGCCTTGGGCTGAACCCCACGGACGAGCTCTCCTCCGGGGACAGCGTTGTGGGCGGAGCCTATCACCCGGCGTTGGGCGAGCTGACCTGGTCCCGGTATTTTTACAATATGGCCAGAGCAAAGCTTGCCGGGCAGGATACCCCGGGGCATTGCGCGGATATATTCGTTCACCCCTCCCGGCTTTCAATAATGGCCGGCCAGCACAGGTGCAATTCCGCCGCGCTGACAGAGGAATTCGGGCTTAAAAAGCTTCGCATTCTCCCCTCGGACACGGACAAAAACAGCCTTTCAATACTCATCCGCTGAGAACACAGCTCCCCCTGAAAGCATAGTATGTTACTGAGCGCCACCGCTCGAAAGACATATGCTTTTAGGGGGTAATTATTTTGCCTGAAAACAAGCCCACGGGCGGCAAAGAGGCCGTCTGCATCAGCACAACAAAGGTATACGATTCCTGCCGAAGCCAGGACTGTCTCGAGGACATCCGCTGTTACCTCACCGCTGAGGGTCAGAATATTATCGACCACGCCGTGAGCGTAAAGCCCAGAACGGCCACGGTGCTGTGGACATACGTGGACGTTGAGCCCGTGCCCTTCAACAGCGGCTTTTACACCGTGGATTCCCGGATCTTCTACCGGGTCACCGTGGACGCCCAGTGCGGTCTGGGGCGCCCCGTTGAGGTGGAGGGGCTGGCTGTCAGCAACAAGCGGGCCATTCTTTTCGGCAGCGAAGGTCTGTCCAAAAGCTTTTCCTCCCGCATGACCGCCGGAGGAAACGATACCCAGCTTCTCCCCGCCACAAATCTGCCCACTGCCACGGTGGAGCTTGTGGACCCCATTATTCTCTCTGCCAAAACCGTTGAGGCCTGCGACTGCTTCCACGGGTCGGAGTGCGGCGTTTGCGAAATTCCAAGCCGCATCTGCGAATGCTTCTGCGGCCAGCTTGTCACCGGGGACGGCTCGCGGAGGCTCTACGTGACCCTGGGGCAGTTCTCTATCACAAGGCTCGAGCGCTCCACTCAGCTTTTGATCCCCTCTTACGACTATTGCATTCCCGAAAAGGAATGCCCGCCCAGCGCCGACGGGGACGCCTGCGAAATGTTCTCCCAGTTCCGCTTCCCCACGGGAGAGTTCTTTCCCCCGGATAATCTCTGCGGCTGCTAAAAAATCCCCCCCAAACGGCTGTTGCTCATGGCGACAGCCGTTTGGGGGATACTTATATATGCTTTAGAAAACTATTCCCGACCTTTTGGGAAACTGAGGATCCCGTTTTGTTATGGAAAGCATTCTGCAGGCCGTTCCGCTGGGCTGATTTCTACCGGACTCCCAGGCCTCTACCGTTTTCAGAGATACGCCCAGATATTTGGCAAAGAGCACCTGGGTCATACCGGCATTCCTGCGGATATCCTTTATCTCACCCGGAGAAAATTCTTCCACAGGAGTAACAGAGAGTCTTCTTGTTCCCGCCTTCAGATTACCGCGTTCATATTCGATCGCCTCGTTCAATCCGGCTTTTATTTCATCAAACACAGACATGATCATTCCTCCTCATTGCTGTCTCTGAGCTGATTTTCAAGAACCTTGACTAATTCCCTAAGCTCATTTCGTTCGGACTTTGTCAGATTATCTTTTTCATTCTTAGGATATGCAGTCAGCAGGTAAATCTTCTCATACACCTCAAAATCAACATATATCACCCGAATGCTTCCGCTTTTACCCCTGTGTTCAAAAGCAAAGCGCATTTTACGGATACCGCCGGTCTCTCTGATCACCGCACCTGTTTTAGGATCAAGAAGGATTTCTTCCTGAAGCCTTTTCAAGTCGTCATCAGTTAACCCCAAAGATTTCCATTTTGCCCGAAAAAGTGGCAATTCCACAAAAGTTCTCGTCATTAGGCAAATCCCCCCACAGTCCTATTATACCCTATTAAATAGGGTTTGTCAACTCAATTTTAAGATCTTTATCCGTATGAGCGCATATAGCTTGCCCGGAATTCCGCTGTGCAAGCTGTAACTTACCGTTTTTCCGTTGACACAGAGGCTTTCCCGGTGATATAATAGAAAAAAAAGCAAAGGAAGGTTTATTTCGTGGAAAAGATCTTTGACATGATCCCCCTGCCCGCGTCGGCGCCGGTGCTTGAATATCCCTGCGGCGACGGCGTTCACATGCTTATATACAAGGACGTGACCGGCGAAGCTTTTGATAAGCTCTGCGCAGAGCTTGCCACTGCCGGCTTTGAGCTCACCGACGGTCACGGTATTCCCGGCAGCCGTTTTGCCATCTACGCCGGAAAAGGCCTCACCGTTGCTCTTAACCTGTTCGGAAGCGACCTTCGCATCGTTGCCGACGGCTACACCGCCCCGGTAAAGCTGGCCGACCCCTGCCCCCGCACCGCTCAGACCACCCTTTGGCAGCACGAGGTGGACCACACCCTTATCGACTGCGGAATGTGCTTTATCATACGCTGCTGTGACGGAAGCTGGTTTATTATCGACAGCGGCCATTACTACCAGATGAACGACAACGACCGCATTTACAAATTCATGCGCGACCGCACCCCCGAAGGCCAGCGTATTCGCATTTCCGGCTGGTTCCTCTCCCACGCCCACAGCGACCACGTGAGCAAATTCTGCGACTTTTTGCGCTACAATATGTACGACTGCGACCTTGAGGCCATCTACTTCAACTTCCCCCACCCCTATCCCCCGGAGGGTGCCGCATGGGGCAGAAGGGGCAACAACCTCTTCATACTCAACATCGCAGACCAGCTTGCCGCACTTCCCGATATTCCCAAGATCAAGCTCCACACCGGCCAGCATTTTGCCGTTCGCAACCTTAACTTCACCGTGCTCTGCACCCACGAGGACGTTTTCCCCACCGAGGACACGGACTTTAACAACACCTCCACCGTGCTCATGATGGAAGCCGAGGGCACAAAGGTGCTCTTCCTGGGTGACGCCAGCGAGGCCTCCAGCGATATTCTTGAGCGCCGCTGGGGTGAGCTTTTGAAGTGCGATATCGTCCAGGTCGCCCACCACGGTCACCACGGCTGCTCCGCCGCGGTTTACGAGCTGGCAAAGGCCGACGCCGCGCTTTTCTCAAACACCCAGATCTTCTTCGACCTTGACCTTGAAAAGGAAAAAGAGGCCAACGCCACCATCCTTCGCCACGCAAAGGAATATTATATCTCCTCCAACGGCACCGTGGAAGCCGATCTGCCCTACGTCCGCTTTACCGAGCTTCCCGACGAGACCTTTGAGGATTTCCGCAAGATAAACCAGCTCTGGGGCTACGAATACACCCCCGAGCGCAAAGCCGAGCTCTATCAGAAATATCTCGAGAGAGGCGGTAAAGCCCTCTACCCTTTTTACTCCGACCCTAACTCAAGGGGGTGGCACGAGGACTAAACAGCCTTACTTCAGCCGCACGCTCCGCAGGGGATTTTCCCTGCGGAGCTTTTTTGTTACCGTTTTGTTACCAAACTGTAACCGTTTTGTAATCGACTTTTGCTTCTCCGCAGTGTATAATTAGGTCAAAGGAAACACGCAGTAAGGAGCAAAGCAACATGAAAAAATTCATCACCAAAACCACCGTTTTTCTGCTTCTCGCTTCGGTTTTGCTCAGCCTTTGCGCATGCGGCGAAGCTCCGAATGCGGTCACCACGGACAACCGTCCGACCGTTATCATAACGGAGCCAACCTCCGTTATTACAACGGAAGAAACCACAAAAAAGCCCAAAGAGAATATTTACACGGACACCCCCGTCATCGAGATCGATCCCGTTCCGGAAGACGAGGCTGTAAGGTTTTTGTTTTCAAAGACTTTGAGGTTCTATTTACTTCCATATAGCAAAGATGCTGCCCGTACATTTATCGGGAAGACATACGGAGGTTCATCCTTTGTTGTCACCTCGGCTCAGGAGCTCAATGCATTCCACACCTTTCTCGAATCTGCAAATGAAATAGCCGGTCATACACGCTGTGCTTACGGAGAGGAATACGATGACCTCTCGCAAAGTCAGCTCTACGGCGATATTCCCCCGGATTTTTTCGACAGCTCTGTACTTGTATTCTACATTGCACAGCGATGCGTCCCACAGGGAGAGGCGGGAAAAGTCTCCGAAGTAACCCTTGGACCTATATTTCTCCCTGATAACCTCATCGTTATAAGCACGGGGAACTACTATTGGGATCGGGCTTGGATACCGGAGGAAATTCCCAATTGGATGGGAGTTTCCTGTTGGGCTGTTTCCCGCAAAGCTCTGGCAGAAAACGAGATCATGTTCCGCTCCCCGTTATTAGGGAACTCCCTGCTCGATTGGCTTGTCACGCCGGATTCGGTTAATAACCTTGA
>SVLY01000015.1 GCA_015067715.1 Oscillospiraceae bacterium | reverse complement strand
TGTCAGCGGATCGGAAGCAGAAGCACCACGGGAGAGCACTCTGCCAAGACCGGAAAGATATGCCTTACGTCCTGCTTCAATGGCATTCTTAAATGCAGATGCCATCATGGGCAGGTCTCCTGCGGTAGCAAGTGCAGTGTTTGCCATGATCGCCGCGGCGCCCATCTCCATTGCCTCGCAGGCCTGGGAGGGTCTGCCGATGCCGGCATCCACGATGATGGGCAGGTCGATCTCGTCGATGAGTATCTGAATAAACTCTTTCGTTGCAAGTCCCTTGTTTGAGCCGATGGGGGAGGCAAGGGGCATAACGCTTGCCGCGCCGGCGGAAACCAGGTCACGGGCTACGTTGAGATCGGGATACATATAGGGCATAACCACGAAACCCTCTTTGGCAAGTATCTCGGTTGCCTTGACGGTCTCCCGGTTGTCGGGGAGCAGATATTTTGAGTCACGCATGATCTCGATCTTCACAAAATCGCCGCACCCAAGCTCCCGGGAAAGCCGGGCGATGCGCACGGCCTCGTCGGCGTTTCGTGCGCCGGATGTGTTGGGGAGAAGGGTTATCCCTTGGGGAATGTAGTCCAGAATGCTCTCCTGTTCCTTTGTGTTTGCCCGGCGGACGGCAAGGGTGATGATCTCCGCTCCGGCATCCTTAACGGCGGCTTCGATGAGCTTCATGGAGTATTTTCCGGAGCCGAGAATAAAGCGGGAGCTAAACTCCCGGCCTCCGATGATGAGCTTGTCGTTGTTCATTTTTGTTTCCTTCTTTCTTTATACATCAAATTCTCCTGCCAGAATACGCAGGACAGTGTGTGCCTGGTGGGCGGCGCAGAGCATCACCCGGGAGGAAATAAGGCTTCCCTCTGAGCTTACGTCGCTTTGGCCGTCTCCGCACAGATAAAACCTGTCTGTGATTTTTCTCGTGCGAATTGAATTTGCGCTGCCAAGACCTGCCATGCCGGACGCCGCCACGAGAAACTTGTCCGGCAGCTTTTCGAGCACGGTATCCGTCAGCATGGCCTTTGCCTCGGCGCAGTCGAAAGCCTCGCAGACGATATCTGCGCCCTGAAGCAGGGGGACGGCGTTTTCTTCCGTGATCTTAAGCGTGTGGGTCTCAATGCGGGTATAGGGGGCGATCTCCCGGAGATTTTCAAAAAGAGCGTCGGTCTTGTTCATCCCCACTTGACTTGCCTTGTACTGCTGACGGTGGAGGTTGGTTACGTCCACCCTGTCAAAGTCGATGAGTATCAGCTTACCCACACCCGCACGGGCAAGGGACAGGGCTATGTTTGACCCCAGTCCCCCAAGTCCGCACAGGGCGACGGTTGCCGATGAAAATCTCTTTTGCAGTTTTTCTCCGTGGCGCCCGGTCAGGGCTTTGTCCCATTCTTCTTTTGTGATCATCAGCCGCCTCCCACGAAGCTCACGATCTCAACGCTGTCGCCGTCGCGAAGCGCGGTCTCTCCGTACTTCGATTTTGGAACGATTTCGCCGTTGAGCTCCACGGCAATGCGTTTTTGGTCGTAGCCCGCCCCTGCGAGATATTCAGCTACGGTTTTGCCTTGAGCATTGAATTCTTCTCCGTTGATCTTTACCATTTTTACCTCCGAAAAGCAATGAAAAAAAGGGAGTTACCGATTCGGTAACTCCCTTTGATTAACTCTGTTCTTCCCGATAAACTCCGTATCAGGCGTCCCTACGTTGGCATTATCCAAATCAGGTTCTCGGTCGAAGGTCACACCTTCCTCTCAGCCTGTATACAAGCTCCCGTTTGTTTTCAGTTGCAGGGGTAATTATACACCCTTTTTCCCCTTTTGGCAAGGGGGGAAATAAAGCTTAATATCCCAGCACCGCCAGAATGGACTGGGCGTACACCCGGACGAGGTAGTCGTTGGGGTGGTTGATATTGTTGCCGGTCATGTCCACGTAGCTCTTTCTCTTCAGAAGGGCTTTATGGACGGAGGTCATGGGAACCACCTCACCCTGGGCTCCGAACTCGTCTGCAAGACCGGTGAGCAAAAACTCGTGGGTCTCGTGGTTTTTGAGGAAGAAGGAGTCGGGGTTGGGCATTGTGGTGGAAACGAAGATGATCTCGCATTCGGGGTTGAGCCTGCGGATCTTATGGGCAATGGTGCGGCAGTTGTTGCGGAAGGGGTAGCGCTCCATGCCGCCGGTGGCGTCGTTCATGCCAAATTCGATCAGCAGAACGTCCGGGATATTGTCCGCAAACTTTTCTTCCACAACGTCAACGCCCCAGTTGCTGTCCATGCCGCCAACGGAGTGGTTGATGCATTCAACGTCCGCTCCGGTGAGGGCGCGAAGCTTTTCGCAGACCAGCTCGGGCCAGATGGGCAGATAGGGCTCGGCTCCGGTCATGCCGGAAGCGTTTGCGCCGGCGCCGATGCTGTCTCCAAGGAAGCCGAATTTCAGCTTTTCTCCCCGGCGGAGCCTGCCCTTGGTGGCGGGAAGTCTTTCGGGGTGAGCCGTGGGAACGAGCCCCTCCCACTTTCCGGAGTGGTCGTAGGTGACGGCGTAGGAGATATCGTGGAAGAAGTGACCCTCTCCAAAGATAAGGTATCCGCCGTTTACGCACCCAAAGCCGATCTCAGAGTGGTGCTCCGCATCGGCGGTGGCGGGATTATATTCTTCGTCCGTCATAATGTGGATGGCAGAGCCCTCAGGGATGGTGAGACCGCCGTCTTCAAGAATATAGTCCCTGCCCTCCTGATAGGTGACGGTGCCGGCAAGGTTTTCAACGCAGACAATGCTTTCTGCGGGGTAGAGAAGCCGGACTCTGTCGGTTCTGGGCAGAAAGCTTTCGCGGTAGGCTCTTGTGCCCTTCCAGACAGGCTCGGTGCATGCATACAAATCGTACATTGGGGGGAATTCTCCTTTCGGAAAAGTTACGGTTTGATTATATCACCGTCCGCTGTTGATTGCAACTTTTTTTACGGGCTTACCGAAAATTTTGCGGAGCAGTTTTTTGATAAGCTTTTTGGCCAGCCTGGCTATAAGCCCGGTCTCCCTTGTAAAGCGCCGTCTTACAAACAGAACGCATATCAGCCCAACCGCGCCGTAGAGGATGAAGGCAAAAAGGTATGAGGGGAAGGAGCTGAGTATTTCGGGAGTTCCGTTTTGCAGCGGCAGAAGGGTGAAGGGGGTGAGGGAGGTGAAGAAAAGCTTTTCTGCCGCGAGGGGGATAAGAAGTACCGCGCCCGAGGCGATCATGGTTATGCCGTTTTTCTTAACGGCACAGCCGATGGCGGATATAAGTGCGGCCGTGACCAGCGCGCCGAATATCCTGACCGCCCAGAGCACCCCGTAGAACACCCAGATGGGCATTTGGAAGGGAATGTCGCTCAAAAACGGCAGAGAAGCGGTGGAGGCCGTCCAGAAATTGAGGCTGAAGCTTTCTTTAACGGTGAAATAGTCGGGAATAAAGGATATAACGGCAGTTGCAACGCAGAACAGCGCCGCGGAGGCCAGCTTTCTGCGGTAGAGGTATTTTCTTCCCCTTGGGAGGGGATTGAGCAAAAACACCGTGCCGCTTTCAAAATCTCCCGCAAATAGGGAGGACAGACCGACTATCAGCACTATGCTCTCCAGCATGGCGTGAGTGTTGGCGGTGGTGCGGTGGTTGAAGAGCATTTTGTAGCCCGTGGGGTAGACGTAGGTGTCGGCTCCGGACTCCTGAATGCTGTATTGGTAGCTTTCCAGCATGGAGAAGGCAGAGGCACGCTTTTGCAGGGAGAGAAGCCGGGAGTTTTCCGTGGCAAACTCCTTGTAGCTGATAAGCCCTTCGGCATATTTCTGCTCAAGCGCCGCTATCTCGTCTCCGGCGCTGAAAATGCGTTGGCGCTCCTCCTCAATAAATACGTCCTGAGTGCCGTCCACAGGCCCCTCGAGCTTGGTCATGTAAGCCCGGAAAAGGGACTCGTCTTCGCCGGTGTCGTAATAGACGTTGTCGGCGGAGTTTATCTGGAACAGCGCCGCGGCAATGAGGACCGCAATGCCAAGGCGGTAGACGAAGAGCTTTTTAAGCTCGTAGAAGCCAACGGAATGTCCCCTGATGCGGAGCTTTCCCGTGCGGAGGCGAATCGTCTTTGCCGTTGCGGAGGGGTACATTTTTGCAAAGGTCCAGATTCCCCAGAACACACAGCCCAGAACGATCAGCACCCCAAAAACGATGCAGGTGGGGCGGATGCCCACGGCGGCTCCGAAGAAGTTGAGGTTGATGTATTTGCCCACAACGGAGCCCGCGTCGAAGAAGGATACGGGGTTGGCGTAGCGCAGAAGGGTCAGCCGGGAGCCGCTGGGCAGGGCGCTTGCGGCGGCGCTGAGGGCAAAGGCTCCCAGATAGACAAGCAGGCTCAGGCTGGTGCGGCGGAAAGCGTTTGCGGCCACGAAGATAACCGTGCCCCACACCGCGGCGGAGACCAGCTTGACGATGAGTGACAGAAGCAGGAACTGTCCCACGGAGATCAGCGAGGTACAGCTTGCAAATTCGTGGATGGACTGGATGGAGCGTGAGGTATCCCCGAAGCCGTAGCGGAAAAGAGCAAAGCCGTAGTTGGTGGCGCAGAGCAGAAGACAGGCCGCCCAGGAGGCCAGCAGAAGTGTGACAAGCTTTGCAACGGCCGTTGCGCTCCTGCCCTTTGCCGTGGGCATGACGATGGCCAGAATTCCGTCGTCCCTTTCGGTACGGCAGACGAAAACGCCGGCAATTGCCACCGCAACGATGCAGAAGATATCCGTAAGGGGAGTGTCTGTGGCGGCAAGCACACCGTTGGAGACGGAATATTTAACTTCAACGGGAGGAAAATCGGAGAAATCCTCCAGAGTCTTGGAGGTGTTGTTGTAAATAAATTTGCTGTCGTTGGACACCGTGCCCGTGATAAGCATTATCTGGGCTCTTTTGATTATGTCCTTGACGTAGGTCTCGTAGGAATAGGTGGAGTTCATTGCCTCGGAGACCTTTTCAAAGAGGTAATACTCCGACCGGATGTTTCCGGGGAAGTATTTGGTTATGGAGCCGTCCTCAACGGCGGCCATGGTGGTCTGGATGAACTCTTCGCTCTTTCCGGCCATTACGCTCTCTATCATGGCCTCGGATTCTTCCTCTCCGAATTCGGACATTCGCTGAAGCTCAAAGGCGAAGTTCAGCATTGAGAGCCTTTCGGCGACGTAGCGGTTCTGTTCTTCCTGGGTCATGGCGTCAAGGTCTTCGTGGATGGCGTTGTAGGCGTCCAGATAGCTCAGCGAGGTGTTTTTCTCGGCGTAGACGGCGTTTGCTGCCAGAAGCACGAGAATTATCACCAGAAACACCGGAGTGCTGAACAGCTTTTTAAGCTCATATTTTATCAGACGCATTTTGCACCTCCGTATCTCCGAAGGCCCAGAGGTAAACGTCCTCAAGGGTGGGCTGGACGGCGCGGGCATCGCAGTTTTCGGGGGCTGTCTCGTTGAGAATGCGGAGCAGGGTCTTGTTGGAGCTCTGGGATATGGCGCTCACGCAGTAACGGGGGAGGAAATACTCTGCCTCGTCTGCGTTGCAGCTCACCTCAAAAACCCGTCCTTCCATCTGAAGACAGAGGTTTGCGGGGGAGTCGTGGGCAATGAGATTGCCCTTTTTCAGCATAAGAGCCTCCCGGGCGATGTATTCAACGTCCGGAACAACGTGGGTGGCGATGATAACGGTCTTGTCTGCGCTGATGCGGGAGATAAGGTTTTTTATCCTTATTCTCTCCCGGGGGTCAAGACCGGCGGTGGGCTCGTCGAAGATCAACAGCTTTGGGTCGCCCATTATGGCCTGGGCAATGAGAATTCGCTGTTTCATGCCGCCGGAATACGCCCGAAGCCTTTTTCCGGCCTCTTCGGTCATGTTGACGGCGTTAAGGCATCTTTCGGCCTCGCTTGCGGCCTCTTTTTTGGAAAGCCCCTTGAGCGCGCCTATATAGCACAAAAACTCAGCTCCGGTAAAGCTGTCGTAAAGGCGCTGTTGCTGGGGCATGAAGCCCAGAATATTGCGGAAATCCGCGCCGAGCTTTCGGGTGTCCTCTCCGTTCCAGAGGACCCTTCCGCTGTCCGGGGGAAGGTTACCCGAAATTATGTTCATCAACGTGGACTTTCCGGCTCCGTTTGGCCCAAGGAGCGCGAAGACCCCCGTACCAAGTGTTGCGGAAAACCTGTTCAGGGCTTTCTTTTTGCCGTAGGACTTGCTCAGATTTTTCAGCTGCAGCATTGGTGATCACCTTCCTTTTAAGATTGTGTGCAGACCGATGTGGAACGTGTGAGGAAAAAGAATTTTTGCCATAAAAACACAAACGACCCCATGCTCGGTAAAGTGTGCCCTGTTTTGGAGCAAACACACGAGAATGCGGCCGAAGAATGTTTCTTTTGCGGTTGCGGGAGAAGAACCTTATTTATTTTAAATACCAGGTAAAACTTGCCCTTTGGCCCCGGGAAAAATCTCTCCTTTACCTTACAAATATATAATAACATAGTAAGACCTCTGTGTCAATATATTTTTGAAAGAAAAGGAATATTTCTTATTATTTTCTTCGGTAAAGGCCCGGTGAAAAAATATGCTCCGGAAGGGCGAAGTTTTTCTTGAAAAAGCGGTCGATTTACTATATAATAGAAAATGTATGATGCTGTGCTTCCGGGAGCCCCTTGAATTATCGGCGGCTCGCGGCTGTGCGTGGGAACACAGAGGGCACGCATTTATGCTTATGCTTTCAACGGAGGGATATTACAGTGAACATTTTCGAGGTCCTTGGTCTTATAGGAGGACTTGCGCTATTTCTTTTCGGAATGAAGGTCATGGGCGACGCTTTGGAAAAGCGCGCCGGAAACCAGATGAAAACCATTCTGGGAAAAATGACCTCCAACAAGCTCAAGGGCTTTTTGCTCGGCGCGGGCGTTACGGCCATAATCCAGTCTTCTTCCGCAACGACTGTTATGGTCGTGGGCTTTGTCAACTCCGGAATTATGACACTGAAGCAGTCGGTTGGTGTTATAATGGGCGCCAACCTTGGCACTTCAATAACTTCCTGGCTTCTGGCTCTCACCGGCATTGAGGGTGACGCCCTTTGGGTGAACCTTCTCAAGCCCGCCTCATTCACTCCCATTCTCGCTATTCTGGGCGTTTTCCTCTATACCTTCCAGAAAAACAAAAAGCGTGCCGACACCGGCCTGATCCTTCTGGGCTTTGCTGTGCTCATGTTCGGTATGGACATGATGTCCGACTCGGTGAGCAGTCTGCAGAACAACGACAATTTCACAAAAATACTCACAATGTTCGAGAACCCCATTCTGGGTGTTCTGGCAGGCGCCGTGCTGACGGCCATCGTCCAGTCCTCCTCTGCGTCGGTCGGTATTCTCCAGGCCCTTTCCGCCACGGGCAAGGTGAGCTACGCCGCCGCCGTCCCCATCATCATGGGTCAGAACATCGGTACCTGCATTACTGCAATGATCTCCTCCGCCGGCGCAAACAAGACCGCAAAGCGTGCCGCCGCCGTTCACCTCTGTTTTAACGTTCTTGCAACCGTAATAATTCTTCCTGTCTACTGGATACTGGACTCCATATTTGATTTCGCCATTTCCCGTGAGGGAGCCACCGAGCTTGGCATTGCAATTCTCCACACCGGCTTTAACATTCTTGCGGTTATCATCCTCATGCCCCTCTCCAACGTGCTTGAAAAGCTCGCCACCTTCCTTGTCCGTGACAAGGGCGAAAAGGAGCACGCAAAGCTTTTGGACGAGCGTCTGCTTGCAACTCCCGCTATCGCCATCGAGCGCTGCCGTGTTGTTACCGGCGAGATGGCTCACGTGGCAATGGACGCCATGGCAATGTCCCTGGATATGCTCTCGGCTTACGATCCAAAGGTTGCCCAGAAGATAATGGACAACGAGGAAAAGGCCGACAAATACGAGGACAGGCTGGGCTCCTATCTGCTTCAGATATCAACAAACTCCCTCTCCGAAGAGGACAGTGCCAGCGTGACCGAGCTTTTGCACATCATCGGAGACCTGGAACGTATTTCCGACCACGCGGCGGACATGCTCCTCTCCGCAGAAGAGCTGAACGACAAAAAGCTTTCCTTCTCTCCCTCTGCACGTCACGAGGTTGAGGTTCTCTCCGGAGCCATCAGGGAGATACTTGAGCTCTCCCTCAAGGCCTTCGAGGAGGGGGATCTCACCGCCGCCGTTATGGTCGAGCCTTTGGAGCAGGTTGTTGACAAGCTGGAAGAGATACTCAAAAAGGAACATATCCAGCGCCTTCAGAGGGGCGAATGCTCCATTGAGATGGGCTTCATCCTTTCGGATATTCTTGGCAACATCGAAAGAGTTTCCGACCACTGCTCCAACATTGCCGGCTGCCTTATCGAGACCAGACATGGCAGTATGGACGTTCACAAATACCTCCGCAGCGTCAAGCACGGCGACACGGAGTTCAGCGATTACTTCAGCTATTTCGAAACCAAGTACAGCATATAAGCTTGCTGAAAGGAGCGTGGCTTTGTGAAGCTTTGTAAGAAATGCGGCGCCACCCAGTCGGACGACAGAACCGTGTGCGTGGACTGCGGCGAAATACTCGGCGCACCTGTGGACAAGGCCACGGAAGAAAAGCTCTCCCGGGAGGCCTCCGCGCGCATAAGCAAGCTGGACCGGGACGGGGATTTTCTCACCCTGAAGCCCATTGACGCCGCCTGTGGCATTGCCATGCTGGTCTGCGGCATTGCCTCCGGCGTGCTCTGCCTTTTCCCGAAGTTTGCCGGAGAGGCCAGAGTTGTGTTCCTTATGACTTTTTTGATCGGCATCGTGTTGGGCATCACAGCCCTCACCCCTAAATTCTGCTGGCTTCTTGAAAAGCTGAGAATGAGTGCCCGGGTTGAAAACACGGACGATCTCATCCCCTCGGCGTGGTACATCGTCTCCCGAAAGCTCTGCATTTACCTTGGAACTGCCCTTGTGGCATCCATGTTCACCTACGCCCTCTACGCGGCTATCAGCCTGCGGATCATTTAATTCCCATCGGAAAGAGGTGTTTTCCCCGTGAAAATGACGGTCCTTGACGGCTATGCCCTTAACCCCGGCGACAACCCCTGGGACGAGATCGCCGCGCTGGGCGAGCTCACAGTCTACGACAGAACTCCCCGCGAGCTCATTGTGGAGCGTTCCCGGGGAAGCACCGTGCTGTTCACCAACAAGACCCCCCTTGGCCCTGCCGAATTCGACGCTTTGCCCGAGGTGAAGCTGGTCTGCGTTTTGGCAACGGGCTACAATATCGTGGACACCGCCGCCGCGACGGAGCGGGGGATTCCCGTTTGCAATATTCCCTCCTACGGCACGGATTCCGTGGCGGAGCTTGTTTTGGCGCTGATACTTGAACAGGCCAAAAACGTTGCCGCCCATGCCAACGCCGTTGCCCGTGGGGCGTGGAGCGCCCAGCCGGACTATTCCTTCTGGCTCACGCCCCAGCGCGAGCTTGCGGGGAAGACCGTTGGCATCGTGGGCTTTGGCCGTATCGGCCGCAGGGTGGGCGAGCTTTGTGCCGCTTTCGGCATGAAGGTCATCGCCTACGCCCCCAGACCCAAGGACGCTCCGGACTGGCCGGGCTTTGAGTTCGTCTCTCTGGAGGAGCTTCTGGAAAGCTCGGACTACGTGAGCCTTAACTGTCCCCTCACGGCGGAGAATGCCCGCATGATAAACGCAGAGCGCCTTTCCCTTATGAAGCCCGGAGCCTACCTTATCAACACCGCCCGGGGTCCCCTTGTGGACGCCGAAGCCCTTAAAGCGGCGGTTCTGTCCGGCAGACTTTCCGGCGCCGCCCTTGACGTGCTGGACACCGAGCCTCCCAAAGCGGACAATCCCCTTATCGGCGTTGAGAACATAACCGTCACCCCCCACATTGCATGGGCAACCGTTGAGGCCAGAGGCCGCCTTATGCACACAGCGGCGGAAAACGTAAAGGCCTGGCTGGGGGGAAGCCCCGTTAACAGAGTTAACTGAACGGAGGTCAAAGAACAATGAACGGAATTGAACTCAGAGAAGCCCTTCACAGCGGAAAGCGGATATACAGCACCATGCTGGTCTCCCGTTCCCCGAAATACGTAGAGACCATTGCAGGCCTTGGCCTTGACATGGTATTTATCGACACCGAGCACAACGCCATAGACCGCACCACCCTTGGCTGGATGTGCGCCGCCTATTCTGCAAAGAATATTGCCCCCGTCGTCCGCATTCCCACCCACGATATCTACGATGCCTCCATGGCTCTGGATGCGGGCGCCGCAGGGGTTATCGTGCCCTATACCGAGGATATTGAGACCATCCGCGCCATGGTCGGCGCTGTGAAATACAAGCCCCTCAAGGGGGACAGGCTGAACGGCTTTCTCTCCGGAAAAGAGGCTCTCGAGCCGGAGCTTGAGGCCTATCTTGACAGGGCAAACGCCGGGCACAGCCTTATCGTGAACATCGAAAGCGTTCCCGCAATGGACAGGCTGGACGAGCTTCTGGCCGTTCCGGGGCTGGACGGTATTCTCATTGGCCCTCACGACCTCTCCTGTTCCCTGGGCATTCCCGAGGCCTACGACGACCCCGTTTACGAAAGAGCCGTTGCAGAGATCCTCGCCCGGGCAAGAAAGGCCGGTATCGGCTCGGGAATTCACGTTCACTACGCCAAAAACGGCCTTGCTCAGGAGATCGCCTGGGCAAAAGAGACCGGCGCAAACCTTATCGTCCACCATTCGGACATTCTGTCCTTCGCCCTGGGTCTTCAGCGCGACCTTGCCGCACTTAAGTCCGGCATAGAGGGTTCAGCCGAAGCCGCGGAAGGCATGACGATTAACATCTGAATACAAAAAAACATCGCCCCCGATATTATTCGGGGGCGATTGCTTATGCTTTTTTCTTTAGTTTGCTTTTGATTTGATATACTCGTCAATGGATTTTGCGGCGGTCTTGCCGGCGCCCATGGCGAGAATGACGGTCGCGGCACCTGTGACAGCGTCTCCGCCGGCGAAAACGCCTTCTCTGGTGGTGGCGCCGCCCTCGTCGGTGACGATGCCGCCGTGACGGGTAACGTCAAGACCGGCGGTGGTGTTTTTAATGAGGGGGTTGGGGGAAGTGCCGATGGCCATGATAACGCAGTCCAGCTCAAGCACAAACTCGCTGCCTTCGATCTCAATGGGACGTCTTCTGCCGGAGGCATCGGGCTCACCGAGACCCATCTTGATGCACTTCATGCCGGTGACCTCGCCCTTTTCGTTGCCCAGGATCTCAACGGGGTTGCAGAGCAGACGGAAGACAACGCCCTCTTCCCTGGCGTGGGCGATCTCCTCGGCGCGGGCGGGAAGCTCTTCCTCGCCCCGGCGGTAGACTATGCTGACCTCTTCTGCCCCAAGGCGAAGGGCGCATCTTGCGGCGTCCATGGCAACGTTGCCGCCGCCCACCACAGCGACCTTTTTGGGGTGCATAACGGGGGTGGAGGAGCCTTCCTGATAGGCCTTCATGAGGTTGATACGGGTGAGGAACTCGTTTGCGGAGCTGACACCGTTGAGGTTTTCACCGGGGATGTTCATGAACCGGGGCAGACCTGCGCCGCTTCCGATGAACACGGCCTCGAAGCCCTCTTCAAAGAGCTCGTCGATGGAGGCGATACGTCCCACGACGGAGTTGGTCTCGATGGTAACGCCCATGGCCTTGAGAGAGTCGATCTCACGGGAGACGATGGACTTGGGAAGTCTGAATTCGGGAATGCCGTAAACGAGAACGCCGCCTGCAACGTGGAGAGCCTCGAAAACGGTAACGCTGTAGCCGAGACGGGCAAGATCTCCGGCGCAGGTGAGTCCCGCAGGGCCGCTGCCGACGATGGCAACGCGGTGGCCGCTGGGCTGGACGGGGGAGGGAGCGGCGGTGGAATTTTCGTTGTGGTAGTCCGCAACGAAGCGCTCCACGCGGCCGATGGCAACGGCTTCGCCCTTGATGCCCCGGGTGCAGGTGGACTCACACTGGGTCTCCTGGGGGCAGACTCTGCCGCAGACTGCGGGCAGGGAGGAGGAAGCTGCGATAACGGCGTATGCACCCTCAAAGTCGCCCTCTGCGGCGCGGCAGAGGAAGGAGGGAATGTCGATATGTACGGGGCAGGAGTTGACACAGGGCTTGTTTTTGCAGTTGAGACAGCGCTGAGCCTCGTCGATGGCGATCTCGGCGGTGTAGCCTGTGGCAACTTCGAGGAAATTGTTTCTTCTTACGGATGCCTCCTGATGGGGCATGGGGTTCTTGGTCTTGCTCATGTTGGGCATGGTCTTATCCTCCGCTTACTCTGCCTTGAAAAGATTACAGGTCTTTTCTCTGGCTTCGGCTTCAACGGGGCGGTACATTGCGCCGCGGCGCATAGCCTCGTCAAAGTCCACCTGATGTCCGTCGAACTCGGGTCCGTCAACACAGGCGAAAACGGTCTTTCCGCCCACGGTGAGACGGCAGCCGCCGCACATACCGGTGCCGTCGATCATGATGGGGTTCATGGAGACGACGGTGTGGATGCCGTATTCCCTGGTGACGGCGCAGACGAATTTCATCATAATGAGGGGTCCGATGGCAATGACCTCGTCATACTGATTGCCTGCCTCGATAAGGGCGCGGAGAGCGTCGGTGACAAGTCCCTTTTCGCCCCAGGTGCCGTCGTCGCTCATCTTTTTCATAAGAGCGCTGGCGCTTTCGAATTCCTTTTCAAGAATGACCAGATCCTTGTTTCTAAAGCCCACGATGCTGTGGACCTCACAACCCTTTTCAGAGAGCTTTTTTGCAACGGGGTAAGCAATTGCACAGCCAACACCGCCGCCCACAACGGCAACCCGGCGCAGACCTTCGGTCTGGGTGGGGCGGCCGAGAGGGCCGGAAAAGTCGGGGATGCAGTCGCCGACCTCAAGCTTGTTGAGGACCATGGTGGTGGCGCCGACGACCTGGAAAATTATGGTAACGGTGCCGCGGGTGCGGTCGTAATCTGCAATGGTAAGGGGGATCCTTTCGCCGTCGGGTGCGGCGCGAAGAATAATGAACTGTCCGGGTTCGGCATGGGCGGCAATACGGGGTGCCTCAACCACCATGCGCGTAACTGTGGGATTCAGGCTCTCCTTTTCGACTATCTTATACATTGGAAGCCTCCGATAAAAATACAGGATTGTACTATTATAGCATAGCATTTTCTTTTTGTATACCGAAAAAACATACAAAGAAAGGCGAAAAAAAGGGCGCTATTTTTGCGCCCACATTTTTCTGTTAAGTACACCCAAAAACCCGTCCTCTTTGGCACGGATAAGCCTTGTGACGGTCTCGCTCCGTCTCACACGGAGGAATGTGGAGGAGTCTATCTCAAGAACGTCCCGTCCGTCGGCGGAGAGGTAGATGGTGTTGCCCTCACAGCGGATATTGGAAAGCTCAAGCTCGGAGCTTCCGTTGAGAATAAAGGGGCGGTTCCGCAAAAGGTGGGAGCAAACCGGAGTTATGCAGAGGCAGTCCAGCCTCGGATCGAGCACGGGACCGCCGGCGCTCATGGAATAGCCCGTTGAGCCCGTGGGGGTGGCAATGACGAGACCGTTTGCCCGGCACACGTCAACGGTGACTCCGTCGCACATGAGCTCGATGTCCATAAGTCTGGTTATGGGGCCGTTGGTGAGAAGCGCCTCGTTGAGGGCGGTCAAGGTGCGCACCTCGCCGGAGCGGCGGTTTTCGATCTCTATGTCCAGCATGACGCGGTTTTCAATGGGACAGCACCCGAAAAGCACCCGTTCGACAGTCTCAACGTCGCCTATTTCTATCTCCGAAAGATAGCCCACGGTGCCAAAGTTTACGCCGGTCATGGGAATGCCGTATTTCGCGGTGCGCCGTGCGGCGTCTATGACAGACCCGTCGCCCCCCAGGACGAAGATCACGTCCGCACCCTCGAAGAGCTTATCCTCCGGGAGAAAGACAGCGTCCGTCCCCTCGAGATAGGGCAGAAAGCTTCTGGACTCTTCGGGCAGAGCAACGCTTCCGGCAGAGAGCAAAAGGCTGAAAAGCTTTTTTGCATCCTCTCCGGAGAGGTTTTTGGTGGTATTGGGTATAACGGAGATCTTGGAGCGCATGGTAAATAACCTACCTCATGTTGGGAATTGCGGGATTAGTCTTTGCGGCGCAGTCGAAAATGTCCGCAAGAAGCTCCTGTGTCTTAAGAGCCTCGGCAACGCCCTGGGCAACGAGCTCGCCGGTGGGGTCGGAGTAGAACTCAGCTATCTGAATATCGTGGCTGTTGCCGTAACAGCTCTTTGCGCTGACGGAGGGGCGGTTGTCGCTTCCGCTCTCAAGCACGGTGCCGTCACGGAAGGTGGCGCGGGCGGCGTCGCGGACAAGCTCGATATCGCAGTTTTCGCACTTTACGCTTACTGTGACGTTTCTGTCCACGGAGTCGTTGATGGTGAACCAGAAAAGACCGGTGGCGCCGGAGGTGAATTTGATAACGCCCTCGGCGGTGTCCTCAACGGTGGCTGTGGTCTCGCCGTGGTGGAAGGCAGAAGCCCGGACAAAGCTGACCTCCGAGCCGGAGAGCCAGCGGATGAGGTCAAGGGTATGTATCGCCTGGTTGATGAGCACGCCGCCGCCGGCGGTCTCGTAGTCTGCGCGCCATCTCTGGCTGTAATAGGCCTCGTCCCGGTGCCAGCAGACGGTGCCGTTAAGGGAGAGCACCCGTCCGGCTCTGCCGCTTTGGATAAGCTCCCGGGCAAAGACGCTTCCGGGGTTGTAGCGGTTCTGGAATATGACCCCAAGGCGCATGCCCGTCTTTTCGGAGACACGGGCCATTTCCTTTGCGGCGGGAAGAAACGCGTCCATGGGCTTTTCGGTGAGGGCCCAGAGGCCGTGCTCCATGGCGTAGATAGCGGCTTTGGAGTGGAGATAGTGGGGGAGGCAGATGTGGACGGCGTCCAGTTCTTCTTTTTCTATCATTTCAGCGTAGTCGGTGTATGCCCGGCAACCCGCTTTTTCTGCGACGGCATGGGCTCTGTCGGGGTCGATGTCGCATACGCAGACAAGCTCCGTGTCAGGGTTGGCAAGAAGTGCGCTGATGTGGTTTTTGGAGATAACTCCGCACCCGATAACGGCGGCTCTGAACTTTTTCATAGACGTTTCCTCCGGTGAAAAGCAAACCTTGTGTGAATACAGACTTCACTACTATAATAATATCAGCTTTCGAAGGGAATTTCAAGAGGAAGAGGGGGAGTATTTGAAAGAAAAAATGGGGTGCGTTTTCTGTTGAAAAATCAGCTCGGGGATGATATAATTATTCTGCATATATAAGGAAGCTACACTTGTGAAAGAGGAGGGCGGAAGCTTCGTGGAAAAGGTCTGCATTCGTTTTTTGGGAACAAGCCACGGTCTGCCGGAAAAGGACAGATTCTGTTCCTGCAGTCTGGTAGAGGTGGGCGAAAAAAGGTATATGATCGACGCCGGAGCGCCTGTTGTTGCCCTTTGCGTGCGCGAGGGCATTGACCCTCAGTATATCTCTGCCTGTTTTGTCACCCATATGCACGGTGACCACGCAAACGGCCTTCTGGAGTTTGGAGACTATATGAACTATTTTCGCCGGAACGAGCCAACGCCCCGGTTTTTCCTGCCTGAGCAGGCCGGAGTTGAGGCCATGCTTGCCTGGATCAAGGTCGTGGGCGGAGGCATCCACCGTCCGGCGCTTATCAGCGCCTATGCCCCGGGGGAGATATTTTCCGAAGAGGGCTTTTCTGTGGAGGCGCGTCCCTCGGACCATCTGAAAGACAGACCGTCATACTCTCTGGCCATAACCGCCGGAGAAAAGCGGATACTCTTTTCCGGGGATATTTCAACGAGCATGACGGAATTCATTGCCCACGCCGCCGCCGAAAGCTGGGACGCGGTTGTGGTGGAGGCCGCCCACAACGACCTCGACGTTTCTGCGGAGATCCTCTCCGTGCTGGACACCAGGCTTTTGATAGTCAACCATTTCTCTCCACGGAGAAACGAAGGAAAATTTGAGCTGATGCAGAAAAAGCTTCCCTTTGCATCTGCCCTTGCCTTCGACGGGGCTGTGTTTGAGCTTTAGTCTTTAAGCTCCTCCGTGCGGATATCATAGGCTCCGCTGTTGGCCAGAAGCCCGTGGATCTCGGCGCAGTTACGGCTTTCTGCTTCCAGCTTCAGCTCCCATCTTGAGGGAAGGGGGTCGGGGTTCTTTCTGTCTCTTTCGAAAAGAGTTTTGTGTGTGCCCGGACGCATATCTCCCGGATCGTAAAGCTCTCTTTTCTCAACTCTGGCCCGGATGTGGGGGATATGTGAGCGGGAAAGCCGCCCAAGGGCTGTGTCCGCCGTATCCGCAGAGTCAAATCCGGCGGTCATCGAAGTTATCATGTTTTCGTTTTCACCTCGCTTATAATTATGCTGCAAGGCTATTGTTTGCTTTCGGTGAGCTTTTTTACCCCGTTGATAAGGAGTTATATTATGGATATTCAGATCGGCGATATCCTTGAAATGAAAAAAGAACACCCCTGCGGCTCAAAGCGCTGGACTGTGGTAAGGCTGGGAATGGATCTCAGGCTAAGGTGCGAGGGCTGCGGAAGAGAGGTCATTCTTCCCCGGCGCAAGGCAGAAAGCGCCGTAAGGTCGGTTAAAAGACAAATTTCATCTCCGGATAAGAATTCTTAACAATAAGTTTAGGATTATTCCTTTCCGGAAGTTTATAATCATAGTGTGATAACCCAAACTACATGAATTAAGGAGGATTGTTCCTATGGCAAACAGAAAAATGCTCATTGCTGAGGACGATGCAAATATACTGGAGCTTTTGCGGCTCTACATGACCAAGGAGGGCTTTGAGGTAGAGACTGCCTCAAACGGCGGCGAGGCGCTTGTCAAATTCCGCGTTACAAAGCCCGATATCGTGCTGCTGGATATTATGATGCCCGGTCTGGACGGTTGGGAGGTCTGCCACAGCATCCGCAAGGAGTCCACGGTGCCCGTTATCATGCTCACCGCCCGGGGCGAGACCGCAGACAAGGTCACCGGCCTTGAGCTCGGCGCCGACGATTATATCGTCAAGCCTTTTGAGATGACTGAGGTCATCGCCAGAGTTAACGCCGTGCTCCGCCGCTATCTGCCCCCGGAGCCCGCAAACGACAACGACAAGTGCATAATAATGGACAAGCTGGTTATAAACATGGAGTCCTACCAGCTCACCGTGGACGGCGAGTCCATGGACATCCCCCCAAAGGAGATAGAGCTGCTCTTCTTCCTGGCAAAAAACTCCAACCGTGTCTACACCCGCGACCAGCTTCTGGACCAGGTATGGGGCTTTGAATATTTCGGAGACACCCGCACCGTTGACGTCCACGTAAAGCGCCTCCGGGAAAAGCTGAAAAACGTAAGCGAAAAGTGGGCGCTGAAGACCGTTTGGGGAGTTGGCTATAAATTCGAGGTAAAGGGCTGAGTTTTTTTGCCCCTGAAGCCTTTTTGAAAGGAGGACGGATAAGCCCGTGAGCAGACTTGCTTTGCGAAACTTTCTCATAACCGCGCTGACGACGATCATCAGCATCGCCGTTTTCATATCCCTGCTTTTGGGGCAGCTTTATATCTATTCCTCCAACGAGCAGTTCAAAAGCCTTGAATACGACTGTCTCAGCGTTTCCTACATGGCGCTCACATGGCTCACCGAGTCCTACAGGCTGGACACGACAGCGCTGGGCGACGTGCTCACGGCGCAGTCCGAGCTGAAAAACACCCAGACCATGATCGTGGACACGGAAGGAAACGTGCTGTTGTCCGTAAATCCCGGAGGGGTGGAGAAAAACTGTGGAGTGCTCCCCGAAGAGATCACCCGTAAGCTTGCCGATGGCCAGCAGCTGAAGGACATCGGTACTCTTGGGGGCTGGTTTGAAAACAAGCTCCTCAGCTTTGGTATGCCCGTCTACGACAGCGCCGGAAACATCCGCGCCGCCGTTATCATCTCCGCCCTGCCGGACAATATACCCATGCTGTTTTCCTCCTTTGCAAAGACCGTTATCTATATCACGGTCTTTGTGCTGATGCTCAGCTTTACCATGGTCTATTTTATCTCCCAGCGTCTTACCGAGCCTTTGAAATCCATGGCGACAGCGGCAAAAAAAATGGCCCGTGGAGACTATTCCACCAGAGTAAAGGTTCGGGGCAACAACGAGATCACAGACCTTGCGGTGGCCTTTAACCACATGGCAGAGTCCATGGAGGAGCTTGAAAAGATAAGAAGCGAGTTCGTTGCAAACGTCTCCCACGAGCTTAAGACCCCCATGACCTCCATCGCGGGCTTTGTGGACGGTATTCTGGACGGCACCATTCCCAAGGACCGCCAGGACCACTATCTCAGCATCGTCTCAGAAGAGGTCCACAGGCTTTCCCGCCTTGTAACAAAGCTTTTGCTTGCCACCCGAATGCAGTCCGGCGCAAAGGATCTGAACCTTGGCCCCGTGGACATATGCTCCATAATAAGCTCCGTTCTCGTGGGCGCAGAACAGGCCATTGAGGACCGTGGACTTGAGGTCCAGGTGGACTACGCCGAGGACAGGGTATTTGTTCTGGGCGACCGGGACGGGCTCACCCAGGTCGTTTCAAATCTGATAGACAACGCCATAAAATACAACCGGGACGGGGGACATCTGGCAGTTACCGTTGAGCGCTTCGAGGAAAAGGTCTTCGTTACGGTGTTCAACACCGGCGAGGGCATCCGCCAGGAGGATATACCCTACGTCTTCGACCGTTTTTACAAAGCGGACCGCTCACGTGGGCTTGACAAAAAGAGCACCGGCCTTGGGCTGTACCTTGTGAAATCCATTCTCAAAAACCTTCACCAGCAGATCGCCGCCGAAAGCAGCTACGGAAACTGGGTAAGGTTTACCTTCACCCTTGAACCCACCGCACCCCCCGAGGCGGCGGAGCAGAAGAAATTAGGGGGATACCAATGAGCGAACATTTCGAAAACGATAAAAATCTTCCCACCAAACCGGACTACGAAAAGCTTGTTTTCGGCACGGCCCGTCCCCAATCCGGGAAAAAGGGCTCAGAGGGTGAAAACACCGCTTCCTCCGGAAACGGATACGACATAACCGTGCTGGCCATTGTGGCCTCTGCGCTTTTGGTCATCATAACCCTTTGTCTCGTGGTGGTCTCCCGGGGCATGCTGGTAAGCCACGACGGCAAGTTTTCCTTTGTCTTCGGAGATACTGCCGAAGACCCCTTCAAGACCGCCGGCTCCAACGTTCCGGTGGTCACGGACGAGGGTCTTGACCTTGACCTCAGCGATCCGCCCATGTCCGTCACCCCCGTGGAAAACCCGGGGGAGCTCACCGTGGACGTTATCGCAGAGCAGGTGAATCCCTCTGTGGTGGCGGTAATGGTCTCCGGCATGAACGGCTATTCCGTGGTTTCCGGTGTGGTCATGACCGAGGACGGGTTCATCGTCACCTCGGCGGAGCCTTTGCGCTGGGTGAACTCGGTGATCGTCTGCACCCGGGACGGGGGCAGATACGAGGCCAGCCTTGTGGGCATGGATCTCTCCTCGGACATTGCCGTTATCAAGGCAGATGCCACGGGGCTTGACGCCGCCGTCTTCGGAAATTCCGACGCCGTTCGCGTTGGCGACAGGGTGGTTGCCATCGGCACGCCCTACGACCTTGCCCTTATGGGTACGACCACCTCCGGCATCGTCTCTGCAATAAACCGGAATATCGTCCGGGGAGACGGGGTGCTGGCGCTGATGCAGAGCGACATAACCGTTGCCGAAGGCTTTGCGGGAGGGCCGCTTATCAACAAATACGGCCAGATAGTGGGCATAATAACCTGTTCCTTCGGTGAAGATTATTCCGGCTTTGGCTTTGCCGTGCCCATGAACACCGCCAAGGGCATAATCGAAAAAATAGTGAACACCGTCTCCTCCGGCAGGACGGATCCCGTGCCCAGTCTTGGCATAAGCGCCTATTTTGTGGAGGAGCGTATTGCCGAGGCCTACGGACTTCCCGAGGGGCTTGCGGTGACGGAGGTTGCCCAAAACTCCCACTCCTACGCCATGGGGCTCAGAGCGGGGGATGTTATAACCGAGCTGGATGGGGTCAGGCTCACAGACGTGCTGATCTACGAGAGCCTGAAAGGCCGCCACAGCGTTGGCGATATGGTGGAGCTAACGGTCTACAGAGATGAAAACCTCTATGACGACGAAAAAGGCGAGTATATCTCAATGTCCGTTTACTTTATTAATTCCGCAGATATCCAATGAAAAAAGCTAAAACAAAGGAAAGGACCCGCATTTTATGTACGAGGATAAAATCCACGGCGAGATCCGCGAGATCGACTTTTCCGTGATCGAGGCGGCAGGCGCCTCGGGAGACCCCGCAAAGTACCGCAATACCGACTGGATGGTGCTTGGACCCTACGTTATGCAGACGGAGGGCGCTTTTGAGACCGAATATCTGTACAAGCGCGACATTATTCTTGAACCGGACTATCTCTCCGCCGACGGCGGAGAGGCAGGCATTGCCCCCTATCTTGGGCTGAGATGCCACAACGCTTATCTGGGAGATGCCAGCCCTGTCTGGAAGCCCGGCCTTAATAAGTGGAACATGCTTCGCTTCGACCCCGACGACGGCGACTCCTCCTGCGACGAGGCGCTTTACATGACCGAACAGAGAAACTGCATTTTCTACGCCGCAGTTTACGTCAGATGCTCCGGCAAAAAGCGCGCTGTCATCGCCTACGAAAACTCCGGCTGCCGCCTTTTCCTCAACGGCAGGCTTGTTTCCGACACTCCCTTTGGCCGCGTTAAGGGCGTTCCCACCATGGGAAATCTCGTTCCCGTCACCTTTGAGGACGGGCTTAACCTCTTGCTCTTCAAGCTCCGCCCGGGCTATATCTGCGACACGGTGGACCTCTCAATGACCAACTGCTCAATCTGGCCCATCTCCGCCACCGCAGGCCCCGTCAGCCTTACCCAGCCCGCTGTCACCGCGATATACACAAAACGCGACGAGACACCAAGACAGATATTCCCCTGCTTTGCCGCGGCATACGCCGATGCGGACAACGTCACCGTTGAGATCGACGGTTGGCAGAAGGTGGAGCTTGGCTCCATGAAGGCCGGAGAGGTGCGCCTTGTCCGCGCAGAGCTCTCCGCCGAAAAGGCGGGCGAGGTCGTCGCTCCCGTGAGCATCTCCTGCTTTGGCGCAAAGGGCGAGGGTGAGTTCAAAGTGAGAAGCTTCGGACCGCCCACTTACGAGAAAAAGGAACTCACCGGCTCCAGCTTCCATTTCGACACCACCTACCATCAGGAACAGCGCGTTTATGCCATGGGCGCCATATACATCCTCCGGGAGATTTTGGGCGAGATGCGCCGGGACGACCGCTACAAGGCGATAATCTCTGAGATAGATTATCTCCACCCCTATTACAGCATTTACCCCCACGACAGGGATTTCCTCAAGGAAAAATTCGTTGACGGCCACGCTGAGGCAGACTGCTTCTACAACCAGCCCAACGAGCTTACCTCTTCTCCCGAGGGCATCGTGCGCAACATGGTCTACGGCCAGCTTTACCACAGGGACGTTCTGGGACGCATCTGCGACGTTTACAGCCCCGGCGACGTTTTCGGACACTTTAACCAGATGAGCCAGATCTCCGCAAAGGGCGGATGTACCGGCGTTTTCTGGGGCAAGCATATCTTTGGCTTCAAGTCCGCCTTCCGCCACGTCTCTCCCGACGGAACCAGTCTTATCCACCGCCGCGGCGGCGTTGGCAGAGGCACCTCCCAGAAATACGACCTCTCTGTTTGCGAGGGCAGCGGCGGTGCGCTTGGCACCGTTCCCGGCTATCCCGTTGACGGCGACCTCTCCTGGACGGAGGAGACCGTGAACAAGGCCGAGTACAGCATTCCCTCCACCATCAGCAAGGCACTTCTCGACGACGAAAAGCGCATTACCGAAAGCGGAAAGCCCTCTCCCTTTGAATTCACCAGCCGCGATATGTCTCTTTACCACATCGGCACCTCCCTCACCCGTTCCGAGATCAAGCAGGCCAACCGCCTTGCGGAAAATCTGCTGATCTCCGCAGAAAAGTTTGCCTCTGCCGCCGCTCTTATGGGGGCAAAATACCCCGAAAAGGCACTTGACAAGGCATGGCGCCAGCTGCTCTGCGGCCAGCACCACGACTCTATCACCGGCACCAACAACGAGGTCTCCTTCGTTGACCTTATGATAGAATACCGGGAGGCTGTTGAGCTTGCCGCCGACGTTCTGGCAAGAGCCGCAGACTACATCGGCGGAAACGCCGCCCTTCCCGAGGCGGCAATTCCCGTTGCGGTCTTCAACCCCCACACCTGGGACAGAAAGGAATACGTCACCGTCAGACTTGCTCTGGACGAAGCCCCCGAGAAGTACGTTCTCAACGACCCTGAGGGCAATTCGGTTCGTTTCCGCGTTGTCTCCTGCCGGGAAAAGGACGGTAAGTTTGAAGCCCTTATCAGCTTTGCCGCTGAAACTCCCGCCTTTGGCTATTCTGTGTTTGCCCTGCGCCGTGAGGAAAAGATCGAGCTTCCCGGCGAGCTGGAGCTTCCCGGCGCTTCCGTCTGCGCTCCCGCGACCGTGGGCAAGGACAATATCATCGAAAACGAGTTCTACCGCATCGAGGTTGACCCGGCGCGTGGCGGCGGTATCGTCTCCCTCTACGACAAAAAGGAAAAGAAGGAGCTTATCGACCTCACCGTCGACGGCCCTGCCAACCGGGTCATCGCCCTCAAGGAGACCCACGACCGCATGGAGGCTCAGCACGAGTTCTACACCACCGGCCACCGCCTTGAGTCCCAGCGCTTCAACGCCGCTGTGAAGAGCGAAAAGTGCGGCGATTACCAGAAGCTCACCGTGAGCTACGGCCTTGGAAACGTCAGCCCCGTCACCCAGGAGATAACCCTCAACGCCGGATCTCCCAGAATCGACTTCGTCACCAGATGCGACGACTACCGCGAAGAGGACGATCTCTTCTGCGTCACCTTCCCCACCACCCTCAAGGGTGCCCGTGCCGTGTTTGACGACCGTTTTGCCCCCCAGGTGAGAAACGAAAGCCTTGGAAGCATGGATTTCAAGACCCACTGGTTTGCCATGTTCTCCCACTGCGCCGTCTATCCCGCCAATCAGTGGATGGACTACGGCCCCAGCGTTACCGTCCGGTTTGAAACCAACGGAAAGAGGTCTGCCGTCAACATGGGCATGACCCAGATCATCCGCAAGGAGGGCAGTCTTGAGGCCCAGACCGAAAAGCTTCTCTTCGCCCTTACCAAAAAGGCCATTCCTGTCACCGTCTTCCCCGACGGAATGCAGAGCTGTGAGGGCTCCCAGATAATCCACTTTAACGAGGATCTCACCAGCGACACCCGAATCGTACTCACCACCGCAGAAGACGGCAATATCTACGCCGAAAAGCTCCTTGCCGGAGTATCCGACAAGGTCAGAGCCAATCTTTCAAAGGCAGTTGAAGAAAAGGGCACCGCCGTTCTCTTCCTGCGGGACAGCGACAATGCATGGAACAAGCCCATCGACGTGTTCCTGGTTGTTTCCGGCTGTGAAAAATGCTCCGCCGCATTTGCCGAAAAGATCGCCCTTGCCTGTGAGGCCGGCAGATTTATCGACCTTGAAAACGTTCTGGGCGAGAGCGCCGGGGTCTGCGAGGACTACGGTATTGCTCTGCTCAACACCGGCAACATCGCCTGCAGTGTTGAAAAGGGCGGAATGCTGAACCTTATGCTGTTCCACACCGCCGAGTTCTACGGCAACGTTGGCAATACCAACACCGGAAGCAAGCTGGTTCCCGAAAGAAAGAGCCATATCTTCCGCTACAGCCTCCTTCCCCACAGAGAGAGCTACCGCGAAGCTCAGATCTACCGCAGAGCTCTTGAGCTCAACGACCCCCTCTTTGCCATCGTTCCCGGTAATAGCGGCGAGGGAAAGCTTCCCGCAAAAATGAGCTTTATGAAGTCCGAGGGCGACGCCATCGTCACCGCCTTCAAGCTTGGTGGCACACCCATGGCCTCCATGAAGGGCGAGTTTGGCTCTGCCCTTGACCGCGGCGTTACCGTGAGATGCTTCGAGCCCAACGGCGTTTCCGGCGAGACGAAGCTCTCTGCCTGCTTTGATATTGCCTCTGCCTTCCGCACCGATATGCTGGAAGAGGGCAACGAGCCCCTTGCACCCGAGGGCAAAGAGCTCACCCTCAGCCTTACTCCCCACATGATAGACACCGTCCGCCTCATGCCTGCAGAGGTTTCTGCCCAGACCGGCGCGGTCATCGGTGCAGAGCGCGAGCTCACCGAGCCCACCTACATCCGCACCTGGGAGCACGACCTTGGCTCCATGGCAATGGGCTATATGGCGGTTGCCGCAGTTATCAGCCGCAACCCCTCCGAGCCCGACGGTCTGCACATTTGCACCGAGGTCTCCGTTGCAAACAACCACGTGGACGTTTCCGCCTCCGGCGTATTAAAGCTTGAGCTTCCCGAGGGATGGAGCGCCTCTGCCGAGACCTTCGAGTACGATCTCGCGCCCGGTGCCCACGCGGTCTACCCCGTGACCTTCACCAAGCCTTCGGAGGATGCCAAGGGCATCGTCCGTCTGGTCTACGGTGTTGACGGTCAGGTGTTCTGCGACGTGTTCGAGGTTGGCTATTTCGATCCCGAGTTCACCCTTTCCTACACCGACGGCGTGCTCAAGGCCACCGTTGAGAACCCCACCTCCCAGACCCTCCGCGGCGAGCTTCTCATGGCTTCTCCCATCGAGTCCTGGGGCGATATGGACGGCTTTAACCCCTTCGGCGCGGCAAAGATCGGCCCGCTGTGCACCCCCGTCACCCTGGAGCCCGGGGAAAAGAAGGAGATCGTCTTCGATGTTGAGGGCGACCCCAACCTCTCCTGGTATGCTGTCGGCAAGCTGTGCATGAACGGCCGTATCCACTTCTCCGGCGTGGAGAAAAAGGGTCCTCGCCATTGCATTTGGGCCCATATCATGATAGACGACCTCTACCGCGACGGCGGCTCCTTAAAACAGCTTCTTGAGCTGTAAACCTATCTATAACAAAAAAAGCTTCACGGTTTTCCGTGGAGCTTTTTTTTACAGAGTAGGGCGGGGGCTTGCTCCCGCCGAAACGTTTGGGGAGGATATGGAATCCTCCCCTACGGGCAGAAAGGTAAACCGTGAGCCGTAGGGGCGAACTGCGTTCGCCTGTTTGGCGTATCATCTCTGCTACCTTTCCCGGCGACATTGTGCCCAAGGAGACCTTTTCCGGACGCCCCGGGAGGGGCGTCCCTACATTTCAAATATTCTTTTTGTCTGATAAGTGATATGCTAACCACTCGTCAGCGTGTTATTCTATTCGCCAACAACTTGCGTAGCAATATCACTGCGAAGCAATATAACTCGCCGTCAGGCGAATAGAGCTGCGTGATACTCCGTTAAGAGTAGGGCGGGGGCTTGCTCCCGCCGGAACGTTTGGGGAGGATACGGAATCCTCCCCTACGGGCAGAAAGGTAAGCCGTACACCGTAGGGGCGAACTGCGTTCGCCCGTTTGGCGTATCATCCCTGCTACCTTTCCCGGTGACATTGTGCCCAAGGAGACCTTTTCCGGACGCCCCGGGAGGGGCGTCCCTACATTTCAAATATTCTTTTTGTCCGATAAGTGATATGCTAACCACTCGTCAGCGTGTTATTCTATTCGCCAACAACTTGCGAAGCAAATATCACTGCGTAGCAATATCACTGCGAAGCAATATAACTCGCCGTCAGGCGAATAGAGTTGCGTGATACTCCGAAAAGAGTAGGGCGGGGGCTTGCTCCCGCCGAAACATTTGGGGAGGATATGGAATCCTCCCCTACGGGCAGAAAGGTAAGCCGTACACCGTAGGGGCGAACTGCGTTCGCCCGTTTGGCGTATCATCCCTGCTACCTTTCCCGGCGACATTGTGCCCAAGGAGACCTTTTCCGGACGCCCCGGGAGGGGCGTCCCTACATTTCAAATATTCTTTTTGTCTGATAAGTGATATGCTAACCACTCGTCAGCGTGTTATTCTATTCGCCAACAACTTGCGAAGCAAATACCACTGCGTAGCAATATAACTCGCCGTCAGGCGAATAGAGTTGCGTGATACTCCGATAAGAGTAGGGCGGGGGCTTGCTCCCGCCGAAACGTTAGGGGAGGATATGGAATCCTCCCCTACGGGCAGAAAGGTAAGCCGTACACCGTAGGGGCGAACTGCGTTCGCCCGTTTGGCGTATCATCCCTGCTACCTTTCCCGGCGACATTGTGCCCAAGGAGACCTTTTCTCTCTTTTTCTGTCAGTTTAATGAAATCGTTGCACGGCAATGATGAAATCTTCACTTCGTTCAGATGAAATCCAAGGACAAGTCCTTGGATGAAATCAAATCCGCTAAATACAACCCTGCGAAGCAGGATTTCATCGCGAAAGCGATTTCATCCACCAGAGGTGGATTTCATCCGTCGAAGACGGATTTGACTGCGTGTTCTCCTTAACGGAGAACACGCTAACCGTGAAGCTTTTTGTTTTAGCCGTTTTTTTATGCCTTGTCCAGCAGGTTTACAAGAAGCTGCCTTGCGTAAGGGACCGTGGCGGCGGAATCCAGAATATCGTAGGAGTTCAGAACCAGCCTGCCCTTATCGAGGACGTAAGTTCCCAGCTTAAATCCGCCGAGGTAGCCCTCGCCGTTGGGGTAGCCCGTTGCAAAGGCAAAGGCGTGGGTGTCGTCCGGGAGGGAGGAGTCCCTTCCCACAAGGTGGTTGCCGGAGATGACGCCCGTGTAGAGCAGAGCGTCTGCAAGACCGGTGCGCATACCCTCGAACAGCTCACAGCCGGGGCGGAAGAAGCTCTCTCTGTGGTAGAGCCAGTCGCTTTCGCGGTTGACCCCGGGGCGGCGAGCCTCGGGGAGAAGCTCGTGGGAACGGTCGTTTTCAGATGCCGCCCTTGCGGCGACGACCGTTGCACCAAGGCTGAGCTTTTCACCGATTAGCCCAAGTCCCTTTTCGTCCACAGTTCCGCAGAGGATAACTCCGTCCCCGGAATAGCTCTCAAGGCCGCGTACCTCAAAGCCCAGGTCGGCAAGAAGGGCTTCCTGTTCGGGGGTGAGGCCGTAGGTGCAGACCCTTCTGTGGGTTCGGGAGGCGGCTTTTTCCAGAACGTAGAAGCTCTTTGTGCCGCAGACGGCAAGTCCGCCGGAGAGAAGCTCGGCCTTAAAGGTGTATTTTCCCGGGGCAAGGCTTTCGGTGGACCATTCCTCGTTGAAAACGGGAATGACCATGGTTTTAACCTCTTCGTCCGTCGGGGTGAAGCTGTATTTGCGGACGTCTATGGGATTTCCGTTTTGATCTGTAATTCCGGCGATGGAGGAATAGGTCTTGCCTGAAATGAGAATGTCCTCTGAGGCCAGCTTCCCTTCAAAGCCCACGGGGTCACCGGAGAAAACTGCGGGGGCAGAGGGGAAAACGCACCAGCGCAGGGGGGCAAACCCGTTCTGCAGAACGTCCGCAATGCCGGGCTTAAAGGTGCGGTATATCGTCCAGAGCCCCTCGCCGCAGGTACTGTGGTCAAGAAGTCCGGTGAGGCTTATGCCGCAGACTCTGGGGTTTGCGCGGAGCTGGTCAAAGGCCTGTTCACGGTAGTAAACGTGGTTTTCCATGCTCTTGTCCATGAGGGCAGAGGGGAAGGGTATGCAGTCTGCAAAGCCGTAGCGCTCAATATCCCAAAGGAAGCGGTCGTTCATCTTTTTGTAGAGCTGAATGTCGGGGGCAAAGTCGATCGTACCGGGACGGTCGTAGTAGCGGAGGACGGAAACCGTGTCCAAGGCACTGCCAACGCCGCTTTCGGAGATGAAAACAGGCTTGTTCCCCTTGGCGCCGAAGGTTCGCATTCTCTCGCAGGTGTCTTTTCTGAGAGGGATGGTATAGGGGTAGAAGTGAACGTCCCCAAGGTCGCCGTCCCGGTCGTCGGTGTATCCGGCGTCACCGTCCATTCCCCAGCCAAATTCCCATTCTGTTTTGCCGGGGTTGCTGTAGGAGCCCACGTCGGCCCTGTTGTCCCAGCGGCCGCTGGAGAGTATAACGAGCCTCGAGCCGTCCAGCCTGCGGATATCGGCAAGGCTGTTTACCGCCGCATCGAAGACCTCGTTGTAGGGCTCGGTTCGGAAATGCTCGTTCAAAAGCCCCCATACGGTAATGCAGGGGTGGCTTCTGTCCCGTTTTATCATGGAGAGCAGATCGTGGCGGTAGATATCCACGGCGTGGGGGCCGTTGGCGGTCTTCCAGGAGGCAAGGGGCTCAACGTAGATCATAAGGCCGATCTCGTCGCAGACGTCCAGCTGAATTGGCAGGGCGGCGCCGGAAATATAGCGTATGGCGTTGAAGCCCGTGGCCTTTGCCATGAGAAAATCCTTTCTCAAAAGCTCCCTGTCCCGGGAGACAGTGTGGGTGGATTCGGGCATGGCGTTGCCTGTGTGGGAACAGCGGAGCAGAATTCGCCGTCCGTTGAGGTAAAAATACCCGTCCTCGCCCACGGTAAAGGTGCGGAAGCCGCAATTCTTTGCGGCAGAGTGGACTCCGGCGGCGGAGAAAAGCTCTGCGGTGACGGCGTAGAGATTGGGGTCGGCGGTGTCCCAAAGGCGGACGTTTTGAAGCTTCAGAGAGGTCTTGAAGGTGTTTTCGCCGGGAACGAGGCTAAGAGAGAGGGTGGCTTCGGCCTCGGTCTCTCCGGAGGGGGAAAGACGAGCGCCAAGTGCAAGACCGGCCTCCGTGTTTTCGCCAAGGGCGTTGACGGCGGTGATCTGAACGTCGATCTCCCCGGTGTCAACGTTGGGACAGAGAAAGAGATCGTCGATATACACCCGGGGGAGATATTTCAGACAGACCTCACCGGATATGCCGGATTCGTTGTAGCACATTCCGGGGAACAGCCCACGGGTCGTCTGGTTTCTGTGGGGGATCTCGTCAAAGGTGTAGCCGTCAACGGGAATATCGTGGGGTTTTGAGGTGCGCACGGTTATGCGGTTTTTGCCGGGGATGAGAAGCTCTGTAACGTCGAAATAAAAGGGGTCTTCAACGCCCACGTGAACTCCGGCAAGCCTGCCGTTCACCGAGACCTCGGTGCGGAAAATGGCCTGCTCAAAGCAGAGCAGAGCGAGGCTGTTTTCGTCCGGAAGGGCGGGGAGCTCGAATTCTTTTTCGTACCAGGAAATGCCCACGTGATCCTTGATGTACATATGGGTCATACAGGGCAGGTCGGCGTTTACGGCGTTTTCCCGGGGGATGCCGTTTGTGTGAAATTCCGGGCTGTCCGAGACGTTTCCGTCTGTGAGGAGCCAGCCGCTGTTAAGCTGGAAAACAAGAGCTTTGTTCATCTGTTTTCTCCTTGTTTTTTGATCTGTGCCTTAATTGCAAAGCCGCGTAGACCGGAGGGGATGAGGCTGTAGCTGTCTGTCCACCATTCGCCCTGGGTGACGAAATCTCCGGGGCCGCATCCACCTGCAAGGGTGGGATACTGGTGCAGGGGTCCGAAAACGTTCCGTCTCGTGCCGACCACGGTGACGTCGATGGGGGCTTTTTTGCGGAAGGCCTCGGTAACGTCGGCCTCGTAGGGCTCCCAGCCCAAAACGACGGTCTTTCCAAGGGCACTTACCTTGGCACAGCCGCCAACGTGGTCCACAGGCGAGAGGACGATTCGGTCTGCCTTTTCAAAGTCGATATGCCCGTAATCCCCGGGATTGATCCGGTAGGTGACCGCGCCGGTGTAGAAGGGCATACGGCGGTCTGCGAGGTCACAGCAGCCAAGCTTTTCGGGCATGGGGGTGAGCGTGCGCTTTGTGCCGTCCAGCTCAACGCCAAAGTTGCCAACGAGATAGATTGCTTCAACGTTTGTGGTGCGCATAAAGGTCACGTCTGCGGTGACCTCGTTGCGGCCGGCTCTGAGGGCAGAGGCGGGCACAGGCATTTTCTTGAAGCAGTCGTCTATCCAGAAATCGTTTATGCCCGTGGCGGTGAGGGGAACGCCGTTTATGCAGAAATTGTTGAGCTCCGGACGCTCGCCTGCAAGGAAAACTTCACCGGAGGGGAGCTCGTCTATAAAGAATTCGTAAGAGAGGTGGAGCCTGCCGTACTGCTTTGTGTCGTTGAGCTTTGAGTACCATGGCTGGAGCATTCCGCCGCCCCGGTGCTCAAGGCCGAGAGTGTCGCGGATGTGGCGGTCAGCCCGGAGGACCTCTTCTTCGGCGCTCTCTTCGCCGCCGTTGAAGCTCCATCTGACCCAATCCAGAACGCAGACGTTCTTTTCTGAGGCGGTGAAGTCAAATTCTCCGGTCACGGTGCCAGTGTAGATGGTTGAATAGGCTTCAACGGGGGGAAGCTCTTCGGCCTCGCCTGTCAGCACGAAACAGCGCGTACCCCCGGCCGCAAGGTCGGCGCAGATACTGTAAACGCCGTTTTCAAAGGAGCAAAGGCTGTCGGCAGCGTAGCGTTTGCCGGTCTCCATGTCCCACTGGGAAAGCTTCAGCCCGGCGGGAGCGGAAAGGCGGAGAGTGAGGCCGCATTTGGCGTTGTCCTTGTCGGTGTTCAAAATTACAACGGCGTATCCGTCGCCGGCAAAATTCTTTCTCACCTGGGCAAAGACCGCCTTTTCGGTCTTGCCGTCGGCGGCGCCAACGGAGACGAGGGCCTTTGAGGCGCTCCGCACGGCAGATACCAGCTCAGCCTCGTCAAATCCGGTGCAGATGCTCTTCTTTGCAAGCTCTGCGGGGCGGGAGGATCTGATGGCGTTTTCGTATTCGGGGACGAAGCCTGCAAAGATCACCTTGCCGCCGAGAGCAGTAAAGCGCTCCAGAAGGTCAAGTGTTGAGGGTCGGATGGTTATCATGTTGGTGACGATAACGGTTTTATAGGATGCCTTGCCGATCTTCAGCACAGCTTCGCCGGAAGCGTCGGTTTCCACAGAGCCCATGCGGGCCATCATCTGTTCCTCGCCGTAGTCGAAGTCTATCTGGTTTCCGGCGAGCATGTGGAAGGTACGGGCATAGCGCTCTTCAAAGGGGGCAATGTCCGGGGAATTGTTGAAGATCCAGTTTGACCAGCCGGCATATGCCTGGCACCAGACGGACTCAATGGGATTGAGCAAAAGCACGTCGCAATCCGCCTCGCCCTGGGACATGACCAGACCGAAACGGGCAAAATAGTCCTCGACCGTGGAATAGTCGGGGTACCAGGGAGACTGGTGGAGTATGGAGGCGGGGTAGTCGCGCTTGGACTCACCCTCCATTGTGTACCAGGAAAGGTGGGGGCAGCGGAGATTTATGCCGAAAAGCGCCTGCCAGTCGCCAATTGCCTTGTGTCCCTTGAAGTTGAACGGCCAGCCGGAGCAGCCGTAAAGCTCGCTGAGCAGCCACTTTTTGCCCAGCTGACGGGCGGCGGAGGAGAGCTGTTTTGCTATCCAGTAGCACCTGTTGTCGCCGCCCAGGCAGTCGATGCCGGGGTATCCCATGTGCTCGTAAAAACGCATAACCGAGCCGTGGGGAACGGTCTGGTTCATAAGGCTGTCCTCGTGGAGAACGTGGCCTGTGAAGATAATGCCGTTTTCCTCGCACCAGGCGTTAATGGGCTTTGCAAAGCGCTCGAGGAACAGGTCGTTTGCAAGGTCAACGTAGAAAAGCTTGACGGGAGCAACCTTTTCCCCGCGGAGACGGTAGAAAAGCTCCGGAAGGATGGGCAGGGGGTCGAAGCCGTAGCGCTTTTCAAACTCAGCGAAGATATCGTCCGTCCAGCAAACGCCGCATATCTTTACCCCGTCGGCCTCGTAGGCGCTGTCGAAAAGCTTGCCCCGGTGGGGCTCGTCGGTGAAGATGCCCTTGATAGAGCGGCCAAGTCTGTCGCCGCAGTGCTTTTTATATTCCTCGTGGGTGAGCTCAATGAAGCGCCGGGTGGCTTTGAGGCTCATTGTGTCGATATAGGTTGTGCCGTTGTAGTTTGAGTCGGGTGCGTCCGGAACGATGGCAAAGCACAGAACCTTCCACTCTCCGGGCTCGTTTTCGGCCTTGGGGGAGAGCTCTGCAATGCGGGCAGAAATGCTGTTTTCGTCCGCATCAACGGGAGCGTAGGTCCAAAGGTCGAGCCCGTTCATCTTTGCAACGAAGACGGAAACGGTGTTTTCCCGGGGCGTGAACTTTTCGGGAGCAGACTCGTAAACGTAGAGGGACTTCATGCGGTACTGCTCGTCCACGGTGACCTTGCCCCCCGCAGAACCCGAGGGCCAGCGGTCCTCGTCGTAGAGCCAGGCTTCCATTCCCATTGCCTCGGCGGCATCTGCCACCTCGTTTATAAGGTCAAACCACTCTTCCCCCAGATATTCCGTAATAAGTCCGGCTCTGGAGTGCATAAAAAACCCGCCCAGACCCATTTCTTTCATAATTCCGGCCTGGCGGACAAGCTCTTCCCCTCTGAGCTCGCCGTTCCAGGACCAAAATGGCTTACCTCTGTATTGTGCAGAAGGGGATATAAATTCATGCTTAATGCTTTCGGTGTTCATAGTCACACCTCCCGATAAAAGATCAAGTGATTATTTTTTTGATTATAGCACAAAAGCCTGTGTTTTGCAACGGAAAACACAGGCTGGTCAAGGGTGGGGACGGGAGGACGCGCAAGACAGGTGAACGCAGTTCGCCCCGTACGGCTCGCGGTTTACCTTTCTGCCTGTAGGGAATCCCCAAACGTTTCGGCGGGAGCAAGCCCCCGCCCTACGGTACGAGGTTGGTCTTCGTGCCCGTAGGGGAGGCTATCAGCCTCCCGCAAACGTTGCCGTCGGCACAATGTTGCGGGGAGAGCCCGTAGGGACGCCCCTCCCGGGGCGTCCGGAAAACGTTGGCATCGGCACGGTGTTGCCGGGGAAGGCTTACGGAATCCCCCCTACCCCCCTTTAGGCAAGGGGGGCTTTAGCACGGTATCGAACAGCGGCGCATTACGCCCGTAGGGGAGGCTATCATCCTCCCGCAAACGTCGCCTTCGGCACAATGTCGCCGGAAAAGGCAACCGGGATGATACGCCGATGCATTCACTCCCTCAGTCTCGGCCTTTGGCCGATCCAGCTCCCTCGGAGAGGGAGCCTTGGGTACGTGCTTTTATTTTTAGCACTATCCTATCTTTACAGGCATATAAAATAAACCTCCCCCTCTCGGGGGAGGTGCCCCGCAGGGGCGGAGGGGGCACGGAGGTCGCCTTTGGCACAATGTCGAACAACCACGTCTTCGCAAGCTCCACCTCCTCAGTCTCGCTTTCGCTCGACAGCTCCCCCTACAAGGGGAAGCCTTGTGGGGTGCATACTTTTATAATTAGTAGGGAGGCTATCAGCCTCCCGCAAACGTTACCATCGGCACGGTATTGCCGGGAGGCAAGCGGGATGATACGCCGGTGCATTCACTCCCTCAGTCTCGACCTTTGGCCGATCCAGCTCCCTCGGAGAGGGAGCCTTGGGTACTCCTATCTTTACGGGCATACGCAAAACAGGCGAACGCAGTTCGCCCCTACGGCTCGCGGTTTACCTTTCTGCCTGTAGGGAATCCCCAAACGTTTCGGCGGGAGCAAGCCCCCGCCCTACGGTGTTCGGTTTATCTGTTTGCCCGTAGGGACGCCCCTCCTGGGGCGTCCGGAAAAGGCTGCCTTTGGCACGATGTCGCCGGGAAGGGCAACCGGGATGATACGCGAGTTCCTCCGGCGGGCAGATGATATCTGCCCCTACGGCTCGCGGTTTACATTTGCGCCCGTAGGGGAGGCTATCAGCCTCCCGCAAACGTTGCCTTCGGCACGGTATTGCCGGGGAAGGGCTTACGGAATCCCCCCTACCCCCCTTTAGGCAAGGGGGGCTTTTTGCTGCGATGAATGTGTGAAACGGTATTGCCAGGAGGCAAGCGGGATGATGCGTGGGAACAAATGAATATTGAATAATGAATAATTGCGGTAGGGCGATTTGAGATGAATTTGCCCACATTCGCGTCAGCGAATATTTCACATTTACGAAGAAAATATTTCATCGCGAAGCGATTTCACTTGCCCGCAGGGCAAATTTCATTGAAAAAGAACCCTCTTTTGTTGGAAGACAAAAGAGGGTTCTTTTTCTAAGCCGGTGCATTCACTCCCTCAGTCTCGGCCTTTGGCCGATCCAGCTCCCTCGGAGAGGGAGCCTTGGGTACGTGCTTTTATTTTTAGCACTATCCTATCTTTTCAGGCAAAATTCTAAGGCTCCCTCTCAAAGAGGGAGCCTTAGAATAGTTTTCTTTACTTATAATACTGTGCCTGGGCGTTCCAGAGCTCGGCGTATTTTCCGTTGGACGAGACAAGCTCGTCGTGGCTGCCGCGCTGAATGACGTTTCCGTTGTGGAAGACCAGAATATCGTCGCAGAAACGGGTGGAGGAGAGCCTGTGGGAAATGTAGATGGCGGTTCTTATGCCGGCGATCTCGTTGAACCGGGCGTAGATCTCGGCCTCGGAGAGGGGGTCAAGGGCGGCTGTGGGCTCGTCCAGCACAAGGAACGGCGCGTTTTTGTACAGCGCGCGGGCAAGGGCGATCTTTTGAGCCTCGCCGCCGGAGAGCTCGATTCCGGAGTCGGAGACGTCCCTGTAAAGATAAGTGTCCAGCCCGTGGGGAAGCTCAGAAAGCCTTTGGGAAAAGCCGGATTTTTCCAGGGCGTCGGTGACTTTTTCGGGGTCGTAATTCGATGCGGTGGCAACGTTCTGCCCCAGAGTGAAGGAGAACAGCCGGAAATCCTGGAAAACAACGGAGAAAATGGACATATACTCGTCGTAGTCGTATTTTTTGATGTCCACGCCGTTGAGCAGTATGCGACCCTCGGTTGGGTCGTAGAGACGGCAGAGGAGCTTTATGAAGGTGGTCTTTCCGCTTCCGTTTTCTCCCACCACTGCAAGCTTCTGTCCCACGCGGAATTTAAGGCTCACGTTTTTCAAAGCGTAAGTCTCGCTTCCGGGGTATTTGAAGCTTACGTTTTCAAACTCAACGTCGTATTCGGCGTCGTCTCGCTTTTCAACGGTGAGAGAGCCCTGGTACATATTGTTTGGAATGTCGAAATAGGAGAAGTACCGCTTCAGATAGTGGTTGTTAGTGGCGGTTATGGTGAGTATTCTTGCAAGCTCGTTAAACGCGCCCAAAACCAGAATTACGCAGGAAACGTACTTTGCAATCGAGCCCACGCTGACCTCGCCGAGAAGCGCCGCAGAGATAAGCACGGCGTAAAGGGCAAGTTTCAGCCCCTGGAGCATGAAGTCCGAGGGAAGCTTCATAAGGCTTTCCTTCATGCGCTGTTTTGCGCCCTCCATGCCGAATTTTCTGTCGCAGGAGTACATTATGGTGTCCAGATTGTCCTCCATGCCGTAAAGGCGGATGTCCATTCCGGAGGTGTAGTCCTTGATAAAGCTTGAGCATTTGTCGTCGAGGACGTTCATGTCGATGGCAGATTCCCAAAACCTGTTCTTCGAGGCCTGAACCTTGTTTTCTGTGAACATATTAACGGCAACGGTTGCGGCAAACAGGGCCACAAGCCCCAGCTTTCCCCAGAGGGAAAAAGAAGAGAGGGCAAAAAAGCTTGCGCTCATGCCGATGCCGGCCAGGATCTGGGTGACGGAAAAGGTTATTTCCCGGTAACTGCGGTAGAGGTAAAACCGGTTCCAACCGGTCTGGGTCTCTTTTTTGATGCGCTCGAGAAGGTGCTT
The DNA here is from genome assembly GCA_015067715.1 of Oscillospiraceae bacterium. Taxonomy (GTDB): domain Bacteria; phylum Bacillota; class Clostridia; order Oscillospirales; family QAMX01; genus SIG499. The sequence goes on along the minus strand of SVLY01000015.1, from coordinate 16,136 downwards.
TGTCTCCCTGTCCTCTATGCTCTCGTAGGCCATTTCAAGGGCCTTTTTTGAGTAGCTCCAGCGTTCGAGAGTGTAAACGTCGTATTCTGCCATGCTCTCCACGGAGGTGATGAAGTTTCGGAGGGTGGAGATTGCAAAGGTGAGAAAAACTCCTGCCACGGCCAGAAGCACAAGGGTGTCTGCAGAGTCCCCCGCAATAAGCCCGTCCACAAGTCGGGCGGAAAACCAGACGGGAACGTAGGGCATAACGGCAGAGAGGACCTCGTCTGCGAAAATGCAGAACATGAATTTTTTGCTGGCACCCAGGGTCATTTTAATGGATCTGAGGTAGATCGAAAGGTGTTCGGAAAGCTTCATTTTTCCTCAGCCTCCTTTCCGGAAATATCCTCCCTGTACCAGCTGCTTTGCACCTCAAAAAGATGGGCGTACTTTCCGCCCAGGGCAAGAAGCTCCTCGTGGGAGCCCTCTTCGGCAATGCGGCCGTTTTCAAGGTAGACTATTCTGTTGCAAAAGCGTGTGGATGCAAGCCTGTGGGAGATGAACACGGCGCTTTTGCCTTTTGCCATTTCGTTGTATTCAGAGTAGATCCGACTTTCGGCAATCGGGTCCAGAGCCGCCGTGGGCTCGTCCAGAATCAGCACCGGCGCATCCTTGTACAGCGCCCGGGCCAGCATGAGCCGCTGTGCCTCGCCGCCGGAAAGCTCCGTTGCGTTTTTGTTCACCTGTTTGTCAAGGGGAGTGTTTATGCCAAGGGGCAGGGAGGCTATCTTTTCTTTCAGCCCTGCGCGTATGGCGCAGTTTTCTGCCCGGGCAAGGTCGGTATCTTCCGCAGATTTTCCGGAGATCGTCTCTGCAAGGGTGAAAAACGCCGTGCGGACGTTTTGGAACACCGGGGAAAAGAGGCTGTAGAGATCTTTTCGCACGAAGTCCGTGGTGGGGTGTCCGGCCACGGTGACGGAGCCTGCGGTGGGACGGTAAAGTCCGCAGAGCAGCTTTACCATGGTGGTCTTGCCCGCACCGTTAAGGCCGACTATGGCAAGCTTTTCTCCGGGGTGAAGGGTGAGGTCGATGCCGTGGAGAGTGTCCTCGGCGGCGCCGTCGTAGCGGAAGGTGACGTTTTCAAATTTTATCTCCGGGGGCAGAGAGGAAAGCTCTTCCACCCGGGCTGTGCCGTTGCCCTCTTCGTCAGGAAGGGAGACGTATTCTCTGAAGTCGCAAAGGGAGTAGCTCGCGCTGCGAAGCTTTGTGAAATGGTTAATAATTCCCCCCAGCCACCCCGCAAAGGAGGAGACTGCCGCAAAATAGAGCACGAACTCCGCCGGGGTCAGCTGGCCGCGGGTGAACATTGTGATCAGCAGAATATATGCCGCGCTGTCCCGGAGAAGGATGACGGCAAGGTCTGCCATGCGTGAGAGAGCCTCGCGCCAGATGTATTTGTTGTTGTGGCGCTGTTTTTTCGTGAAAATATCCTTCCAGAGCTCGCAAAGCCATTGGGAAAGGCCGTATATGCGAATGTCCTTTGCAGCCCGGAATTCACCGGCGGCAGAGGCAACGTAACGCATTTTTGAGTCCAGATCAACGGAAACAGCCCTTTGGGAATACTCCCATTTGCTGTACGCCCGTGCGCAGAGCCAGTTTACCGCCGGAGCAACGGTCAGGATGGGCAAAAGCCAGGGGCTTATCATCGTCACCATGGAGCCGAAGAGCAGATAACACAGCACGCTTTCAATAAGGGAAAAACAGGAGCTTACCGTGTCCGTTATGGGGCAGACTCCGTTCCAGGTCTGCAAGGTCCTCTCAGCCCGCTCTGCCAGGTCGCGGACGGATTTTTTCTCTGCGGTCTGGTAAAGACAGCCCATGTATTTTCTTCTCCAGCGGGAGAACATGAGCATCTGATATTTCGAGATGGACATGGTCTTTGCCGACTCAAGAAGCTTCTTTGCCGAGGCGCAGACAAACAGCGCCGCGATCACCAGGCCGACGTGAAAAAGCGCTTCTTTCAGATCTGCTCCCTCTGTGACCTTTTCCACCACCAGAGCGGGCAGACGTATGCCGATATAGCTTGCGGCAATGCTGAGGGGGATCTGCACAATGCAGATACAAAGGGCCGCCGGGGCGTATCGGAAAAGATTTCGCCAGGTCCAGAAGGTGTTGGACAGTATGGAATAGGGCGGTTTTTTCTTTTCGTTTTTCATGGAGGACGGATCAGCTCCTTTCACGAGGATATTATACCACAAAACAAAGGGGCAGTCCGTAATCTGTGCACCAATTGTATTTCAGCGTGCACCAATTGCAGGCAGAGCGCCGTGTTTTTGCTCAGATATCCTTAAGGATCAATGCCTCTGCCGCTCTCGTTTTCTGAACCAATGAGATAATCCGCCCGGTATTCCGTGAGTTGCTGTTTATGCCGATAAGATGAAGATTTTTGATGGCCTGAGATGCCATTACTGTCTCGCGGAAATTTTCTGCTGTTTTCAGGTAGACGCTACGTGACGTTTTTTTATAGGCAAATACAAGCCTGGCATACAGTGCCTGTTTGTGGTCCTCAAAAAAGAACGGAACGTTATATTCGTAGTTTCCTGAACCGTCCTTTATTTCATTCAGATATCGTTCAAACAGGTCGTAGGTTTGGATGCCGCATGCGATAGTTGGGTTTATAGTGCTGTTGAGGATGGTCACTTCACCATGAGATATCTTGCCCGAGAGATAAGTTCTGATTTTGTTTACGAAGACTTCTTCATCAAATTTTCTGGTGATCAGATGAGAAAAATACCTGCTTTCTCCGCCGGCCAAAGAGGAGTATCTGTTTGTTACACAGAGCCGATAAAGAATCCTTCCGTGTTCTCCGCTTGAGCACATTGATTCGTATGCATCGGTTATGATGTCATAGGAATAAATAATTTCAGAATAGTCTTCGTTGCTGTTCATGCCGAGCAGATACAGAATCCTTTGCTCTGAATCGTAGCCGTATACGAGATATTCGTGGAAACCTTCGGAGAATGGACTGTTGAAAAGTCGGCTCTCATCCAAATACAGGATAACGTAGTTGTAGGTGTCAATGCTGTTCGTGATAAATTCAATAATATCTTTGCAGGAGAAACGCGAAAGGTCGTAGCGGTCAATTGCCACCGCCGTGTTTGAGTGAAGACCCCTGTCAACGTATGAAACCGAATCTGCAAATCTGAATTCATATCTGTCGGCGTTAACGGTGTTCTTGTAGCCGTAAAAGTCCAGATAATTCATGTGAAACCACTCTGTTTGGCTTGGGTCGGCAGAAATACACGCCGAAGGAAGTGCGTAGAAAAAAACTGAACGGAACGGAGGAGGAATGGTTACCGGTAATTTTCTTTTCATGAAAAATGCTCCTTTAGTAAATGCGCCCCGGGCATAATGCTTTCGGGGCGCATTTTGATTGTGTTCAGAGGTCAGATATACTGTTCTGCCTGGGCGAGGTAGAGCTTTGCATAGCTTCCGTTTTTTTCAAGAAGGGTACTGTGATCTCCTTCCTCAACGAGCCTTCCGTTCTCAAGAACGGCTATGTGGTTGCAAAAGCGGCTCATAGACAGCCTGTGGGAGATAAGCAACAGCATTTTCTCCTGAGAAAGGGCACGGAGATTATCGGAAAGCTCTTTTTCCGAGAGAGCATCCAGCGCCGAGTTTGGCTCGTCCATGATGAGTGCGTCGGCATCGCGGTACACAGCGCGGGCAATGCAGAGCTTTTGCTGTTCGCCGCCGGAAAAATTGATACCGGCCTCATCGAAATCCATTCCGCAGAAGCTGTCTACGGTCGCTTCGCCTCCGTCAAACACCCTGTTCAGCCCGGCAAAGTCCAATGCCGCACTGAGCCGGACTTCGTCCGTAGGACGGCCGAAGGTGATATTGTCTCTGACGGAATAGGCAAAAAGCCACACGTCCTGGAAGACCGGTGCAAAATGGGAAATATAGTCCCTATAGTTAAGCGTGCGGATATCTTTTCCGTTGACGAGTATCCTTCCGCTGTCCACGTCGTAAAGCCGCAGAAGAAGCTTCACAACGGTGGTCTTTCCTGCGCCGTTTTCACCCACGAGGATCACACGTTCGTCTGCGCCCAGGCGGAGGCTGAGGTTTTCGATTGCCGGACTGTCCTGTCCGGGATAGGTGAAGGTCACGTTTTCGAATTGAACGGTTCTCAGCTCTTCGTCAAAGCTCTCTCCCCGGCCGTTGCCGACGGTAACGGCCCAGTCAAAAAGCTCTTCTACCCGTCTCAGGTTGATGCTGGACTCACGGAAGTCTATAAGTACACGGAAAAGGTCGTCCACAGATCCGTAAAGCTGTGAAAAGGCCGCAATATACATCGTGAATGAGCTGATAAGCACAAGCCCGGCATCGTAGCGGAAGATCAGATAAACGTACATTCCGCATATGGCCGCACCGTTTATAAGCACTCTTATCAATGCGATGAGCAGGTTATATCGGTTTTGCCGGCGGATTATGCCGATCTCAGCTTCGGAGGCATCTCTGTATTTCTGAAAGAACATATTTTTTGCCCCGAAAAGGCGGATGTCCTTGGATGCCCGGAGATCCAGCATGGTTTCCTCAGCGTACCCGGCTTTTCTTTTATGAGGGGAACGCTCCATCTCGAATTTGTGGTTTACTTCGGCGGCTTTTCGGTTTATGAAATACAGCCCAACGACCAGCGCCAAAGCTCCCAATGCGATCCAGACGTTCAGCACGGAAATTGTTGCAAAAAGAAACGCGAGCTTCAGCAAGGTTACGGCAAGATCCGCAAACAGCGTCTGGGAGAGCCCGTAGTATGCGGCGTCCATGGCACGCTCGATGCTGTCCAGAAAATCGGGGTTTTCAATGTCCCGATAGTCGGCCTCCATGGCTTTTTCGCAGATCCTGCGCTTGAAATAATGGGCAAATTTCAGGTTGAAAATGCTTTGAAGCCACTCGGTTATGCCTATCGTTGCGTCGACCAGCCAGGATAACAGCGATGCGCCCGTCAGTATCCATGCAAAGGCCGTTATCCTGCCGTTTACACATGCATCAATGACGAGCTTGGGGAGCAAGACCGGAATAATGCCCTTTGCGGCATTCATGAAGATATACAAAAACTGGCACAGAACACCCTTCCACCCCAGGCTGAGCTGGATCTTAAAAAGGTAGAGAGCGTCTTTTACGGATCTGCCGAAAGTGATCTTTTCGTTTTTCATTGTTCTTTTCCTTTCCAACAGATTTATTGCCCGGCGGGGAGGTCATCGGCGTAGGCGGCGGCTTGAGCGGAGAACATCTCTGCATACAGGCTGTTTTCCTGCATCAGCTCATTGTGTGTGCCGTTTCCGACAATGCTTCCGTTATCGAGCACGATTATTCGTGAACAGCGCTTGCAGCTTGCAAGTCTGTGGGAGATAAAGAATACGGTTTTCTCGTTGAGGTAGGAGAAGATCGCGTCGTATGCCGTTCTTTCGCCGGTGGGAGAAAGCTCTGCGGCGGGCTCGTCAAAAACGTAAATATCTGCATCCTTGTACAGAGCACGGGCAATGGCTATCTTTTTCCGTTCGCCGCCGGAAAAGTCAGAGCCCTCTTCGTTGAGGCTGCGGGTTATATACGTGTCGAGCCCGGTCTTTTGGCGGCTGATCCGGTCTCCCACGCCAAGAGTCTCAAGAATTTCGTCAATACGTTCGGTCTGAGCGGGGCGGTCGAAACAGATATTTTCTTTTATGGAATAGTTGAAAAGCGAGCAGTCCTGAAAGGCTGCGGAAAAAATGCTGTGGTATTCCTCCTGGGAAAAGTCGGAGATATCCCGTCCGTCCAAAAGGATCCTTCCTTCTGTGGGGCGATAGAGCCCCAGCAGAAGCTTGATAAGCGTGGTCTTTCCGGCGCCGTTTCGGCCGACGATGGCGATCTTGTCTCCGGGTGTAAAGCTGACGTTCAGGTTGGAAAGAACGTATTCTTCGGACTCCGGGTATTTGAAGGAAAGTCCCTCAAGGGTGATAGTGTGATCACCGCGACAGATCGCTTCTGTTGCGGCCTTTTCGGAAGGTGCGGAGCTGGAGATAAAGTGCCGGTAGCTTGAAATATAATTGTCCTGGTTTTTCAGAGTGACAACGGCAGATACGGCGGAAGATATTGCCGTACTGAGGGCGAAGAATGCTGCGGTGTATTGTGTGAAAATGCCCACGGAAATATAACCGCGGTAGAGGCTCCATCCAATGCTTCCGTAGGCTGTGAGGAGGAAGAGAGCCTCCGTAAAGGTGGAAAGAACCTTCAGCGGAGAAATATGTCTTATCCCGGCAAACTCGTTTTTATACATGAGTGACATAAAGCCCTTGAACTTATCGGTTATAAAGTCGTGAAGACCGAAAACACGAACCTCTTTTGCGTTTGAATAGTCCATAACGCTTCGCGATGCATAGCCGATACGTCTTTCAAGGGGAGCATTCCTGACCTGAAGCCGGTAGAGCTCGTTTTCTTCTCTGTTTTGGCAGAAGGTCTTCACAACAAGGGAAATGACAACGACCAGAATGAAAAGCCATGAAAGTTCCAGCATTATGTAAACGTAAGCGCAGGCCTTCCATACGTTGGAGAAAACGGAAAATACCGTGTCAAGGACCTTTGAGATATTGACTTCGTCCACAAATTCCCGTACGGTGCTGTACTCGTCAAGTGTCTGAGAGCTTTCCAGTTTGTGGTATTCCATGGCGGTTACCGTCTCGTGAAGCCTGTGGTTCAGCTGTCGGTCAAGCCTGAGCTTTTTGACCTTGAGGCCGTTATCCATAAGTCCGGAGACGATGCTGTGGAGCAGCATGGACAGAACGAGAGCCCCTGTGAATATCAAAGACTTGTTCAGGTCGCCGTCGATGGCAAGTGAGTCGATTATGTATCTGGGCAGACTCACAACGAGAACGCTGTTGATCACGTCGGGGAGCAGTCTTATGATCTTCAGAAGAAGATACTTTTTGTCGTTTTTCCAGGCAAATCCAAGGGAAAAGCCCAAAACATTAAAAACAGAACGAAACGTTTTTTTCATATTATCCTTTCTGTGCCATCGGCAAAAAAATCTATTACGGTACTGTAAAGCTTATCTATATCGCCTTGCCGGTCGAGCAGGAAAACCGGAATACCTAATGTGGTTTCAATTTCTGATTTTACCTGAGCAGTCCTTTCAGGGGATATATGCTCTGTGCGGCTGTAAATACCGAGATCGGGGTCAGCACGGTCAATCGGGAAAAGACAGACTCCGATAACCCTGGATTCACACGCTGATTCAATATAGTGCACGGTTCTTGATACTTCTGCGGGAGGGTCATAGGGGTTTATGCAGAGAATGACCGCATCGGGATTGAGTGCCATGAGAAAAAGTGTTTGATTTATGGGATAGTTATATACGTTACCGAAATCGGCGGTAACTGTTCCGGATTGGCTTCCGGAAAGAATAATGTCAGAGTCGCCTATGCATAGCTCAAAGGCAAAGCGATTGACCTGACGGATAAAATCCGTGGAAGAAAGCTTCAGAGTGGAGTCGTTGCCGAAGGGTATACAGTAATCAAAACCAAAAAGAAATGAAGTTGGCTCAGTTCCGATTTGTCCGACCCGGTAGCCGTCTTTCAAAAGCCTGCGTCTGAGTTCAAGCTGAAGCGTGAATTTTCCCTGTTGAGGGCCGGTTCCCATGACAGTGACTGTGGGCTTGGAGTTACGGTAAAGCTTTCCGAAAGGCGGAAGCCCGGAGCAGTCGAATTCAGCGCCCGGCGTTATGACAGAGCTCAGCTCGGTTGGGGAAAAGATGCCGGGAAAGAAAATATCCAAGTCGTCGAAGGAATACACTTGCTTTCCGGCCTCTAAAAAACTCCTGATAAGTTCAGGGGTTCTGTTCCAGCCGTAAATCGCAGTGAGCAAACGCGTATGCCCGATGACAAGAATATCGTAATCCTTCGGAGATATTTCTGCAATATTCCTGATTTTGGTATCCGGACAGGATATTCCTAAAAGATGGGAAACTGTTGCGCCGACTCTGCCTGAGCGGGGCACATCAAATACGCTTACAGAATCAAAAACGGTCAGATCCGGATAGCGAAAAAGCGCATGCATTTCCTTGGAGAACGGGAATACTGCCGCTTTTGATGATTTGGGCAAATGCATAAGCCTGGATAAAAAAGTACCGGAAGAGGGGACGTTTTGATGAATGATCTCTTCGGCTTTCAGTGAGCCGTTTGCCAATAAGCCGGTAACGTGGGCGCAGGCAAAGCTGTCACCTCCGCCGATAACGGTCTGTCTGTTCAGCCAGCTGACCCGTTGGGGTCCTCCAAATGCGCATATATTGACGGTAGTGGAATTCAATATTCGGAAATCGTTTCGTGTGGTAATGGTTTCTTCGCTGGTAACGCCAATTACACAATCCATGCCTGCAGGAAAAGATACTGAGCCGTTATTGTCAAATGCCGAAACAATAATACTTCCGCTATGAGTAAGTCTTTGACAGGCGTCAAGCATTCTGTCGTATTCGCTGATCATTGAACAGCCCAAGCTTATGTTAATTATATCACTTTGAATGTTCTGTGTAAATAGCCAGTCAAGAGCAGCGATAAGGACTGATTCATCGGTGTACGGTAAATCAATATCCATTACTTTAATTACGATGTACTCCGTGTTTTCGGAGTTTGGGGAGAGGTGACTCCGAATCAATCCTAAAACGGCGGTTCCGTGACCTATAGTATCAACAGCACCGTCCGTTATGCGGACTTCTCCCGAATCATTCATGGTGAAAGTCTTCTCTTCGCGTATCAGGTTTTCTTTCTTGAGCTCCGGATCTATTCCGGAATCAATGATTGTTATCAACATGCTTACTTAACCTTAATCGATGCTGTTTACCCTAAAAAGAGAGCATTAATGCTCTCTTTTTAGGGTAGGTATTCAGCAGTAGTTGCACTTGGTGTAGACAGGACAGTAACATTTTTCGCTCTTACTGTGCATGACTACGTGTGAAAAACGCTGCTTCTTGTTTGCGGGCTTTTTAAGCTTTTTCACTTTCTTTCTCCTTTTCATAAAGTAGTTCATCCACCGTTGCAGCGAACCCGCGGAGAGATCTGTAATTGTCAAATATCAGGCAATAGTCGGGAAGCGTGATATCGAAGATGCGCTCCACCTCTACAACGAAGGATACAAATACAAGGGAGTTGAGAGTGTATTGGGTAAGATCGATATCTTCGTCGGTACGGTCAACCGATATCCCAAGATTTTCCAATACAGAGACGATCCTGTCGTAAGTCATATCGTTTCAACTCCTGTCAGACGTTTTGAGGCATATCGAATAACCTCGTCGATTTCTATGTCGCTGGATATACAGTGCCCGTCTTTGCCGAATAAGACGGCTTTAGGGCAAACACCGAAAAAGCAGGAACAACTGTAAAAGCAGTTGTCACATTCAGGCTTATTTTTTCTGTAACCTCTTTCCCACAGTAAACGTTTGTCTTTCTCTAACTCCATCCTTCCGTCTTCAAACAGGTGCCCGATTTTAAGGCTTTCGTGGGCATCGTCGCATTTGTATACGTCTCCGTTAACGCCTATGGTGAATTTATTTTTAAAAACAGCGGGACACGTTGAAGTGGCAATATCAAGATCTTCTATATTTCTTGAGAAGGTCAGGTTTCCTGTGTGGGAGAACAGTTGCTTATAAGCATCCCTCAGCTCGTCGGATGGAATCAGCGAACTGTACATTTCCTTTACCCTTTCACCGCCCCAATCTGCCGCCGGACGGACGAATAGTGAAAACCGTCTGTCGTCTCCAAACATTCTGTCGAATTCACGGTAGTACTTCTTTTCCAGTGCAAGTATTTCTTTCGTAATATTAGTCCGGATAATAACGTTGAGGGCATTTGTGTGTATATTGTTCTTTATCCAAAGCAGATTGTTGATGATCGTGTTGTATGTTCCGCTCCCGTCCGAAAGAACACGTTGTTTATCGTGGGTCTCTTTGGTACCGTCTATAGTGACTGTGTAGGTGAAAACATTGCAATCCAGAAGGGTCTGCATATTCTTGGGAGAGAGAAGATAGCCGTTGGTTGTAATTGCAGCTGAAAAAGGCTTTCTTGCAATGGCACAGATATTTTTTACTTCTGCTGATATTTCCCTGATGTCTGATATCCTGAGTGTGGGCTCTCCGCCGAACCAGCTTAGTATCACGCTGTCATATCTGTGTATATTTTTTCTGATAAATGCGATGATGCCTTTTTTGGTCTGAGAGGTTATGTTTTCTTTGCAGAAGTCTAATGCACAGTATTTACACCGGAAATTACAGTCATTTGTGGGGTAAATAACCAGCGCCAGATTTCTGTTTCCGCATATTTCTTCAAAAAGGTCTTCCCGTCGAAGCTTCTCATCAACCTCTTCTGAAACAAATATGCCTCTGTGGATCAGTTTGTCAAAATCAGGGTCATTGGGTCTTCCGAGAAAATGGGGTTCAAGCCATTTGCTGACTTTGGAAACGTTTTCTGCGCGGACAATACAGAGGTTGTCAATTCCCGAATAGGAGTTGAATATTATCAAATCATTTCCGTTGGTAACAGTATGATTAAACATGGATGGTTTAAATCTACTGCATTGATCGGTATTTTGCAGGAGCTTTTTTTTATCACGCAGAATTGTGTTTGCAAGGTTGGAAAACAAAATGGCAATATCATTCGGGGACTCGAAACAACCGGCATCCAACCAGGTACAGGTGAGAGAAATAAAGAGATCTAAAAAATATTTGTCGGTTTCACAACCGGAAAACTCAATTATATGTTGGGCGTAGCGATGCAGTAACGGTCTTGATGATGTGTTTTTCAGTAACGCCCGGAAATAATTTGGTCTTGTCTTTATATAGTTAAACACAGGTAGCGAGGCTTTTGGTGCAGAAAACTGAGAAGGAAGGAGTTTATGCCCGTTTATTGTCAACACATGTGAACAAAAATCATCAAACAGCATATCACGGATATCAGTTACAGAGCTGAAATCGCGGTAAAACGTTGACCGGCTGATACCAGCAGACGTACACAGTTCGTTTACGGATATGGTGTGAAAATCCTTTACTTCCATTAATTCAGACAGAGATGTTTTTAGCTGGTTAACGGTGAATTGAGAGGGAGCATGCTTCATAGGGGTTCTCCAATCCTAGTCTTTACAATAGTTATAACATGATAATTTCTTTGTGTCAACGGCAAGATGAATAAATGTGAAAAATGCGACACTCTATAATCTGTCTGTTCCAAATACAGTGAAACAAAAAATGCCAAATCTGTGTTATAATAAAAAAATACAGAATTGGCATTTTTGGAATTTATTTGTACAGCTCAACAGGCCCAAGCAGACCCATGGGCTCCATGCAGAGATAGGTGGAGAACCAGTCTCTTTTTGCGTACCCAAGGTGGGTGGTCACACGGGCAACGAGGGTGTTTTTTTCACTGAGAAGCCCGGAAACGTCAAAGCGGTAGGGGGGAGCGATGCGTGTGCCAAGGTCGCGGCCGTTGAGGCTCACCTGAACGGTCTCGCCCACGAACCCAAGGGAGAGGAGCTTTGCATCGGCACAGCCGGAAAACTCTGCGGTATAGGTCACGGTGCCGCCAAAGCGGGGGTATTTTTTTGCCAGGTTGAAAAGCTCTGTGTGGGTCTCGCCGTTGACAGAAAAGCTCCATGAAAGCTCAGGGGTGCATTTTTCGCCCGCTGTGAGAGCGGGAGAGCCCGTTGCATCCGTGCCGAAGAGGACGAAGCGCGTCTCGTAGGGTTCAAGGGTGATGACCCCGTCCGGGCAGGAGGTGAGTCTGTTTTCCCATGGGTCGTAGACCGTCATTTCGCCCGACCCGGCGGAAAAGTCTATTCTTCCGGAATAGGTCTCGTCCACACTCTCGTTAAAGAGCATATAGACGTGAGCCTTTCCGTCCGTGCGGTGGCAATAGCGCATATGGCGGAAGGGCGCGGCAAGGGTGATATCCCGTCCGGCATTTTTTGCCACAAGCTCCGGTAGTGCCTCAAGGGGAACTTCGTCTCCGGCGCGGAAAAGCTTTACGCCTTTTTGACGAAGCTCTTCCATTTTTGCAAGTGCGGCCTCGGGCAGATATTGGCTCTCCGGGACGATGAGGCTGTCAAAGATACAGGAATTAACTCTCAGCTTTCCCTTTTCGGCGGTGGCAGAGAGAAGATAGTCTATGGGTATCACGTCGAACTCAAGCTGAGCCTCGGCCAAAGCTCTGGCGACGCGGTGGAAATGCATATACTCTCCGCCGGACCATTCGGCCTCGGCGTGGTAGAGCACCGCAGAGCCGCAGACGTGCTCTCCGGCGGTGGTAAGGTGTATCTGCCTGTCGGCGTACTGCATGAGAAGCCCGAAGGCCTCGAACTGGGGATTTTCCCCATTGGCGTAAAAGTGGGGAGGGCAGTCGGGGTCGTCACGGGTCATGGAAAAGGCGTGGGGCACGAAGCGGTTTATGCCCCGGACAGTCATGTGGTCCACGAGCCATTTCATCATCTTCGTACCCTCTGCCCAGCCGTAAGCGCCGAACATTTCGCACATGGCGCGCCCCTTCATTCTGGGCTGGATGTGGGCGTGGGAGGAGGCCAGCTTTGCAAGGCCGAAGCTGAAAAAGTTGGGGTCGGCATAGTTGTACCAGCAGGGTACGCAGATTCGGTGATCCTGCATTCCGGGGACGATCTGGCAGAGAACCACGTCTATACCGGCCATGTCCATGTGGTCAAGGGCGCGGAAATAGTGGCCGCCGGAGGAAAAACCGCAGTGCATATCAAAGTCTTCAATAATATGGCCTATGTACTCAACGCCGTGGCGGTGGCACCAGTCGGAGACCCGCTTGTTAAAATGGGTGGAGTAGAGCCGGGTTACAACGTCCATGTAGCAAAGCCGGACCTTGGGGGAGATTTCGGGAATAAAGCCCCATATTGCCGGCAAAAGCCGAACCCAATCGGCGCCGAGAGCCTGGCTGAACTCTTTTTCCACAAGGTCGTTCCAGGGGTATGCGCTGTCGTGGGCGGCGTTTTCGCCACGGAGGCCAAGGAAGGTGCTGTTTTTGATATAGGGCTCGTCGCTGAAAAAGCCCTTGAAGGTCTTGCCGAAACGTGGGGCAAAATGGGCGTAGTGGGTCTCGTAGACCTCGTTTATCAAAACGTCCACGGAATTCGGGTCAAGGGGGTCCATGTGACCGTCCCCAACGGTGTGGGTGACGAAGGCAAATATCCGCCAGAGCCCGGCGGGCAGGTCGCAGAAAACAAGCCCGTCGCAAAGGTCGGCAGAAAGGTCGATGAGCTCGCCGGAGAGCTTTTCGTTTTCGGCGGTGTCCTGACGTTTTGCGGCGACCACTCCGATAAGCTTGTGGCCGGGGTCGAGGGTGGGAAGTATGACCGCGCCGCCCTTCACCGGCCCGCGGACGTCGGTGTGCTTTTCGGCGATGCATTTTTTCTTAAGGTGGGGGTATTTTTCGTTTATAGCTCCAACGGCGTAGCCCGTTGGAAAATGCTTGTCGTCAAGAAGCCAGACGTCCATGCCCATGCCCTCGCAGGCGGTGAGGATATGCTCCATATCCTGCCACCATTTGTCCCGGCAGAATTCCTCGTGTGGGCGGGATTCCACACAGACGCCCCGGATTCCGCAGGCGCAGATCTTTTCAAGCTCCCGGGAGATGATCTCTCTTTCCTCGCCCTTCATCCAGAGAAAGGGCATATTGTAGTCGGCGTTTTTATTTTCAAGGTTTTCGTTAAGTCTGCGGTTTACTGTGTTCATAAGGTCCTCTTTTATTGTTTGAAAATTAAAGAACCGGAACGAGAAATTCCGTTGTAAAGGCCTCGTCCTCGCTGTTGTATTTGATCCAGCCGCCGTGGTCTTCGATTATGGCTTTGGCACGCTTCAGCCCAAAGCCGTGGAAGCCGTCTTTTGAAGAGGCGAACAGCCCATCTTTTTTGACCAGCTTTTTGCCGGAGGAGTTCAGCATTGAAAAATAGAGCATACTGCCCTTGGGGGCAATGTAGAGGCGGATGAATTTATCTCCGTGGCTGTTTTTTGCGGCCTCGATGGCGTTGTCCAGCAGGTTGCCCAGAACGATGCTCAGATCAACGTCGTTGATCTTCAACCCGTCCGGCACGGTGGCTTTCACGCTGACGGAGATGTTTTCAGCCTTTGCCTGAGAGATCTTTGCGGAGAGTATGGCGTCCGCCGAGACGTTTCCGGTTTTAAGCAGGGTGTCCAGAGATGCGAGATCCCCGTCCAGCCTGTCGATATATTCAATGGCCCGGCCGTACTGCCCGGCTTCGATCTGCCCCTTTAAGGTCAGCAGATGGTGGCGGAAATCGTGCTTGAAGCCCCGCATTTCGCTGTGGATACTGCGAACCTCCTGAAGGTGGCGCTGGGACTGCTCGGTTGAGACCTCAACGAGCCGAAGATAGGTTTTCTTTCGCATTTGTCTCGCCGCCTTTCTCTATCTGCTGAAATGCCGGATATACGCCCGGTTTATCTCGTCGTATTTGCCCCGGGCAAGGGGAAGCTCGCGGCCGCCGCAGAGGGTGAGGGAGGTGCGGCTTATGCGTGTGATCGCCCCAAGGGAGACGATATAGCTCCTGTGACAGCGGAAAAATCCGTCGCCAAGGCGCTCTGCCAAGGCGGAGATGCTCTCTTTTACCGTGTACTCGGCTTTTTCGGTGTGGATGGAGAGATAGTGCAGATGGGCCTCTGCAAAAAGCAGGTCGCTTTTCTCCAGTCTGAGTGTTTCACCCTCACAGCTCAGAATAAGGGGCGGCTCGGAGACGGAGAGCTTTTCTGCGGCGCGGGAAAGCGCCGAAAACAGCCTTTCCTTCTGCACAGGCTTTATAAGGTAGTGAAGCGCGTCCACCTCGTAGCCCTCGCCGTAAAACTCCCGGTGGGTGGTGACGAAGATTATTGCGATTTTGCGCTTTTGTTCTCTGAGCTTTTTAGCCAGAGTAACCCCGTCCATACCGCCCATTTCAATGTCCAGAAGCAAAACGTCAAAATCCCGGTCTTCAATGGCAAACAAAAAGCTCTCTGCTGAGGGGAAGAGCTCAGTTACAGCCAGGTGGCCGTTTTGCTCTGCCCAGTCTTTAACAAATTCCGAAAGCCCCCGGGCCTCGGCGGCAATATCGTCGCACAGGGCAATTTTCAGCTCCACAGCCACGCCTCCCTTATGTCTATATTGGTCGTTTTGATTATATCACAACGGAAGTTCTTTTGCAACGGAAAAAGACGCCACGCAGTGGCGGATGAGGGGAAGGCTGCCTTTGGCACGGTGTTGAACAACAGCGTCTTCGCAAGCTCCACCTCATCAGTCTCGGCCTTTGGCCGATCCAGCTTCCCCTGCAAGGGGAAGCCTTGTAAACCTCCCCCTTTCGGGGGAGGTGCCCCGCAGGGGCGGAGGGGGCACGGAGGGGTGGATGAGGTGAAGGTTGCCTTCGGCACGGTATCGAACAATGGTGCATTGGCAAGTAGGGGCGAACTGCGTTCGCCCGCAAACGTTGCCTTTGGCACGGTGTTGCCGGGAATGGCTTACGGAATCCCCCCCTACCCCCCCTTTAGGCAAGGGGGGCTTTTTGCTGCGGCGAATGTGTGAAATGCCGACCGTCCCTCACGTTGGAATTTAGAGAACAGTGAACAGAGCACAGAGAAGAGTGAAGAGTTGAGGTATGGGCGATTTTAAATCGCCCTAAATAAACCTCCCCCTTTCGGGGGAGGTGCCCCGAAGGGGCGGAGGGGGCATGGAGGACGAATGAATAAATAAAACGTAGGGACGCCCCTCCTGGGGCGTCCGTAAATGTCTCCTTTGGCACAATGCCGCCGGGAAAGGGCACGGAATCCCCCCCTACCCCCCCTTTAGGCAAGGGGGGCTTTTTGCTGCGATGAATGTGTGAAACGGTGTTGCCGGGATGCAAACGGGATGATACGCCGGTGCATTCACTCCCTCAGTCTCGGCCTTTGGCCGATCCAGCTCCCTCGGAGAGGGAGCCTTGGGTACTCCTATCTTTACAGGCATACGCAAGACAGGCGAACGCAGTTCGCCCCCTACGGCTCTTGGTCAACCTTTCTGCCTGCAGGGAATCCCCAAACGTTTCGGCGGGAGCAAGCCCCCGCCCTACGGTGTGCGGTTTATCTGTTTGCCCGTAGGGACGCC
>SVLY01000014.1 GCA_015067715.1 Oscillospiraceae bacterium | reverse complement strand
TCCGGACAGCATCGACCTCACCCTGTACGCCAACGGCGAAGCTGTTCAGACCGTGGCTGTCTCCGGCACCGGGGATACCTGGACTCATACCTTCACCGGCCTTAACAAGTACGATGCAGGCGAGCTTATTACCTACACCGTTTCCGAAGCTCCTGTTGCGGGATATGAGACGACCTACAGCGAGGATACACTCACTGTGACCAACACCCACAACCCCGAGACCGTCAACGTTTCCGGCACAAAGACATGGAACGACGACGGTAACCGTGACGGAAAGCGTCCGGAGGCCATTACCGTAAACCTTTTGAAAAACGGCAACGTTATTGATACCATCACCGTCACCGAAGCCCAGGGCTGGAGCTGGAGCTTTGAGGCTCTTCCCAGATTTGAAAACGGAGGCAACGAGATAGTCTATTCCGTTACCGAAAACGCCGTTGAGGGATACACCGCATCCTACAGCGGCTACGATATCACTAACAGCTACACCCCCGAAGAACTGGGCATTACTGTTTTCAAGCTCTGGGCAGACGATGGCGACCGGGACGGTATCCGTCCGGACAGCATCGACCTCACCCTGTACGCCAACGGCGAAGCTGTTCAGACCGTGGCCGTCTCCGGCACAGGGGATACCTGGACTCATACCTTCACCGGCCTTAACAAGTACGACGCAGGCGAGCTTATTACCTACACCGTTTCCGAAGCTCCCGTTGCGGGATATGAGACGACCTACAGCGAGGATACACTCACTGTGACCAACACCCACGACCCCGAGACCGTCAACGTTTCCGGCACAAAGACATGGAACGACGACGGTAACCGTGATGGAAAGCGTCCGGAGGCCATTACCGTAAACCTTTTGCAGAACGGCAACGTCATTGATACCATCACCGTCACCGAAGCTCAAGGCTGGAGCTGGAGCTTTGAGGCTCTTCCAAGATTTGAAAACGGCGGCAACGAGATAGTCTATTCCGTTACCGAAAACGCCGTTGAGGGATACACCGCATCCTACAGCGGCTACGATATCACTAACAGCTACACCCCCGAAGAGCTGGGCATTACGGTTGTCAAGTCCTGGGAGGACGGCAACGACCGGGACGGTATCCGTCCGGACAGCGTAACGGTGGTTCTCATTGCCAACGGCAGAGAGACCGACGAGACCCTTGAGCTCAGCGCAGAGAACAACTGGACCGCATCCTTTACCGGCCTTGCAAAATACTCTTCCGGAGTTCCCGTTGAGTATTCCGTTAAGGAGATCTCCGTAGCGGGCTACGGGACCGTGATCTCCGGCAACGTGACGGAGGGCTTTACGGTCACCAATACCCACGAGCCCGAGACCGTCAATGTTTCCGGCACAAAGTTCTGGAACGACGATAACAACCGCGACGGCATCCGCCCCGAAAGAATTACCGTTAAGATCCTGGCAGACGGAGTCGAGGTGGCACAGATCGAATCCTCAAGAGTTAACGACTGGAACTATTCCCTTGAACTTCCCCGTTACAGGGACGGCGGCGTTGAAATAGTCTATACCGTGGCTGAAGAGCCCGTTGAGGGCTATACCGACGAATATGACGGCTACGACGTAACCAACACCCACGAGTCTGCCCGGACAGAGCTTGGCGTTACCAAGACCTGGGTCGACGGCAATGACAACGACGGAATCCGCCCCGACAGCGTCACCGTTGAGCTCTATGCCGACGGCGTTGCAACGGGCAAGACCCTTACACTCAGTGAGGAAAACGGCTGGGCAGGAAAGTTTGAACAGCTTGTCAAATTCTCCTCCGGCAAAGAGATCGTATACTCCGCGGTTGAAACGGACGTTCCCGAGGGATACACCGTTACCTACGCTGAGATTGACGGCAGCGTCAACGTGATCAACACCCACGAGAGCGAGACGGTTTCCCTTTCCGTTACAAAGGTCTGGAGCGACGGCGACAACGCCGCAGAGCTTCGCCCGGAAAGCGTCACCGTGAACCTCATTGCCGACGGAGTTGCAACGGGCAAGAGCCTGGTCCTCAGCGGGGAAAACGGCTGGACGGGTAAGTTTGAGCAGCTTGCAAAGTTTGCTTCCGGCAAAGAGATCATCTACACCGTAACCGAAGACGCTGTTGAAAATTACACTGCAGAGATCACCGGAGATGCCGAAACCGGCTTTACCGTTACCAACTACGTCGTGGACGTTCCGGCTCCCCCGAATGACGATCCCGTCGATCCCCCTGCAGATCCTCCGGCAGAGGATCCCGACGTTCCCTACACCGGAGCAAAGACAATGCTGGGCCTGTGGTCGGCGCTGGCTCTTGCGAGTCTGGCAGGACTTGGAGCCTCGGTCATGCTTTTGAGAAAAAAGCGTGAAAACTAAAAACGCTTAACGAAAAGCCGCCTCCAATGGAATTCTTCTTCTCATTGGGGGCGGCGTTATCTTTTGTTTAACTGTTTACAGAGCCAAAAAGCTCTCCATTGCGGGCAGAAGTGCTTCGGCCCATTTTGCAGAGCCCTCTACGTTGGGATGGCCGCAATAGGCGGCGGTGGGGCAGTCGGGGCCGCCCGTGGACAGAACGGGAACGCAGTCGAAAACGGCCTCTGCCTTTTGGATGAGCTCGTTTCTGATAAAAGCGTTCACTTCGCGCCAGATTTCAGCAAGGTGGTCGGGGTAATCGAAGGGGGGAACGGTCTGGACCAGAACCTTGACATTTGAGGCGTGGAGGAAGTCTACGATGTCGTTGAGACTGCGCTTTATGTTCCGGGCGCTGTTGGCGCCTTCGGCGGCGTATTCGTGGAAAATATCGTTCACTCCGAAACAGACCGCAACGTAGTCGTTCTGTTTTGCCTTGAAAAGCCAGGCGCCGTTGCTTGCGGCGTCGCTGGCCCGGGCATAGCCGTAACCCAGGTTCCAATAGGCGTTTTCCCGGGGGAGCTTTTGGGAAAGCACGGCGTTCCAGTGGGCGTAGCCGTTTATGGGTGTTCCGCACCCCTGGGTTATGGAGTCTCCGATATAGGCAACCTTTTTTGCGACCTTCCGGTCAACGCCGATCATTGCCGGGAAGGGGATGAGCCGTGAATACTGCCAGCAGTCGCCCCGGGAAACGAAGGCCGGAAGTATTGACTCAGCGTGGAAGGGGAGCATTTTTCCCTGAAAAGTGATCTCAAAACAGAGGTACTCTCCGCTTTCAAAGCAGAGCGAAACGGGGTCGGTGGCGAAAAACTCGCCGGGAGCGACCTGTTTTGACTCTTTGCCCTCAAAGGTGAGTGGCACAAAGCCGGAAACGGCGATATGGTTTGCCCGGGGCTCTTCGGTTTCGCTCATGGTTATACAGGGCTCTTTTGTTTCGGCGCACATGGCGTCGAAGTCCAGCTTTTTGCAGATGCCAATTCTTGCGGAGTGGATCGTCCAGCTGTCTATGACAAGGTTTTTGCGGCTTACAGAGCCGTCGGAAAAGGTGGAGTCCACGGTGTTTGAGAACAGAAGGGAATAGTTAAAGCGCCCGCCTTCGGTGATGCGGTAGAATATCCTTCCGGTGAAGGGTCTGTCTTCGGGATAGAACACCGTCTGGCTTCCGCTGCCGGCGAGAGTGTTTGAAACGTAGGTGTCAAAATACTTCATAATTCCTCCGGGCTTGAGTATTGGTTTAAAAACAGGGCGAGCCTGTCCGTTTTGCTGAGTGTTTCGAGGTCTGAAGCGGCAGGGGATGAATTTGTGTTGTGATAGGAAACGGTGGGGAAAATATTGCGGCAGTTAAGGTGGCGGAGGAGGATTCGCGCGGTGTCCTCTGCCTTATTAATAGAGCCGTCTCCCCCTCCAACAAGGATTATTCCGCCCCGCTTTTCTTTCAGCCTGGGCGAGACATTCCGGAAAAACCGGGCGCAGAAATAGGTCTGAAGCCTGCTTCCCAGATCCAGAGTTTTGCCCGTAAGCTCGGAAAAATAAACCGGCGAGGCGATCACGGCGTTGTCGCAGGACTCAAGGTAGGCGTAGAGCTCCTGCATTCCGTCAGAGATAGCACAGCCCTCGTTCTGCCAGCAGTACCGGCAGTCCACACAGGGGGAGATATTACACCGGTAGGCGTCCACGATTTTGACCTCACCCCTCAGGTGCTCTGCAAGCCGGCGGACAAGGGATGCCGTGTCCCCGTTGGGACGGGGGGAGCCGTTGATGATGAGCGTTTTCACAGGTGCAGTCCTCCGTAAGATGTGGCTGGATCGATTTGTTAATGAATCAATAAGCTTGTGTTGGCCGATGTGAAGCGGGTTTCAATGAAATCGCGCACAGCGCGATGAAATCCTCGTTACACTCGGATGAAATCTGCTTCGCAGATGAAATTAAATCCGTCCTTGCTCCCGACGGAGTCGGATTTCATCACGAAGTGATCTGTTCCGTCCGCAAGGACGGATTTAGCTGACAAAAAAGATGCCACTCAAACCATCTGTAAAAGTTTATTCATCAAGGATGGATTCATCCCTTTCATCGATGGGATATGAATAAATACGGTATTTCGATTCCTTTTCAACATATGGTAATAGGCGGCATTACATAAATACGCAGTTGGCTTGTTGGATACAGTATAGATTATACCTGAATCCTTTATCTCCATTTATTTGATTGACAAGTTGAAAGGAAGTGTTGTGTGATCCCTTAAAAGCTGTATATAACTTTCTCATTTGTTATCAATATTTGCCTTTGCCGTTTTGCAAGAAGAAACGAGCATCACGCGAATCGTGGCGCATTTGTCGGACAAAATCTTATATTGCTTTTCACCAATATTATTTGTTCTGTAGGCAAGCTCAAGCCAATAACCTGTTTCACTTGCCTCCTTGAGCGCGATTTCAAGCTTGGATATGAAATCCTTTTTGCCTTGTGCATACTGTGCCTCGTGGATATTTGCACCGATAGAAGTTCCGCTTCTGCCAATCTGATTAGCGATAACAGATTCGTGATTAGCTTTCAGATATTTTACAAGATTGATGATGTCAACGGAAAACTCCATTGAAAGTTCACGCAATTTAGATTCAGCCATAAGAGCACCTCGCTTTCGGTTATATTTTATCATAAATTTGATTGTTTGTAAAGAGTGATGTATCGGCTGGCGCCGAAGTGATGCAGTGCCTTATGGCACAGTGATGTATTGCGCCGTTGGCGCAAAGTGATGTGATGTGTTCCGCATCCTCACGCGCGAAGCGCACATCACTTCCGAAGGAAACATCACGCACGAAGTGCATATCTCGTTCCGTGCAAGCGGAACACATCGTTCAAAAACAAAAAGCACTGCTCTCGCAGTGCTTTTGTTTTTGAGGTGCGTTGACAAAAAAGATGCCAACATGAATATGTTAAAATTACCTATCGACAACGATTTTTTCAACAAGTTCTGCAATTTTATCGGTAACATAACCGAGAGCGGCATACTTGTCTTGGGTTTCCATATCGGAATCCTTGATCATTGCCATATTGTTATCAAATGCCGATTTCACCAAATTAACTTTTTGGGTTTCCTCGTTTTGAACGTCATCGTACATCTTCGCATACATTTCAAGCATTCTGAGAAATGTTAACTCTCTCGTTTTAAAAACATCGCAAATTTCGGGAATCTGCTCGAAACGAGCCTCGCAATCTTCGCCCTCAAGTGATGAAAGTGCATCTCCAAGTCGATGCAAAGACGTTTGACTGTTTTCTGTGAGCTGCTTTTGCAATATAGTAAGCTGTACGAATATTTCTTTTGCGGTTAATTTATTTTCTTCCACTTTTTCTTCCTCCAAAATTTTATCCGGAGGACACGCAAGGCATATTTTGTTTTCATCTACGAAGCGTGCCCTGCCGTTTTTTACAAGACCTTTCGCCCTTTTCGGGTAGGTCGCCTCATATTCATTTCCTTGCTCATCAACAACAATTACGTTTTTTTCTATGGGTGTCGTCCCCCTTTGTATTGATTTGCTTTTTCGCTAATGTCGTTTTTTGTGATGGGTACCGTCCCCGATTAGCAATTTTATTATAGCATAAATTTGATTGTTTGTAAATAGTGATGTTATGGCTTCGCCATAGTGATGTAGTTCTAACGCACAGTGATGTATTGCGCCGTTGGCGCAAAGTGATGTGATGTGTTCCGCATCCTCACGCGCGAAGCGCACATCACTTCCGAAGGAAACATCACGCACGAAGTGCATATCTCGTTCCGCGCAAGCGGAACACATCGTTCAAAAACAAAAAGCACTGCTCTCGCAGTGCTTTTGTTTTTGAAGGCACCACCCGGAATCGAACCGGGGATAAAGGTTTTGCAGACCTCTGCCTTACCGCTTGGCTATGGTGCCGAACAACATGGCATATTATAGCAGATGGCAAAGGTTTTGTCAATAGGAAAAAGAAATTTAATTTGCGCTTTCCGCCTTTTCTTTGGGGCGGTAGAGCAAAAACACCATGCCGGAGATCAGCTGTAAAAGTCCGGCGCCAAAAAGTATGGTCCAGGAGGGAACGACACCCACAAGATAGCCCACGATAAGGCTGGCGAGGGCGCTTCCGCCCATGGTTATGCTGAGACGAAGGGCGGAATATCCGGCGATCATGTCGTAGGGCACGACCTCGGAAATGCGGCAGGGCACGGAGTTGTTGACGAAGATATAGCCAACGTTTGCCAGAAGATAGAAAATGCAGAACACAACGCTGTTTTTTCCTGCCAGCATAAGGGGCATGAACACCAGCAGAGCCCCGCTTCCGATAATGCAGATCACGTTTTGCTTGATAAACCGTGACATAACGCTGTAGATAAGGCAGGAGACCATTGAGCCCAAAGTGGATATGGTGACGAGCACCGCCGTGGAGGCAGGTGAGCTGTCTATATCCGCAAGCCAGATAACCGCCGCCATGCTGATGGTGCCCATGCAAATTCCCCGGAGAAAGTTGGGGGCGGCAAGAATGAGAAAGCTTTTGCTTTTGAGTATGGTGAGCAGAGAGGTTTTTGCCTTCTGCATTTCCGGCGCGTCAACACCGGAGGTTTTCAGCCGGGTCGTCATAAATGCGGAGAGGAGCAAAAACAGCGAGGCGGTGACGAAGCCCCAAAGGGTCACGCTTGTGTATTCAAAGCGCGGGTTGTTGAGAAAACGCGTGAACACCATGTTAACGGCAACACAGCAGATTCCGGAGCATATGCCGCTTATGGCGTTGAGCTGGGCGTATTTTGTCATGTCGATGGTGAGATAGGGCAGCTTGTAGTCCAGGGCGCTTCGCATACCGATGAAGACGTTCTGAATAATGCCGAAGACCAGTATCACCCAAAAGGCCACGCCGGAGGAGGCGTTGGGGAAAAGGCAGAGGACGATGGTCGCGGCAAAAAACCATACGTATTGGAGAGTGATGATGGCGACGGCCTTTTTACAGTCCTTAACCTTGTCCGCCAGACCGGAATAGATCAGCATGGTCGCAACCTGTGTTGCCGTGACCGCAAAGGAGAAATACCCCGTGCGAACGCTGTCCACGCCGAAATAGGCTAAAAAGCCCTGGATAATGGATCCGGCGCTGAAAAGCAGAGCAGAGGCGTTGAAGGAATCCCGGATATAATATTTAATAAAATTGTTCACTTGAACGCACCGACCTTTTTTGATAATGTGTGGTGGGACAGGCTATTTTGATGTGGAGAGATTGATTTTCGTAACCGCTGAGGTGAGTTTTACCTGATAAACCTCCCTGTTACCCTTGGGAAGAACGGGAGAGATACAATTTTCCGGCTTTTGGGAAAGGCTTCCGCCAAGGTGTACGGTGAGAGTTTGGCCGACGGTGAGAGATGGCGAGCTGAACTGGAAATTCTGCCAGGCCTTTTCGGGGACGAAGCAGACCAGAAGTCTGCCGTTTTCGTCCAGGACGGAGATCGGAACGTTTGGGGGGATCTGGCGGTCGAAGGTGAGAGAGAGCACGGCGGCGGTATCCGTTTTTTCGGGGACAAGTGCCATGCCGGAGGCCCCTGTGGAAACGTAGGTGCCGCCGCGGACGAAGCAGCCGTAGTCCAGCTTGAAGTCAAGCACGCTGTTGTAGTCCGGCGTGGGGCCGTTTATGAGAAGGGTTCCGTCTTCAATAACAATAGAGCCGTTTGAGTCTATTCCGTCCCCGGCGCAGACCATAAACAGCTCGCCGCCGTCAAAGACGAACTCCGCTCCCGAAGCGGAGGCGTTAACTCCATCGTCAAAGGCGCGGACGGTGGCGGTGAGGTCGTTGAGAAAAACGTCACTGCCCTCAAAGCCTTCGTAGCAATAGGGAATGTCGGCGGTGCAGGATGTGAGCCTGAGCACCCCGTTTGCGTGGACGGCGTCGTCCGAGGAGGAGAGGCTGAGCGCGCTGTTTTTGAGAATGAGCTCCCCGTCGCTGTGAATACAGTCATCAGCACAGTCTGCGGTGAGGGTGGAGGAATAGATATACGTGGCTTTTGTGGATTTCAGACCCTTGTAACTGGGCTTAAGAGGGTCGTAAACCCGGGGCGCGTCGTCCACCTTCATCTTGGCGGCGGTGTGGCCGCCGCCGGCAAGAATGCTTGCACTGCAACCGGAAAGGCAGAGCTCCGTTGCCCCGTCTATGCCGTCGAGGCCGGTGACGAGCTCCAGAGTGCAGTTTAACAGGCTGACCTTTCCGCTTTCAAGGTTGGTGGCCTTGATGCCGTCGCCTCCAACCTCGGCGCATATATAGCTGTTTTCCGCCCAAAGCAGGTCGCGGCCGGAGATCCCATCGTCCGGAGCGGAAAGGTAGAGCTCCGCGTCGAAGAGAAATATTTCGTCCTTTGAGGAGATCGCGTTGTCCGCTTCTCCGCTGACGGTCAGCGTTCCGCCGGAAACAGTGAGGTTGCCTAACGTCCATACCGCCGCGTTCACGTCGGCGGCGTTGGGAACGGCTCCGCCGGAGACGGAGTTGTCCGTGTTTTCCGTTAGAATAATGTGGCAGTCGGAGCACCGGGGAAAATACAGGGGCGAGACGAAGGATGAGGAGACGTGGACCTCGTCCAGAATGAGATAGAGGGGAGCTTCGTCGTCCAGCAGGTCAACGGTGAGAACGAAATCGTTTGAGACCCCGTGGAGCCTGTAAACTCCCGGCAGGTATATCTCTGCGCCGTTTTCCGTTTTGCGGACTCCGTTTCCCTCTGCGGTGTCTCCGGAGATATTGATCTCAATTGGGTCGGAAAGGTCGGGGAGGGCAGGCCGGGAAAGGGGGAGGGGCTCGGTTTGGTTGGTTGTCTGCTCTGTGCGGACGGGGAGGGACACGTGGCCGCCTGTCCGGGGCTCTTCAAGGGAACAGCCGCCAAGCATCGCCAGCGACAAAACGCAGGCGGCAAGCAGAGTTGTTTTTTTCACGGCGCCGTTCCTCCCTTTTGAGACAATATTGTGCTGACCATGTCCATTATAGCACAGTGAAAAAGAGTTTGCAATAATAAACCCTTGCGTTAATCCACAGATTTGTGTATAATGTATGCAAGAGAATTGTATACCGGAGGAAGTTATAATGACCTTTAAAGAACGTGCAAAAGAGCTTGTGGCAAAAATGACCCTGCCCGAGAAGCTTTCTCAGATGAGATACGATGCCCCCGCCATCCCGCGGCTTGGAATACCCGGATATAACTGGTGGAACGAGTGCCTCCACGGTGTCGCCCGTTCCGGCAGAGCCACCGTTTTTCCCCAGGCCATTGCCATGGCCGCCAGCTTTGACGACGAATTGATGGAGACCGTGGCCGACGTTATCGCCACAGAGGGCCGCGCAAAATATAACGAATACCGCAAGGCCGGGGACACCGCCAGATATCAGGGCATTAACTTCTTTGCTCCCAACATCAATATCTTCCGCGATCCCCGTTGGGGACGGGGCCACGAGACCTACGGCGAAGACCCCACCCTTACCGCAAAATTGGGCACGGCCTTTGTAAACGGCCTTCAGGGCAAGGGCAAATACCGCAAGGCCGACGCCACTCTGAAGCACTACGCCGTCCACAGCGGTCCGGAGGATCTGCGCCACACCTTTGACGTTGCTCCCTCGGAGCGGGATCTGAACGAGACCTATCTCTGGGCTTTCCGCTACTGCATCAAGCACAGCGACCCCTCCTGCGTTATGGGCGCTTACAACCGCGTTTACGGCGAGCCCTGCTGCGGCAGCCCCTTTTTGCTGGAGGAAAAGCTGAGAAAAGAGTTCGGCTTCTCCGGCTACGTGGTCTCGGACTGCGGTGCGATTTGTGACTTTAACGAAAACCACAAGGTCACCGCAAACGCCGCCGAAAGCGCCGCTCTGGCGGTGAACTCCGGCTGTGATCTGAACTGCGGCAACGCCTATCAGTGGCTGAAGACCTCCGTTGCGCTGGGTCTGCTCTCGGAAGAGACCGTCACCCGCGCCGTTGAGCGCCTGTTTGAGGCCAGAATACGTCTTGGTCAGTTCGACGACGACTGCGAGTACGACAGCATCCCCTACAGCGTTATCGAGTGCCCCGAGCACGTCGCCCTTTCCCGCAAGGTGGCTCAGGACTCCGTCGTCCTTCTGAAAAACGACGGCATTCTGCCCCTTGATCCCAAGACCAATATCGCCGTTATCGGCCCCAACGCGGACGAGCGGAGCGTTCTGCTTGCAAACTACGCCGGCACTCCCACCGAGTACGTCACCGTTCTCGAGGGTATCCGCGAGGCCGCCCAAGGTAAGGTGGGCTACGCCCCCGGCTGTCACAGCTATAAGATCCAGGGCGCAGACTTTGACGCCACCACCATGCCGGACGCCGTTATCGCCGCGAAGGCTGCGGACGTTGTCGTCCTCGTCATGGGTCTGAACCCCTCCATGGAGGGCGAGCAGGGCGACGCCTTTAACAACAGCGCCGACGGCGACAAGCTCTCTATCGAGCTTCCCGAAAGCCAGAAGGCACTTTACCGGGAGATCATCGCCCTTGGCAAGCCCGTTGTTTTCGTGAATATCAGCGGCAGTGCCGTCGTTCTTGCCGACCAGGATAAGGCCTGCAACGCCGTTGTCCAGTGCTTCTACCCCGGCGCCCAGGGCGGCAGAGCTCTGGCAGACGTGCTTTACGGCAAGGTCAGCCCCTCCGGCAGACTTCCCGTCACCTTCTACGCCTCTGACGACGATCTGCCCCCCTTCGAGGACTATTCCATGGAGAACCGCACCAACCGCTATTTCAAGGGCACTCCCACCTACGCCTTCGGCCACGGTCTGACCTATACCGAAGTCACCGAGACCTGGGTCGATGAGGAGACCGTCACCCTTTCCAACGTGGGCAACACCGACACCGCCTACAGCGTGCTCCGCTATAAGATCACCCCCGAAGAAAAACAGCTTCTGGGCTTTAAAAAGACCTTCCTCAAAGCCGGCCAGAGCGTTACCCTCAAGGTCGAAGACGTTACGAAGTTCTGATAAATAAATATAGGAAACAGCCCCGTCCGGTTTTTTCGGACGGGGCTGTTTCACACATTCATCGCAGCAAAAAGCCCCCCTTGCCTAAAGGGGGGGTAGGGGGGGATTCCGTAAGCCTTCCCCGGCGACACCGTGCCGACGGCGACGTTTGCGGGAGGCTGATAGCCTCCCCTACGGGCACAAAGGTAACCCCTGCACCGTAGGGGCGAACTGCGTTCGTCCGTTTTGCCGTATCATCCCGTTTGCCCTTCCGGCAATACCGTGCCGATGGCAACGTTTGCGGGAGGCTGATAGCCTCCCCTACGGGTGCAAAGGTAAACCGCGAGCCGTAGGGGCAGATATCATCTGCCCGCCGAGGGAACCGGCGTATCATCCCGCTTGCCATTCCCGGCGACATTGTGCCGATGGCGACGTTTGCGGGCGTTCACAGAACGCCCCTACGGGCTGTAAAGATAGGATAGTGCTAAAAATAAAAGCACGTACCCAAGGCTCCCTCTCCGAGGGAGCTGGATCGGCCAAAGGCCGAGACTGAGGGAGTGAATGCACCGGCGCATCATCCCGCTTGCCTCCCCCGGCAACACCGTGCCGACGGCAACGTTTGCGGGCGTTCACAGAACGCCCCTACGGGGCGCAAAGATAAACCCATGCACCGTAGGGGCAGATATCATCTGCCCGCCGAGGGAACCAACGTATCATCCCGTTTGCCTCTCCCCGGCGACATTGTGCCAATGGCGACCTTTTCCGGACGCCCCGGGAGGGGCGTCCCTACGGGCAAACAGATAAACCGCACACCGTAGGGCGGGGGCTTGCTCCCGCCGAAACGTTTAGGGATTCCCTACAGGCAGAAAGGTTGACCAAGAGCCGTAGGGGCGAACTGCGTTCGCCTATTTTGCCTTGTCAATGCGCCGCTGTTCGATACCGTGCAAAAGCCGCCCTCCGTGCCCCCTCCGCCCCTTCGGGGCACCTCCCCCGAGAGGGGGAGGTTTATATGGGATGATTGTTAAATCGACCCTACCGCAGAAACGGAGCGGTCAGGTTTTTCTTGACTTACTCCCTGCCGGGGAGTATAATTTTTTTGAACACGATCTTTCAGAATGCTTTGGGGGTGTGGAATTTATGAAGCGACCCGTTTTGTTTATACTTTTGGGGCAGTCAAATGCTGTGGGTCACGGGGTGGAGCTGGATGAGGGCGAGCGGATAACCTCTCCGCTGAAAAACGTCTTTGGGCTCACCCGGGAGGACAATGCTTTTCCGTCCGAGAAGTGCGCCGTCTGGCGGGGATTTGTGACGGGGAACATGAACCTTGGGGAGGACGAGGAGCACCATGCATCCATCGCAAACTACCTTGCGCCCATGTGGCAGAGTGCCGTTGACTCCGGCGAGGAGCTTGGCGACCTTTATACCGTGAACATCTCCATTGGCGCCCAGGGGGTCACGGAGGAATATATGTGGTACCCCGGCCGGGAGATGCGTTACGTTCCGGGAAAGCTTGGGGAGGTTGACATTTCCCTTACGCCCTATGCCGAAAACGTGCTTGCCCGGGTGAAAAAATACTTCGACGGGCTTGGGGTCGTGCCAAAGACCGTAATCCACTGGCGCGGGGGAGAAAACGATTTTCTCGTTCCCGTAGAAAAGCTCTCCGGCAGACTTTTCGGCATTTACGAAGAGATCTTCACACGGCTGAAGGCGGCTCTGGGTTTTCCCTGTAAGACCGTGCTCCACCGCATCGTCTGCGACACCCGGGCTTTCGACTTTAACCCGGTGGACGGGCTGTCGATAAAGAGCATGGGCTATATCAACAACGTGTTTTGCGACCTTTCAGAGCGCCTTGAAAATACCGAGGTGTTCGACGGAACCCGAATCCCGGGGTTCAGTCTTTCCGCTGAGGACAGGGGCATATTTATTGAGGACAAGGTCCACTTCACCGGGGCGGCCAACAAATGGGTCGCCAAAACCGTTTTCGAAGACCTGAAAAAAGCCTGAGTTTAAGGAGATTATAACCGTGCTTACACTTGAAAGAGCAAAAGAGCTTCTCGCAACCACAACAACTGAGCCCCATCTTTTTCTCCACGCCAAAAACGTAATGGCCGCCATGGGCGGTCTGGCAGAGCATTTTGGGGGAGACAGGGAAAACTGGATGGCAATCGGCTATCTTCACGACTACGATTACCAGCAGTTCCCGGAAGAGCACCTTGCCCACACCGCCGGGCCACTCAGCGCGGCAGGGGTGAGCGAAGAGGAGATCCGCGCCATTCTTGCCCACGGATACGGCTGTCTCAACGACGTTGAGCCTGTGACCGACCTTGAAAAATCCCTTTTCACCGTGGACGAGCTCACCGGGATCATCCAGGCGGCGGCCAGAATGCGCCCTGCGGGCATAACGGATATGGAAGTTTCCAGCTTTATGAAAAAGTTCAAGGATAAAAAGTTTGCCGCCAAGTGCGACAGAGACATTATCCGCCGGGGCTGTGAGATGATGGGCATGGAGGTCCGCGACGTTGCGGCCATCTGCATCGAGGCTATGAAGGCGTATGCCGACGAGCTTGAGCTTGGCGCAAAGGTGTGAAGATGTGAATATACCGATTTCCCCGAGGGTGCGGCCAGAGCACTCTCGGGGGATTTTTTATGAATTAATAAAACATAAACAATTCGAAAACAGGTCGAAAACATTGACAGGGTATAATATGGGCGTTGGTTGGGAGAACGAACCGAAAAAAGAGTATACGATATAAGGAGAAAACAAAAATGAACAGAAACGACCAGGAATTCATCGTCCAGAAGATCCGTACCCAGTACACCGAAAAGACCGCCACCGAGCTTGATGAGCTCAAAGCGCTGGATGCAAAGGTAAAGCGCCCGGCAAACGTTTTTGCCTATATCTTCGGCAGCATTTCCGCCGTCATCATGGGCAGCGGCATGAGCCTTGTTATGACAGACATTGCGGAGGTTATCGGCATTTCAAATCCCATGCTTTGGGGAATTATTATCGGCATACTGGGGCTTGTCATGGCTGTTGTGAATTATCCCGTCTATAAGGCAATTCTCGGGAACAGACGTAAGAAATATGCGGACAGCATCATCCGTCTCAGCGATAAGCTGATAAAGAAATAGAAAAAAGGGGCGCTGATGGCGGCGCCCCCTCTTTTTTCGCCCCGGGCCAAAACCCAAACAAAACTTTAACATTTCCATGGTATAATAGATGCTGTAAACCTGTGATCCCGGGGAGGTAAGGATATGTTTAAGATATTGGTCGTTGAAGACGATCGGGAGCTGAACAAAACCGTATGCTCGTTTTTGAACCGGAGCGGCTACGAGGCAACGGGGTGTCTGAATGCCACCGAGGGGTACGACGCTCTTTACGGGAACACGTTCGACCTTATCGTGTCGGATATTATGATGCCCGGCATAGACGGGTTCGAGTTTGCCGCCAGCGTTCGGGAGCTGAACGAGAACATTCCCATTCTGTTCATGACCGCCAGGGACGATATCGCCTCGAAGCAGAGGGGTTTTCGGATCGGCGTGGACGACTATATGGTCAAGCCCATCGACCTGGACGAGCTGTTTTTGCGCATCGGAGCTCTGCTGCGCCGGGCAAAGATCGCATCCTCACGGAAGATCGAGGTCGGAAGCTTTGTTATGGATGCCGACGAGCACACGGCCTATCTCGGGGAGGAAGAGATAAACCTTACCAACCGGGAGTTCAGCATTCTCTACAAGCTCCTGAGCTACCCAAAAAAGACCTTCACAAGAACCCAGCTCATGGACGAATTCTGGGATGCGGATACGGAAACGGCCCCACGGGCAGTTGACGTGTACATGACAAAGCTTCGCTCAAAGCTGTCAGAGTGCGGGGATTTTGAGATAAAGACCGTCCACGGACTTGGGTACAAGGCGGTGATAAAGTGAAAAAGCTTACCGTAAGAGCCGTTTTGAAATGGTTGAACCACTATTTTACGTTCTTCCTCATGGTAGCCTTCGTTATAACCTGTTGCACCATGCTGTTCGTGACGACTATGACGAGATCTTTGGGGGTGACTATCACTGCGGAGAATATAAGTGCGGCGGCAAAGGTGACCTTTTGGAACGTAGCTCTGCTTAGCCTTATATTCACTGTGATCGATGCCGTGCGCAGAAGGATAAACGTTCAGCGCCCTGTGAAAAACATAACCGCCGCGGCGGAGAAGATGATAAAGGGGGACTTTTCCGTGAGGATAAAGCCCCGGGGAAAATTCGGGTCCGACGATACCTTTGACAGCATTATCGAATGCTTTAACAAAATGGCAGAGGAGCTGGGCGGCGTTGAGACCCTTCGCTCGGACTTTATCGCCAACGTGTCCCACGAGATGAAGACCCCCCTTGCCGTGATGCAGAATTACGGAACCCTGCTTCAGGATCCGGAGCTGGACGAGGAAAAGCGCATTGAATATGCTAAGGGCGTTGCGGAAGGCGCCCGGCGTATGGCAGATATGATGACCAATATCTTAAAGCTAAACCGCCTTGAAAACCAGCAGATATACCCCCGGGCAGAGGAGTTTGATCTGGGCGAGCAGCTCTGCGCCTGTCTTTTGCAGTTTGAGACCCTTTGGGAAAGAGAAAATATTGAGATCGAGACCGATATTGCCACGGATATCCGGGTGAAAGCCGACGAGGAGCTTCTCAGCCACGTATGGAACAATCTGTTTTCCAATGCGTTCAAGTTTACCCCCTCCGGCGGAAAGGTGAGCGTTAAGCTCAGCGCAACGGAGCGTCACGCCATTGTGGAGGTTCGGGATACCGGATGCGGAATGAGCCCCGAGGTTGGGGCGCATATATTTGAAAAGTTCTATCAGGGCGACAGCTCACATTCTGTTTCGGGAAACGGTCTTGGGCTGGCGCTGGTCAAACGTGTGGTGGACATACTCCAGGGCGAGATAAGCGTAGAGAGCGCTGTGGGCGTGGGCTCGGTGTTTACCGTGAAAATAGGCCGGTGCTGATATGAGCTGGAAAAAACTTTGCAGAGCTCTGCTTCATCCACATATTTCTGTGATGATGGCTTTGGTGCCCCTTTCCGGGGCGTTTCTGGTGTGGGCGATGGTCTGCCGTGGTACGGAATCGGCGGTGGCCATAACCTCGTACGTGGTTGCGGCCTATACGCTTACGGTTTGGTGTTTCAGAGTGCCGGTGCTGATACGGTATTATAAAACCTTTAAGAGCCAAAACCGATACGCAAGACTCTGGCTGGACAACAGGCGGCTGAGAGTGAACGTTTCACTTTGTACCTCCCTTGTGTGGAATCTTTCCTACGCTCTGCTTCAGCTTGGGCTGGGTATTACAAACCGCAGCTTTTGGTTTTGCTCTCTGGCGGCGTATTATTTCTCCTTGGCAGTAATGCGGTTTTTCCTCGTGCGCTACACCTTTCGCCATAAGGCGGGGGAAAATATGGTTTTGGAGCTTAAAAAGTACCGCGCCTGCGGGATAGTTCTGCTTGTAATGAACCTTGCCCTTTCGCTGATGATATTTTTTATGGTCTACTGGAACAGGACCTTTCAGCACCACGAGATCGTCACCATTGCCATGGCGGCGTATACCTTTACCTCATTTACAAAGGCGATAATCAACGTTGTGAAATATTCCAGACTGGGAAGTCCGGTATATTCCGCCTCAAAGGCGGTCAGCTTTGTTTCGGCGTGCGTTTCAATGCTCACCCTTGAGTCCACAATGCTCACCACCTTTGAAGACGGCACAATGACCCTTGCCGGGCGGCAGATACTTCTGGGAGTTTCCGGCGGAGCAGTTTCGGCGGTTGTGATCGCAATGGCGGTATACATGATCGTTTGGGGGACAAAAAGATTAAAACAGGAGAAAATCAATGGATAATAACGACACCTTTAAATACACCTACTCTTCCAGGGAACAGGAGGAGATAAAGTCCATACGTGAAAAATACTCCCCCCGGGAGCGGGAGGAGGACAAAATGACCCGTCTGAGACGGCTGGATGCCGGAGTGACACAAAAAGCAACTGCGTTTGCCATTGTGTTTGGCGTTGTGGGAGCGCTGGTCATGGGCAGCGGTATGAGTCTGGTTATGACGGAGCTGGGCAAGGCTCTGGGGCTGGGCGGGGGTGCGGCAATGATAGTCGGAATTGCCGCCGGTCTTGCCGGGATAGTTATTGTGAGCCTGGCTTACCCGGTTTACTGCCGTATTCTGAAAAAGGAACGTGAAAAGCTCGCCCCGGAGATTATCCGGCTCACAGACGAGCTTATGAAATAGAAAAAAGCCTGAGAACAAAATCTGTTCTCAGGCTTTTGGGGTAAAGGTGTTCTATTTGCAGGTGCGGTCAGGTCTTGTCAGATTAGCGGTGGGGGAAGAGAGCGGATCGTTCAGAAGAGCTCCACACGGCCGAGCAACAGATCCGTCAGATTGCAATGGAAAATCCCGTCTGATCATTTTGTTCACATCGTAATTGTGACGTTTGCGTCGCTACTTTCATGTATGGTATACCACGTATTTACCGGATTATCAATAGCGCGGCAGATCGGCCGGGTGAAAAAACAGTATACGATCACAGTACCGCCGGGGTCTGTACAAAAAAGCCTGAGAACAAAATCTGTTCTCAGGCTTTTTGGGTAAAGGTGTTCTATTCGCAGGTGCGGTTGTATTCGTCCACGAAGTCCCGGACGAGCTTGATGCGCTCGATGTTGCCGGTGGAGGACATTTCGTCCGAAATGCCGAGGATCAGCCGGGGAGCGAATTTTTCGATGAGCTCTTTTACCGTGGCGATAAGCTGTTCTTCGGGATAGATCTCGTCGAAGAGAATGGCGGGAATGCCGTCCACAAGGAAGACCTCGTCGCCAAGGGCTTCTTTTATCTCGTCGATGGTGACGTCGCCCTGTGGAACGGGGGTTATGGCCTCTATGCCGTCCAGGCGGCACTCCCGGGCGTATTTCAAAAGGGGCTTACAGTCGCCGTCCCAATGGGCGAAGGTGAATTTGCCTGCGGCGTGGAGAACGACGTTGCGGCGGTGGTAGGCGGGGAGAACGTATTTCTCGAAAAGCTGGGGTGAGAGCACGCCGCCGTGGATATTGTCGCCGAAGTTCAGCCACTCCAGGGGGCTGTCGACGATAACGTCTATCATGCGCATGGCATTGTTTTCGCAGGCCTCGAAATATTCCTCCATGGTCTCGGGGAAGTCCATAAGTCCGTAGACCGTGCCCTCCACGCCCATGGACTCGATCATGGCCTTTTGAATATTGACTCTGGGCAGGAAGATGGAGGGCAGACCCATGTTTTCCCACTCGACGCTCATGGCGTCGTAGTGAGCCTGGTTCCAGCGCCACATGGTGTTGTTTTCTATCCAGATCATGACCTTAAGATCTTCTTCGGTCTTAACGGGCCAGGTCTTGTAATATTCTCCGGCGTTGGAGGTGTTGCGGTACCAGATATAGGAGATGCTTCCAACGGGGGTGTCCCAGTGGATCTCGGTCTCAAGAGGGGAGAGGGGCTTTTCCCAACGGTTTACGGGAACGGCGTCGTAGCGCTCGACACAGCCGTTGAACTCGTAGACTCTGGGGGAAACGTCGAGGGCGCAGTAAAGGTCGTGGCGGTCCATTCCGGCGTAAGGGCCGGAGAGGGTACCGTCCCGGAAGATCCGGTCGTGGTACCAGCAGTCGATTCGGGGCTGGAAAAGCACCTTTTTGCCGGCGCGGAGGCGGATGATGTCTCGGTTAAGGGTGGTGTGGTCCCTTTGGGCTTTCATGCTCATGGTCTTGTACCGTCCTGTAACTAATGTTTTATATTGTAAGGGTCTCTCCCGGGGCAATACTGAAGGCCTTTCCGTCTACGTCAAACCAGAGGGTGTAGAGAGTGGGGTTGAAGACCCTCCTGCCGTTTGCGCTCCACAAAAGGGAGTCAAAGGCCGCGGCATAGCTGCATATCTGGCCGTTGGTGGCGTACCAGACGTCGCTTTTGCCGGAAATGCGTGAACAGATCTCCTCAAGGCGGTGCCAGTTCTGTTTGGCTTCGAACTCAAAGCTGTGACCCCAGATGAAGAAGAGCTTGGGGCTGTGGCCGGAGCAATAGGTTTTTGCAAGGTCTAAAGCGATGAATTCGTCCAGCTTTTCAAAAAGCCAAGGCTCGTCGTGGTGGGCGGTGGGCTGCCAGTTGTGCCAGTCTTCGGGGAGCTCGAAGCTTTTGCTGCTGCAGGCCATGCGGCCGTAGGCGATATCCAGCTGGGTCAGTGCGCTTTTAACGGTCTTATAGGTCTCCGGCCGGGCAAAGCGGTCCACGTGGAGGTCGGGGTAGGCAAAGCCACGGATCATGCCGCCCAGCTTTTCCTCGAGGATGAGCCTTGTGTCCAAAGTCTCCCGGATGAACTCGATGGGGCGAAGCGTCTGGGGCGCGCGGTGCATATATCCGTGGGTGGCGATCTCGTGACCGTGGGCGAGAACGGTGTTTTTCAGATAGTCAATGCTGAGTCCCTTTTCCTTTTCAACGGCGTCCCCTGTGAGGTTGAGGGTACATTTCAGCCCGTATTTGTCTGCCGTTTCGACCAGCCGGACGTCGGTGAATGCTCCGTCGTCGTAGCTGAACGTGACGGCCTTGGGAAGTCCGCCGGGAAAGCGGAGAAAACAGTATCTTGTGGAGTGCATGGCTTTTACCTCGTTTGTTAAGAATCGAGCCGGGGGGGGACAGGTCGTTGCATTTCTATTATACCATGGGCAAAGGAAAAAAGCGATACGTTTTTCAAAAAACGTTGACAGTATTTGGGGGGTGATATATAATAGGTGAGGAATGGCAGGTTATTGATATGCCCTGGAGGTGCCTATGCTCACATCGCTGAGAGTGCCCTATTGCAGATATTTTGATACGAGAGAATTTGAAGCACACCTTGCCCGGGTCAGGGAGCAGACGGACGTAAGCACGGAGGTCGCCCTGTTTACGGAGTATTCCCACAGGGGCTACTGGCCACTTGATGAGGTCAGGAGCCTTGCTTCCGTTCTGAAAGAGCGAATTCCGGCCTACCGAGCGGCGGGCTTTAAATGCGTCGGACTCAACGTTCTGGACACATTTGGCCACATGGACGACGGTTGGGGGCTTATGGAGGCACCACCTATGCCCACGCTCGTGGGCATAGACGGAAAACCGTTTTCCACCTGTCTTTGTCCCAGCTCCGGGGAGTTCCGCGAATATATCGCAGAGAAGTTCCGTATTCTTGCCTCCTGCGGGCCGGATTTTATCTGGGTGGACGACGATTTCAAGCTTAAAAACCACGGCGGCATGGAGATCTGCTTCTGCCCGGAATGCATCGGGAAATTCAACCGGAAATACGGTCTTTCCGAAAGCTTTGAAACGGTAACTCAGAGCCTTTTCCGGGATGCCAACGGTGAGCTTTCAAGAAAGTGGACGGATTTTTCCGTGGATAATCTGACGGAGGTCGCCCATACCATACGCGAAGCTGTGGACAGCGTTTGCCCGGATATTAAAATGGGCATGATGACCGTGCCGGACGATCATTTTCCTGAGGACGTGCTCTGTTTTGAAAAATGGATGGGCGCGATCAGAGCGGAAAAAGGCCGTCCCGGAAGCGGGTTTTACACCGACGCCACTCCCACGAATATATTGCCGAAATTTCTGTTTTGCGAATACCAGCTTGCCCACTATCCCCCGTCCGTCTCCGACAGACAGTACGAGGTTGAGAATTTCCCCGCTCAGGACTATACCAAGGCAAAGACCGTGACCCGTATGGAATTTCTCCACGGGCTTATGACGGGGTGCAACGGCATTTCCTTTAGCGGAACCTTTGGCTATCAGGAGGAAAGATCTCTTTATGATTCCCGGGAGATACTCCGGGAAAATGCCGGCCTTTACGGAAAAGTGGCAGAGCTTGCACCTGCACTTCCCAACAGG
Organism: Oscillospiraceae bacterium; assembly: GCA_015067715.1. Classification (GTDB taxonomy): domain Bacteria; phylum Bacillota; class Clostridia; order Oscillospirales; family QAMX01; genus SIG499. Next base: position 31,839 of record SVLY01000014.1, on the reverse strand, counting down.
GGAGTATACTGCTCGGACTTTTTCACCTCCGGCGGAAGGCTCATGGAAATAAATTTGCCCATGACCGGCGACAGACGGGGCGCTGCGGCATTTTTCCTCACGGAGGATGCTCCCCGGGCATATTCCGACGAAGAGCTTATCCGACTTCTCTCCGGGGGGCTCGTTCTGGATACGAAGGCTTTCAGATATATCCGGGAGCGGGGGCTTGGAAAATACTGTGGCGTTAAGGACGGAGACAGTTACGATAACTCCATCATAGAAGAGCACACCGAAGACCCCTTTAACGGGGAACATTTCGGCTTCCGCAGAAACGCCTGGGTGCGCTTTTCCGGAATGGAGCCCTGCGTTTCGGTACTGGAGCCTCTGGACGGAAGAGTTCGGGTGTTGAGCGAGCTTGAGGATCTGACCTGCCGCAGACTTGGACCGTGCATGACCTATTATGAAAATGAGCTTGGCGGCCGGGTTGCGGTCTGCTCATACTTTTTCCCGAACTCCATTCAGTTCGAAGCAAAGCGGGTGCAGTGGACAAACCTGATGGATGCCCTTGTTCCCGGCGGTCTTCCCGTAAAGGTAAACGCAAAACACAAGGTCTCGCCCATTCTGAGAAAGAACGGAGCGGGAGATGGGCTGCTTATGCTGACGAATATGACCTTTGATCCCGTCGGAGCTTTCAGTGTTGACGTTGATGCCCGGGATTTGAAACGGATAGAGTGCGACGGCTCACTTTCGCCCGTTGAAAGCCGGAGACTTGAAAACGGGAAAACAAGAATATGGATAGACGGTCTTTCACCATGGGAAAGCGCAGTTTTTGCCAACAGATGAAGAGGGATGATGATGAACGTAAGATGTGAATTGGAAGACAGGCCGGCAGATAATAATATCCGGCTTAACGACGTTGACATTGATCCTGAAAGAATTCGTGCCATTATGATCAACGAGGTCGTGCCGGAGGATCCGACACAGGATTTTTACGGCAGCAGCGGAGAGCTCTATCTTTCCACGACCCTTGCGCTTTTTCGGCAGGCGGGCATTTACGTGGAGGGGATTGATGGTATAACGGACCTGGGGATCTATATTACCAATGCCGTGAAGACTCCAAAAAACGGCTATGCTGTGGAAAAGCAGAGCATTGAGTCAAGTCTTCCGTATCTGGAAAAAGAGCTGTCTTTGTTCCCGAACGTAAAGGTTATTATGCTTATGGGAGACGTGGCAAAGAAGATGTTCAACCAAATTGCACGCAAGAGGGTAAAGCGCAATCCCATTCCTTCCGGCGCAACGTATAAGCTTCGGTCCTTGCCCTACTATTACGGAGATATACGCATGATCCCTTCGTACATAATGACCGGAGGTAATATTCTTATCGAAAAATCGAAAGCTAAAATGGTTGCCGAGGATATCGCCGTTATGGCTGAGATCATCAAATAGGCGGGTAAGCCCCGCGCAAAACAGAGCACAGAAAAAAAGATCCGAAAAAACCGGATCTTTTTTTGAAAGAGACCCAACCTTTTCCTTCTTATCCGTGTCATAAAGACAAAGCGCTTGATAAGTTGGGATCCCGATACTTCAAAGAAAAGGAGAACGCATGCTGTACTATCAGAGAGAGTCGGACGAAAATTTGGTGATGCTTACGCTTGCGGGCGAGCAGAATGCATATGAGGCTTTGGTCGTACGCTACCAGAGCGCCGCGATATCTGCGGCGCTGGCGGTAACGAAGAACCGCTTTATGGCAGAAGACGCAGCCCAGGATGCTTTTGTTACGGCGTGGATGAAGCTGAATACACTTCAGGACCAAAAGAAATTCGGCCCGTGGGTTTGCAAAATTGCGGGCAACTGCGCCAGAAACATGGTGAGCCGATATCGCAGTTTTCTTCCGCTGGACGTTGTGGACAATCTTGATCTCGACGGAAGTCACTCTCAGAACCCGGCAGAGCTTTATGCGTTGTCCGAAGAACGCGAAGAGGTCGGACGGTCCGTTGAAAAGCTGCCTGAAAAAGTGAGACAGATAATTTATCTGCACTATTTCGAGGGGCTTTCCATTGCGGATATAGCAGATAAAATGCGGATATCCGAAGGTACCGTTAAATGGCAGCTTCACGACGGAAGAAAACGGATAAGAAAGGAACTGTGTGCTATGAATGAAAAATACAGCGATACCCTTGTTCAGCGTGTCATGAAAAAGGTTGAAGAGCTTAAACTGTGGCAGTTTAAGAACAGCAAGAGCGGTTTTGAAAAGGTATATGCCCAGGTTCTCGGTGAAGTTGAAGAGCTTCCCGAATGCTCCGAAAAGCAGCACGCCCTTGCGGACGTGCTCATGCGGGGCTGGTGGTGGATCCCGGGAAAGAAGAATGACGCTCTCTTTGCCCGTATTGCTACCGCCGCCATCGAAGGCAAAAACGAGGAGGTCATGGGCTTTATCGTTGCCCGTGAAGACTCAAACGTGTATTACGAAGCAAAAATAGAGTTTATCCGCGACAGGCAGATACCGCGCCTTGAAAAAGCCGGATTCAGAGAAACTCTTGGCCGTGAGTGGTTTTGGCTTGGCTACGAGCTCTTTCGTGCAGGCAGAGCTGAAGAGGGACTTGCCGCCTGGGGAAAGGTGGAGGAGCTTTTACCCAAAAGCTCGGTCTGGCGTGCCATTGTGCCTTTCGCAAAAAAGACGGAGAATATTCTCTCCGGAGAATACAGCGGAGTCAGCCCCAAATATTATGGTTTGGGCGTTTCGGCGGAAGAGTATCGCCGGGTGGACAACAAGCTCCGCTTCTGGGGACATGAGGGTGTTATCGTTAGCGAGATGGCCTCTGTCGATATGGAGGTCATGAATATTTTCCGAAATTCGTCAAGGTGTGACGGAAACTTCTTTGCGGATATTTCCGTCGGAGAGACCTTTGTTGGTACGGACGGAACGGAGCTTACTTTCGTTTCCAACAGTGAAACGGTCGATACCCCGGCAGGAAGCTTTGAAAACTGCGAGCTTTGGGAAACAAAGGTCTGGGACGGTAACGGCAAATTTGTTTTCAGAAGCTACTATAAGGATGGCGTTGGAATCGTCAGACACGAGCACTCGGATGGCAATGTGACCGATTTCAGACTCCTTTCCGGTTTTAGGGTTTACAGCGGGGGCGGTCTGCTTCCCTGGGGAGAGGGTAATACCTGGGAGTACGTTTCCGGACATCGGCCCGACAAGGTGAAGGCGGAGCTGAGCTATACCGTCGCCTTTGCTGACGAGAACAGGACTTTGCTGATCTGTTGGCAGAACGTGAGACGTTATGGGTACGATGAAAACTCCTGGCTTGACATGATCTCCCGCGTGCGCTCCGATTATTGTGCTGAAACAGAAGATGGGAGGCATCACATCAGTGATGTGAGTGATGCCATCGCACGCGCCGAAGCGCTTGCGGTCACACCTATGGAAAAGGCTCACACTAAAGCGGCGGCCTCGGTTGCGCGCAGGATCCTTTCAACAGACAAAGAGTTTTCGCCGGACTGCAGTGCAACGGGGCATTGGAACTTCTTTCAAAAACACCATGTCCGAAGGAGAAAAAGCGGGCTTGATATTTGTCATAATTGGCGTTGGTGCTTTGAGTGGAAGAGGATGGGCACGATGGAGAATGCAGAGGACCCCATTCTTTACAACGACGTTCTGGGTATTCTGCAGGATGCGGCCAACTGCATCTGGTCGGAGGAGTGGCGCATCGGGACAACGCCGATAGTTGAATACACAAATTGGGGTCGGGACGTCAGAACTCAGATCACCTGCGAGGAAGGTGGAACGGTCTCCACCAAGGCCGGAACCTTTGAAAACTGCTTCAAGCTCTGCCTTGATATTGGCGGAATGGCGGACGGCTGGTCCTACCGCGGAGGAAAAAAGGTCTATTATTTCGCCGATGGAATTGGAATCGTCCGCACGGAAAACGAATACTGCGGCGGAGTAAAGACTGCAGTATACGAGCTGACGGAGTATTCCGGCGTCGGAGAAGGTTTTATGCCCATGGAAGACGGTCTTTTCCGCCGATACGAGGCTCTTGATCTGACGGACGGCTTTGTAGGAGCGGTGGAATATACCTACTTGACAGACGAAGACGGTGACACGGTCATTTTTGCAGATCGAACGGGTATCCGTGAGATACTTCCCCCTGTGACGCAGTATTGTGCGATCCATGGAGAGGTTATCGAGGACATGCTGTGGGATGAGGGAAAGTGGAAGGAAGGTCACGCTAAATATTCTGCGAATAATTACCACCTTATCCTCCATCTTCTGGCTCGCCCGAGCAGAAACCGAGGCGACGCCAAGAGATCCGTTGAGCTCAACGGCTTTTACATGAGGCTTATGGAGATCCTTGGAGACAACGGTGAGGTTCCCAAGGCGTGGTACAGCCTTTACGGCTGGACGGCTCTTGTTCGGTCTGCGGCGCTGTTTGGCGACGGAAGAAAGGAAGAGGGTTACGAATGCCTTGAGACCGCTGTTGAATACTGCGAAAAATCAGCAGCGTTCAAACGGGGCGACCTTTTGGATGTGGGTAGTTGGGCAGTATTTGGCGGAGTGAAGCTGGATTGGGATAACGAGTTGATATGTCTTCCCGACGGCTCCAGGGACGCCGTCTCTTATGGATACAGATTCAAATTCAACGCCAACGGGATTTTGTATGCGCTCACGGCAAAGAGGGGTTGGGAATGGTTCAACTCCGTGAGAGAAGAAGACCGCTTTAAGGCTTTCGTTGACAGAGTGCGCCGGATGACGATCAAAGAGTAAAATAGAAACCCGTGATATCCGCTTTTGGGGGGATATCACGGGTTTTGCTTATACCGGTATTTCGGCTTCGTTTTCGTTCCGGGCAGAGACCGTGTAGGTGATGCCGTTGAATACAAGCTTTTGCTCGGGGACGATATAGCGTGAGGTGAGGCGGTGGGTTTCAGATAGTCAATGCTGAGTCCCTTTCCCTAATATTAGTTCAACTCTGCTCTGAAACGAAGCAAGTACATTTGCCGTAACCACTCAGGCTGTTTATCGACCTCGGATTCCAATTTGGTAAGCGTTCGTTTGCCAACCCTTCTGTCAAAAATTGCAAACATTCTGATTAGCGGATTATTTGAGCGTAGGCTTTCCTGGATATCCTGATTGCGGTAATTCTCAAGGGCGTTACAAAATTCTTCGTCAGTATACTCTGTTCGGTCCGTTATAGGATGTTTTTCAAGTAATGACCAAAACTCTGCCCAATACTCGCCTATGCCACTTGGATACTTATTACCCGTATATCCGTTATCAATAAAATAGGAGTTAACAGTCTCCAACGAAAAGCGTTTCACTTGCTTGCCGTCTATACAAATCTCGAAGATGTGGCACCCATCCATTCCGGTATAAGAAGTACAACCGTATCTGATTCTTCCTTGTAACGATTCCGCAAGCATTTCCTGTTCCAGGTATTTTCTCATGCCGCTCCAGGAACCGAGTATTTTACGCATTCAATCAACGCCTTTTCTTTGTTATGCCATAAAAAGAAAACAACCGCAACCTTGTATCAAGATTACAATAAAAATCGCAATAAATCCCCTCATGCCCGCAGGCATTTCACATGGCGAAGCCATATTTCATACGTGAAGCGTATTTCACACGCGAAGCGTATTTCATCCCACCTGCGGTGGGATCTATCCCGTCCCTGCTCCCGACGGAGTCGGATTTCATCACGAAGTGATTTCATCCCACCTGCGGTGGGATTTAACCCGTCCGCAAGGACGGATTTAGCTGAAAAAAGTAACCTTTGTCGGTAGACAAAGGTTACTTTTTTCAATGGACCCGAAGGGGATCGAACCCTCGACCTCTGCGATGCGAACGCAGCGCTCTCCCAGCTGAGCCACGAGCCCGTTTATTTCAGCCGACCCGACGTTCCGGGCCGACTGAAATATTATACCATATTATCGGGGTTTGTCAAGTCCTTTTCCGGAGAAAGAACTTGACAAAAGATGTGGTTTTTATCTGTTTTTCAGCCAAAGGGCAGAAAGCCTCAGCATTGCTTCGCAGTCTGCAAGGGCGGCTGTGGAGGCGGGGGAGTGGATGTATCTTGCGGGGACGCTGAGTCCGCCGCAGGCAATGCCGGCCCGGGCGGGGATTATGCTTCCGGCGTTGGTGCCGCCGGCGATGATCTGCTTGGACTGCCACTTTATGCCGTTTGCATCGGCCAGCTCACGCAGGGTGCGGGTTATGCCGGCGTCGTAGATGGTGGAGTCTTTGAAGTTCACAACAACGCCGCCGTTCTGCAGGCAGACCCGTTTTACGCCGCTTGCGCCGGGAATGTCCGCGGCGGTGGTGCCTTCAAGGACGATGGCCTCGTCCGGGTCGATGGAGAAGCACGCGCCCTTAACGCCTGCGCCGCCGATCTCTTCACGGGTGGAGAATGAAAACACGGTGTCGTAGGCCGGGACGAGTCCGTTTTGCAGATGTCGGAGCATAACGGCGCAGCCGATGCGGTCGTCTATGGCCTTGGCCTTGAAATAGCCGTTTCCGAAAAGCTCGGGAGCGGTGGCAAATGCGGCGTAGTCCCCAACGCGGACGTATTCCTTTGCCTCTTCGGCGCTTTTGGCGCCCATGTCGGCATAGAGTGCGGTGACGCCCTGGACATTGTCGGCGCCGTCGGCAATGTGGACGGGGCAAATGCCAATAACCGCGGGAACACGGCCTTTTCTGCCGGTGATGCGGATCCTCTTGCCCGGGACGATCCTGGGGTCAAAGCCGCCCACGGGGGCGAGCTTGATAAGTCCGCCTTCGGTGACGGAGGTGACGATGAAGCCCACCTCGTCGGTGTGAGCGTCGATCATGCGAAGCTTTTCGCTGGATTCGCCCTTGACGAAAACAGCGACGTTGCCAAGTCTGTCGGTCTTGGGGGTGTAGCCCAAAGCGGATACGGTGTTGCAGACGTATTCTGCAACTCTGCTCTCGTCGCCGGAAACACCGTCGATGGCGCAGAGCTCTGTCAAAAGTCTGATAAGTTCGGTCATGCCAGTTCTTCTCCCTTCAGTTCGTTCAAAAATCCGCCAAGAAGCGCAATTGCGGTGTCGGCGTCGGCGGGGTCGCAGAGCTCTGCGGGGGTGTGCATATTGCGGATGGGAACGGAGATGACCGCAACGGGGATTCCGGCGCGGGTTATCTGAACGGGAGTTGCGTTTGTGCCGGTGCTTCCGCCGTAGACCTCGGGGGAAACGCCCAGCTCCAGCTTTTCGCACAGGTCAAAGAGTCTGTCGGTGAGCTTTCTGTCCGTAAAGGGGCCTACGCAAAGGGTAACGCCGGAGCCGAGGGGGAAGGTGCCGAAGGATGGAGCCTCGGGCTGGGCGGCAAAGGTCACGTCCAAAACGACGGCGGCGTCGGGGTCGAGGCCGAAGGCCGCCGCTCCTGCACCGCGGCAGCCGACCTCCTCGCGGACGGAGGCAACCAGGGCAACGTCGTAGTCCCGGGCGGGGTTTAAGTTCTTCATGGCCTCAAGGGCAACGTAAAGGCAGAGCCGGTTATCAAAGGCGCGGCCGGTGAGCCTGCCGGAGATAAGCTCTGTTCCGCAGGTTCTGAGAACGGCGCAATCACCGACGGAGACCAGCTTTTTCGCCTCCTCGGCGGTGTGGCCGATATCAATGGAGAGGTCGGTGACCTTGGGGTATTTTTCCATGTCGGCGGCAGACTGGACGTGGGGCGGCAGGGTGCACACAACGCCGGGTACGGGTTCGGTGCCAAGGATCAGCACCTCGGCGTTGACCAGAGTGCGAACGTCCGGAGAGCCAAGGGCATTGAACTTGATAAAGCCCTCGTCGGTGACGGAGGTGACGATCAGACCCACCTCGTCGGCGTGGGCGTCGATCATCAGAAGGGGAGCGTTTTCACGGCCGCAACGGGAAATGCCGATGAAATTACCCAGCCTGTCCGTTTTGGTCTCTGTGAAAAGGTGGGAGTAGTTTTCCCGGAGGTGATCCGCGACGGGACTCTCGTAGCCCGCAGGGGCGGCGATGTCCGCAAGTTTGAAAAATTCATGCTTGTCCATATTTTTCGTGGGGCACTCCTTTATATGTATTTATTGGTCACTCAAGGCTCAGCTCTGCAATATAGGGGCGATGGTCCGAGGCCATCACGGCAGGGGAGAAGGCAGAGAGGGTCTTAAAGTTGGAGGAGACGAAGATATAGTCGATCTTAACCTCCGGCTTGTCGGAGGGGAAGGTGAGGATCGGTTCGGGGCTCGCATTGGCCGTGTCCGCAAAGGCGGAAAAGATGGGGGACATGATGGGATCGTCGGGAGTGGAGTTCAGATCACCGCAGAAGATGACCGGCTTTGTCTGTTTTGCGAGAAGGTCAAGGACGGTTCTTACAGCCGATTCCCTCTCGTCGCGGGCCAGACCGAAGTGGGTGCCCAGAACAACGCAGTCGCCCAGATCCGCAACGAGCACGGCGCGGTTTTCGTAGTATTCTCCGGGATAGCCGTGGGGGATGGGCTCGGGCACGGGGACGGTGGCAACGGAGAGGATGGGCTTTTTAGAGATTATGGCGTTTCCGTAGGGCTTGCCCCAGATGCGTATTGCCGGGCAGAAGGCGAAATGCTCCATGCCGGAGAGGTGGGCGATGATCTCTGCCTGAGGGCCGTATTCAACGGGGTGAGAGCCGTCTCCGGGGCCGTAGACCTCGTTCAGCACGCAAAAGTCGGGGTCAAAAGCCCGGACGGTATTTGCTATAAGCTCGGGACAGATACCGCCGCGAAGAAAATCCTCGGCATGCTGAATATTAAACGTCATGGCTTTGATATTCATGGCTGTAGCCTCTCTTGGGGGATAGTGGGGGGATTTCTTACTATATTATATCACGGCGTGATGGGTTTTAGCAAGAAGTAATAATTGGGGAGGGAAAATTCCCTGTAAGATTGACGCTTATTTTGTTGACATTTATGCAGAATGAAAGTATAATTATAAAAGCATATCATTATGCATTTTTGGAGGTTATTGAAAATGAAGTACGACCGCGTTTATAATTTTTCGGCCGGCCCCTCGATGCTGCCGCTTTCCGTCCTCGAAAAGGCTTCTGCCGAAATGATGAACTACAACGGCAGCGGAATGTCTATCACCGAGATGAGCCATCGATCTAAGACTTACGATGCGGTCATCTGTAACGCTGTTGACGCTGTCCGCCGTGTTATGAACGTTCCCGAGAACTACAGCATCCTCTTCCTTCAGGGCGGCGCCTCCGGCCAGTTTGCCGGCGTTCCCATGAACCTTATGACCGGCTCCAACTCCGCTGACTTCGTCGTCACCGGTCAGTTCTCCGGCAAGGCCGCCGAAGAGGCCAAAAAGTACGGCACCGCCAACATCGCCGCCACCAGCAAGCCCGCCAACTTTACTTATATTCCCGCTCAGGAAGACCTTGTTCTCTCTCCCGACGCGGACTACGTTCATATCTGCTACAACAACACCATCTACGGCTCAAAGTGGAACTACATCCCCGAGACCGGAAACGTACCCCTGGTTGCCGACATGAGCTCCTGCATCATGTCCGAGCCTGTTGACGTGAGCCGCTTTGGCCTTATCTACGCCGGCGCTCAGAAGAACCTGGCCCCCGCAGGCGTTACCGTCGTTATCGTCAGAAACGACCTTATGGGCAAGGCAATGCCCATCACCCCCGCCGTTCTTGACTATTCCATCCAGGCCAAGAACAACTCCATGTACAACACTCCTCCCTGCTTCCCCATCTACATGATCGGCCTCGTTCTTGAGTACATTGAAGCCGAAGGCGGTCTTGAGGCAATGAAGGAGCGCAACGAGGCCAAGGCCAAGCTGCTCTACGATTTCATCGACGCCAGCGAGATGTTCTCCAACCCCGTCAGACCCGACTGCCGTTCCGTTATGAACGCCACCTTCGTCACCGGCAACGCCGAGCTGGACGACCGCTTCTGCAAGGAAGCCGCCGCCGCCGGTCTTGTCAGCGTCAAGGGTCACCGCTCCGTTGGCGGCATGAGAGCTTCCATCTACAACGCAATGCCCAGAGAAGGCGTTGAGGCTCTTGTTTCCTTCATGGAGAAGTTTGAGAAGAATAACAAGTAAGAAGGTTAAGTTAAAATGAAAGACAACAAGTATCAGATAAAGCTTTTTAACAAGATCGCAAAGATCGGCACCGACCGTCTTGATCCCGCCGTTACCGCTTTCGGTGAGGACGTTGAAAACGCTGACGCAATCCTTGTCCGTTCCGCAAAGCTCAACGATATGGAGTTTAACCCCGAGCTTCTCTGCATTGCCAGAGCCGGTATCGGCGTTAACAATATCCCCATCGACCGCTGCAGCGAAGCCGGTATCGTTGTTTTCAACACCCCCGGCGCCAACGCCAACGCCGTTAAGGAGCTGGCTGTCTGCGCTCTGCTTCTTGCTTCCAGAAAGATCTCCGACGGTATCGCCTGGGCAAAGACCCTTGCCGGCACCGAAGGTGTTGCCGCCGCCGTTGAAAAGGGCAAGGCCGCTTTCGTCGGTCCCGAGCTCAACGGAAAGAGCCTTGGCGTTATCGGCCTTGGCCATATCGGCGCCATCATCTCCAACATCGCCTACAACCTGGGCATGGACGTCTGCGGCGTTGACCCCTACCTCACCGTTGAGAACGCTCTCGTTCTGAACCGCCACGTCCGCCGCGTTGCCTCCAACAAGGACGTTTACGCCAACAGCGACTACATCACCCTCCACGTTCCCCTGAACGCCGAGACCAAGCATATGATCAACGCCGAGACCATCGCCCAGATGAAGGACGGTGTCCGCATTATCAACCTGTCCCGCGGCGAGCTTGTTGACGACGAGGCTATGGCCGCCGCTCTGGAGAGCGGAAAGGTCGCCGCTTACGTCACCGACTTCCCCAACGAGAAGACCCTGGAGATGAAGAACGCTGTCTGCATGCCCCACCTTGGCGCCTCCACCCCCGAAAGCGAAGACAACTGCGCCGTTATGGCCGCCGACGAGGCTCAGAACTACCTGCTCAACGGCACCGTTATGAACTCCGTCAACTTCCCGAGCATTGATATGCCCTTCGAGACCAAGAGTCGTGTTGTTGTTATCCACAAGAACATTCCCAACATGGTCAGCACCGTTTCCTCCAGCTTTGCTGAAAACGGCGTCAACATCGAGCATATGACCAACCGCTCCAAGAAGGACTACGCCATCACTCTGGTGGACGTTGACTCCGACGTGAGCGAGGATGTCGTTGCAAAGATCACCGAACGCGAAGGCATTATCAAGGTCCGCGTTATCACCAGATAACCTCCTGGCAAGGTTTATTTTCGGCCGCATCCCCCAAAACATCCGGGGGATGCGGTCTTTATTTGTTTACAACCGGAAGGGTGAAAAATGCTTGTAAAACATGACAGGCTATGGTATAATTATATAGACTACCAAAATATACATATCGGATAGGAATGACCAAAAATCATGGACACTAATGTTCTTGCTCAAAGACTTTTTCCCGGGATAACCGATACTCCCGAAGACATAGCCGCACGTTTTCCCGCCCGACAGCTCCCCGAAGGTGCAAAGGTAACAAGATTTGCCCCCAGCCCCACGGGCTTCGTTCACTTTGGAGGACTGTTCCCCACCACCGTGGCAGAGCGCCTTGCCCACCAGAGCGGCGGCGTGCTCTACCTCAGAATTGAAGATACCGACGCCAAGCGCGAGATTCCCGGGGCGGCAGAGGGTCTTATCAAAACTCTTGCCACCTACGGCATAGAGTTTGACGAGGGCGCTGTTATCGGTGAGGACGGAAAGATAACCGACAAGGGCATTTACGGCCCCTATAAGCAGAGACAGCGCGCAGAGATCTATCAGGTCTACGCAAAACAGCTCGTCCGCGAGGGCAAGGCGTATCCCTGCTTCACCACCGAGGAGGAGCTTGAGGAGCTCCACAGCATCGACAAAAAGGCAGAGATAAAAAACACCGACTGGCAGGCCGAAGCTGAGGCAAGACGCGCCGAAATGCTTGCCCGCAGACAGATCACCATGGAGGAGATCGAAGAGAACCTTGCAAAGGGCAATCCCTTCGTGCTCCGTATTCTTGCCGACGGTGATCCGGAGAAAAAGATAAAGTTCACCGACCTTGTGAAGGGCAATATCGAGATACCCGAGAACGACGAGGACTTTGTTCTCCTCAAGTCCGACGGTATCCCCACCTACCACTTTGCCCACGCCGTTGACGATCACCTTATGGGTACCACCCACGTTATCCGCGGGGAGGAGTGGCTTCCCAGCCTTGCAAAGCACCTTCAGCTCTTCAGATACCTGGGCTTTAAAACTCCCAAGTATATGCACATAGCCCAGATAATGCGTCTTGACGAGAACGGAAACAAGAAAAAGCTCTCCAAGCGCGACATGGGCGCCAATATGGACGATTACACCCGTCTTGGTTATTGCCCCGAGGCCGTCTGCGAGTACGTTATGACTCTGCTCAACTCCAACTACGAGGAGTGGAGAATGCAGAACCCCGGCAGAAGCTACAAAGACTTCCCCTTTAACATCAAAAAGATGTCCTGTTCGGGCTGTCTTTTCGATTTCAACAAGCTCAACGACGTTTCCAAAAACGTTATCTCGGCCATGAGTGCCGAAGAAGTCACGGACAAGGTCACCGCATGGGCGCTGGAGTTTGATCCGGAATTCGGAAAGCTTCTTGAGGCCGACAGAGAGACCGCCGTTAAGATCTTTGCCATTGGCAGAGGCGGCAAAAAGCCCAGAAAGGATCTTGCCACCTGGGCAGACGCAAAGGGCTATATGGGCTTCTTCTTTGACGGACTCTTTGCCGTTGAGGAGCCCTACGACGAAAAGTACGACCGGGCCGACATAAAGGCAACTCTCAAGGGCTTCCTTGATACCTTCGACGCCGCCGACGATTCAAACCTCTGGTTTGACAAGATCAAGGCCGTTGGCGAGGCTCTGGGCTACACCCCCAACATGAAGGCCTACAAGGCCGATCCTGCCGCGTTTAAGGGCAATATTGCGGACATCAGTATGTTCATCCGCGTGGCGGTCACCGGCAAGCTCAATTCTCCCGACATGTACTCCGTCATGCAGATACTCGGCCGTGACAAGGTCGCAGAGAGAATTGAAAAAATGATAAGCTCCCTTTAATAAGGTTAAAAACCACGGATATTAAGAGGAAACGAAAATGGAAGAGATCAGCAATAATTTTTTACACGACATTATCGACGCAGACCTTAAGGAAAAGCCCGATACAAAGATCCACACCCGCTTTCCGCCGGAGCCCAACGGCTATCTCCACATCGGAAGCCTGAAGGCCATCTGGATCAACCACAGCATTGCAAAAAAGTATAACGGAGAGTTCAACCTCCGTTACGACGATACCAACCCCGTCAAGGAAGACGATGAATACGTCCGTTCCATTTACGAGGATATCTGCTGGCTGGGAGCAAAGCCCGACCACGTGCTTTACGGCTCCGACTATTTCGACATCTGCTGTGAGCAGGCCTTCGGTCTTATCAAAAAGGGTCTTGCTTACGTCTGTGACCTCTCCGCCGAGGATATGAAGGCCTACCGCGGCACTCTCACCGAGCCCGGCAAGCCCAGCCCCTGGAGAGACAGAAGCGTTGAGGAGAACCTCGATCTGTTCACCCGCATGAAGAACGGCGAGTTCCCCGAGGGAAGCCGCACCCTTCGCGCCAAGATCGACATGGCCAGCCCCAACATCAATATGCGCGACCCTGCGATCTACCGCATCGTTTACGCCCACCATCACCGCCAGGGTGACAAGTGGTGCATTTATCCCCTTTACGACTTTGCCCACCCCATTCAGGATGCCGTTGAGGGTATAACCCACTCCCTTTGCTCCATCGAGTTTGAAAACCACCGTCCCCTCTACGACTGGGTGGTTGAGAACTGCGATCTTCCCGCAACTCCCAAGCAGAGAGAGTTTGCCCGTCTTAACGTTACCAACACCGTTATGAGCAAGCGCTATCTGCGCTCTCTGGTTGAAAACGGCCTTGTGGACGGTTGGGACGACCCCAGAATGCCCACTCTCTGCGGTCTGCGCCGCAGGGGATATACCCCCACCGCTCTGATCGACTTCGTCCGCCGTGCAGGCGTTGCAAAGACCTATTCCCTGGTTGACCAGAGCCTTCTGGAGGCCTGCCTCCGGGACGAGCTCAACGTCACCGCTCCCAGACGGGTTGCCGTTCTTGACCCCATCAAGGTCGAGATAACCAACTGGCCCGAGGGCAAGATCGAGTATTTCGAGCTTCCCAACAACGTCAACGACCCCGAAGCCGGAACCAGACAGGTGGCCTTTACCCGCGAGCTCTGGATCGACCGCGAGGATTTTGCCCTTGTGCCCCCTCCCAAGTTCTTCCGTCTTAAGCCCGGCGGAGAAGTCCGCTTTATGGGCGCATACATCGTAAAGTGCGAGAGCGTTGAGACCGACGAAGAAGGCCGTCCCGTTAAGCTTCTCTGCACCGCAGACCTTGAGACCGGTAACGGCAACCCCGTTGACGGCAGAAAGGTCAAGGGCACCATCCACTGGCTCTCTGCCGAGACTGCCGTCAAGCGCACCGTTCGCCTTTACGAGAGACTCTTCACCAAGGAAGACATGAACGACCTTGCCGAAGGTGAGACCTTCGGTGATTATCTGAACCTGGACTCCGTCAGGGTTCTTGAAAACTGCTACGTTGAACCCGCTCTGGCCCAGGCTGAAGCCGGTGAAAAGTTCCAGTTCGTGCGCACCGGGTATTTCTGTGTTGACAGCAAATATCCCGGAAGCTTTAACCGCATAGTTACACTTCGCGATTCCAAAGGAAAATAAGCTAAATGCTGGATTCAATTCGTGAATACCTTATCGGCCTGCTTTTAGGGCTTCCGGGCATTATTTTTGCGATCACCGTCCACGAATATGCCCACGCCCTTGTAAGCTCGGCCCTTGGCGACCCTTTGCCCAAGGCCTCCGGAAGGCTCACCCTTAACCCCTTCCGCCACATTGACCCCATCGGTCTGCTCATGCTCATCGTTTTGCGCTTTGGCTGGGCGAGACCTGTTTACATCGACCCCAGGTTTTACAAGCACAAAAAGCTTGACACGGCGCTTTCCGCGCTGGCAGGTCCCGTTGCAAACTTTTTGCTGGCCTTTGTGATGGTTCTGGTGGAGTTTGTTCTGAACCTTGTTTACGGCAGCGTTTCGGACAGTCTGTCCTCGTTCTGGGTCACGGCGATGTCCGTTGTCTACACCATGGTGGACTACACCGTTATCGTCAGCGTGGGTCTGGGACTTTTTAACCTTATACCCATTGCCCCCTTGGACGGGTCGAAGGTGCTCTACGCCTTTTTGCCCTTCAAGGCCTACGAAAAGGCCATTCGCGCCGAGCGCATCGGGCTTATCATTCTGGTTCTGCTCATGTTCAACGTTCCGGGCAGAGTGCTTGAGATCGTTGGCGTGCCTTACTGGATAACCATGTGGCTGGATCTGAGCTTTTATCTCGGCTTTGCAAGAAATATTTGCATTGCGGGGTTTGAGTGGTTCTGGGCGGCTGTGCTGGGGCTTTTCGGGCTTTGAGATAAAGGAGAGTTGACAGGTTAAAAATGGAAGACGTATCCTTTAAGCTTGAGGTGTTTGAAGGTCCTCTTGACCTTTTGCTCCACCTTATCTCCCAAAACAAAGTATCACTGGACGATATTCCGATCTCGCTGATACTGGATCAGTATTTGGCCTATCTTGAGGCGATGTCCTCTTTGAATATGGAGGTCACAAGCGAGTTTATAGTTATGGCGGCTCAGCTTATTTTGCTGAAGTCGAAAATGCTCCTGCCCGTGCCCGAGGATCCCGAGGAGGACCCCAGAGCAGAGCTTGCAAGACGCCTTGCGGAATACAAGCTTATCAAGGGCGTTGCCGCGGAGCTTACCGCAGAGCAAAAACGGGTGGGCCTGCTGTTCACCAAACAGCCCGAGCCCCTTCCCGAGCAGGAGTACGCCTATTCCCACAGCGGAGAGGAGCTTCTCCGGGCGTTTACGGCACTCTTTGACAGGGATGCCGCTCCCACACCTCCGGAAATTCCTCCGGTGTTTCGCGAGCTTGTGGGCAAGGAAAGCGAATCCATTGCCGCCGCCGCAAAGCGTGTGCTCACCCTTTTGCGGCACACCAGAATGACGCTGACGGATATTCTGGTAAGCTCCGGGGACAGGCGGGGTGCTGTTGTAACCTTTATTGCCCTGTTGGAGCTTTGCCGCGAGAGCAAGCTGGAATTTGACGACGACGGTTTCTGGAGTCCAAAAACAGAAGTTTTAGAAGGATGATCTTTTGAATAACAGTTTCAAAAACGGGGCGGCAGCTATTGAGGCCATACTTTTTGCCTCCGGAGAGCCCGTCTCTCTTGACAGACTTGCCCTTGCCCTTGAAATGATGAAAGAGGATATTGAAAAGCTTGCGGTCTCCCTTGAGGCGCGCCTTGACATGGAGGACAGCGGTATCCGCCTGGTTCGCATCGGGGACAAGCTTCAGCTTGTTTCCAAAAGCGAGTTTGCAGATCAGATATGCTCTGCTCTCGAGACAAGGAAGCCTCCCGCGCTCAGCGCTCAGGCTATGGAGACTCTGTCCGTCGTGGCCTACCGCCAGCCGGTCACAAAGGCCTATATCGAGCAGGTGAGGGGAGTTGAAAGCTCCTACACCGTAAACTCTCTGGCCGAAAAGGGCTTTATCGAGCCCTGCGGAAGGCTTGAGGCTCCTGGCAGACCGGTGCTGTATAAGACCACGGATATGTTCCTGCGCGTTTTCGGTCTGGCGTCTCTGCTGGATCTGCCTCCCCTTGGAGAAGAGCTTGCGGACGGGCAGATGACCCTTTCCGGCACCATGGACGGGGAAGCGCCTGCGGAAAACTGAGATATTTTTACCCCATTATCGCCGAAAGGAGGAGTTGACCCGTGGCATGGGACGTTATTAAGATCGTGCTGATGGTTCTCGGCGGAATTGTCGGGCTGGTTTTGGCCTTTATGCTGTTTTTGGGGGTCGCCTCCTGCTTTAACGTGGGTGTCAGATTCTCAAATTACGGGGAGAACACGCTGTACGTCAAATACGGCATACTGAGGTTCAAGGTGCTCCCCAAAAAGCCAAAGCCCGAGCCCAGCGAAGAAGAAAAGCAAAAGGCCGAGGAAAAGAAAAAACGTAAAACCGAAAAAAGAAAGCGCCGCCGTGAAAAATGGCGGGCGCGGTACGAAAAATGGAAAATGCGCCGGGCGGTTCGGCAGGAAAAACGCAAGGCCAGAAGAGCCGCCAGGAATAAAAAGCAAAAGCAAAAATTCTCCTCCTCTGCCTCGTGGCTTTCCGAGCCCACCGAGGGACGCACAAGAGCGATCGTGGAGACCCTTTTCGACGTGCTTCCCCGGGGAGCAAAGCTTATCAAGTTCAGAAATATTAAGCTCTCGGTTACCGTTCGGGGGGATGACCCGGCTCAGACCGGCATTGCCTACGGGCGGATCGGCGAGATATTCGGACTTGCCTACCCCCAGATAATGCGGATATTCAACGTGGGACGTCACAACGTCTGGGTGGATGCGGACTTTGCCCACAGGGGAAAGACTGAGGTAAAGACCGATCTGACCGTGCTTTTGCGGCCCATAAGCCTTGTTGGATTTTTGTTCAGGCTGATGCTGGCCTGGTTCAGAAATAAAGATATCTACTGCGTTAAACCCAAGACAACTCATACTACTGTTAAAATGAAACCTGACGGAGGAAATAAAAATGGCTGAAAAAGCGAAAATGACTGAGAACCGCAAGGTCTCTGAAAAGCAGAAGGTCAACGATCTTTTGGCCGAGACCATTGCAAAGGTGCGCGACCTGGGCAACGCCGAAACCGTTATCGGAAGCCCCATCACCGTTGGTGAGATCACCGTTATCCCTGTTTCCAAGCTCACCTGCGGTCTTGCCGCCGGCGGCTCGGACTATTCTTCCAAGAACAATTCTTCTTCTGTAATGTTCGGCGGCGGTGGCGGCGCCGGTGTTGAGGTTACCCCTCTCTCCTTCATCGTCATCCGCGGCGACCGTGTTGAGGTTCTGCCCGCAACCGGTACCGTAACTCCGCCCCTTGCAACTCACGACTATATCGCAATGGTCGAAAAGGCCGTTGACGTTCTGCCGGGCATCGTTGACAAGCTCCAGGAGTTTGTGGACAAGCAGAAGGAAAAGAAGGCCGCCAAGGCTGAAGCAGGCGAGATTGCCGTTTCCTCTGAAGAAGACAAGAAATAAGCTCTGTTTTGCATAAGACCCGCCCCCGGAGAATAGGTTAGTGTGGAAACATACTGGCTTTTTTCCGGAGGTGGACGGTTTATGCGTAAAATTGGCTTTGCCGCGGTGCTGTCGGCGGTGTTTTGCGCCCTTTTTCTGTTGCCGGTTTTCGGCGCCGGAGGGGATGGGGTGTCGGCAGAGAGCTATATCGTAACGGACGATATGGGCAGAGAGCTTTTCTCATGTCAGCCGGACAAAAGAATGGCGCCTGCCAGCACGGCTAAGCTCCTCACCGCTTTGGTGGCGGCGGAAAACTGCGAAAGGGACAAAACCATCGTAATAACCTCCGCTCACGTGGCAACGGAGGGTTCGCTGATGTACCTTCGCCCGGGGGAAACTGTGTCCCTTGGGGATCTGCTTCACGGGCTTTTGCTTGCCAGCGGAAACGACGCGGCGCTTGCCGTTGCGGACCTGGTCTGCGGCGGAACGGAGGAGTTTGTCCAACTTATGAACACGAAAGCGGCTGAGCTCGGAATGGACTCGAGCCGCTTTTCAAACCCCAGCGGACTGCCGGACGAAAACACCTATACCACCGCCCGGGATCTCTCCCGGCTTATCGCAGCCTTTTCCCAAAACGGTGAGCTTATGAAGATAAGCGGAACAAGGGAGGCCGTGCTGGACGGTCGGACGGTGGTGAACCACAATCGGCTCATATCCACCCTTTCCGGGGTGGATGGGGGAAAGACCGGCTACACCAAAAAGGCTGGGAGATGCCTTGTTACCACGGCTGAGAGGAACTCAAGAAGGGTCTTTGTTGTTACCCTGAACGCGCCGGAGGATTGGGCAGACCACGAAAAGCTGTATTCAAAGGCCTTTGGGCTCTATGAAAAAACTGAGCTTGGGGGATTATTGCCCGTTTGCCAGGACATCGTCGGAGGCGAACGGGACAGAGTCCGGGTCGAGTGTTCTTCTGTGCCCGTGCTCTGGCTGAGCGAGGCCGAGCGGGAGGCTTTGCGCTCTGTGACCTATATGCGGCGGTTTGAGTACGCTCCGGTAAAACCCGGAGGCTCCTGCGGCAAGACGGTCATTTTCTGCGGAGATAAGCCGCTTCTAACAGTTGGCCTTTACTACTGCGAGGCTGTTTATTGCCGGGGAACGGACAATTTGAAATAAAAAGAAATAACCACAAAGGAATGCTGTTGATCATATGAAAGAAAGAGTACAGAAGCTTATCGCCGAGAGGGGAGTTTGCTCCCGCCGGGCGGCGGAAAAGCTCATCGAAGAGGGGCGTGTCCGCGTTAACGGAAGAAAGATCGTTCTTGGCGCCCAGGCTACCCAGAACGACCTTATCACCATAGACGGCAAGCGTATCGCCGGAAAGCGTCAGCCTCCGGTTTACCTGCTTGTCCACAAGCCCAGAGGTTATATAACCACCGCCAGCGACGAGCGGGGCAGAAAGACCGTTATGGAGCTCATCGGCGAGGACGTTACCGAGCGAGTCTACCCCGTTGGCAGGCTGGACATGGCTTCCGAGGGTCTGCTTTTGCTCACAAACGACGGACGTCTTGCCCGGCACATGACCCATCCCTCTTCGGGAATAAAAAAGGAATACCACGTTACCGTTCTTGGTGACGTTGAAAAGGCAATGCCCCTTATGGCAGAGGGTCTCACTCTTGACGACGGGTTCAAGACACAGCCTGCGGAGGTCAGAGTTATTAAGACCATCGAGGAAAAGACCGTTCTCTCCGTGACCATCTCTGAGGGTCACAACCGGGAAGTCCGCCGTATGTGCGAGGCCGCAGGGCTTACCGTGCGCCGCCTTGTGCGTGTTGCCATCGGCAAGCTGAAGCTTGAGGGTCTTGCCGTTGGAAAATGCCGCCCCGCAACGGCAAGTGAGCTGAAATATCTCAACTCCCTTACCGAAAACCGGGACACTGAGCTGAAGTAAGCGCCTATGAAGAACTTGCTTCTTAACAATACCGACCTCTCTTTTTCGCCCATCTGCCTTGGAACAGCGGGCTTTGGAGGGGGAAAGCTGGACAAAAACGCCGCATTTCGCCTTTTGGACGTCTGGCGTGACCTTGGGGGAAACGTCGTTGATACTGCCAACGTTTACGGACGCTGGGTGGACGGAACCAACATGGGGGAAAAGATCATAGGACAGTGGCTTTCCCAACGGGGAAAGCACGCCCTGACCGTGGCAACGAAATGCTGTCACTGGTCACCGGACGCGCCCGGGGTATCCCGTGTTCGCAAACGCTGCGCCAAGGCCGACCTTGAGGAGAGTCTTGGCGCTCTTGGGTTGGACTGTGCCGACGTCTGCTGGCTCCACCGGGACGATGAAGACGTTCCCGTGGAAGAAATAACGGGATTTTGCGAGGATCTGAGAAACGAGGGTCTTATCCGGTATTACGGGCTTTCAAACTGGAGCGCAGAGAGGGCAAGCGCCGCATGGGAGGACTGTGTCCGCCACGGATACAATGGGCTCATGGGTGTGCAAAACGGCCATTCAGCGCCGGTTCTGCCTGCAGGAGATCCGACCCTCAGATGCTACACTCCCGACCAGGGTGAGTTTCATCGGAAAAGCGGCATTGCGGAGATGCCCTATTCCGCCATTGGAAACGGTGCTTTCTGCATTATGGCCGATGCCGGAGTCCGTGTGATGAACGGAGAGGTCATCTCCGTTGGAGACGAGAGTAAAATATCCGACGAATTTACACGGCGCTGGTTCACAGAACGAAATCTGAAGCGCTACGGCGCCCTTTCTCACTACGCCGGGGAGAGTGGGCTTACCATGCTGGAGGCCTGCGTTGCCTTCCACACCGGGCGCGACTATACAGATATTCCGGTCATTGCCACCTCCCGTGAGCTCGGGCTTTACGAGCTCTGCGCGGCGGCGGAAAAGCGGTTGCCTCCCGAGGCGATCGAGGCTGTTGAGTCGATTTAAGGCGGCTCTGCTTTTATGGCTGAGATCGAGCGGTGTGCCAAAGAACGCGGAGCTTTTCTGATTCAGCTTCAGGCCGTTGCGGACGACGCCCACGAAAGGTTCTACGGCAGACTCGGCTACAAAAACGCCTTGAATTTCGTTTTGAAATGTAAAATGCTGTAACTAAAACGGAGCATGACCTTTTCTGGTCATGCTCCGGATTGTTTTGTCTGCGACTTATTTTGCCTGCCCGTCGCGGTAGACGATTTTGCCATCCACGATCGTGGCGTAGGCGGTGGTGCCGATAACGGTGAGGGGGTCGGCGTTCCAGATAACAACGTCGCCGTCCTTTCCGGGTACAAGGCTTCCAACCCGGTGACCGATGCCGGTCTGCTCTGCGGGGTTAACGGTGATGGCCTTCCAGCCCTCTTCATAGGGCAGGCCGTTGCTCACGGCAAAACCTGCGCACATGGGAAGATGCTCAAGGGGAATAACGGGGGCGTCGGTTATTATGCTTATGGGAACGCCTGCGGCGTGGAGTGCGCCGGGGGTGGCAAAGCTCTTGTTTTCAAGCTCGATCTTGGACTTTGCGCCAAAGGAGGGGCCAACGAAGGCGGAATAGCCCTCGGCGGCAAGCTCGTCGGCGATGAGCGCGCCCTCGGTGCAGTGGTCAAGGGTGAGGAGCACGTCAAACTCCCGGGCAATGCGGATCGCCGTGAAGATATCGTCCGCACGGTGGGCGTGGGCCTTGAGGGGGATCTCCTTTTTGATAACGGGAATCATGGCCTCGAGCTTCATGTCAAATGGGGGCTCCTTGCCGTTTTCTTTGGCGGCGAGGTAGTTTTTTGCCTTTGCCAGAAGCTCACGGAGCAGTGCGGCGGTGGCCATTCGTGTGACGGGGGATTTTTTGCCGTTCTGGCCGTAAACCCCCTTGGGATTTTCACCGAAAGCGCATTTCATTGCAAGGGGATCTTTGATTATCATTTTGTCTATGCGCTTCCCCGCAAGCTTAATGGCGACGAAGGTACCGCCCACGACGTTTGCGCTTCCCGGACCCGTGCAGGCAGAAGTCACGCCGCTCTTCAAGGCAAGGTCAAAGGTCTCGTCCATGGGGTTGATGCCGTCTATGGCTCGCATGTGGGGCGTGACGGGGTCGGAGCTTTCGTTGTAGTCCGCGCCCTCCCAGCGCATTGCGGAGTTGTGAACGCCAATGTGGCAATGTGCCTCTACGCACCCGGGAGTGACGAGTCTGCCTCCGGCGTCGATCATCTCGGCGGAGGAGGGCGCATTTACGTTTTCACCGACGGCAATTATCTTTCCGTCGTCTCCGATGAGAACGGCGCCGTTTTCAATGTCCGGCCCGGCCATGGTTTTGATCTTTCCGTTTTTGATAAGCAGCATTTTTTTTCAGCGCTCCCTTTTCTTTATTGGTAACGGCTTAGCCGATCCGGTGCTGTTTTCCGGAATAGCTGTCCGCCCGGGTTCGGACGTTGCAATAGCCGCCGTCGGAGGTGTCCGCGAGAATGAAATTGTTTATGGCGGCAGAGCCGGTGTTGCAGAGTATGTAACCGTCGTAGCCGTAATACGTGCCGCTGTTAACGTAACCTCTGAGAATTGCTTCGCCGTTGACGGACTCGGAAGCGTCGCTTGTCATGTAAACGCAGGTTCCGGCAACGTAAAGGCCGATGCTGTGCTCGGCGGTGAGCTCGCCGGTGGAACGGATTCGGCTGGTGTAGATATTGAGGGCAAAGTCGCCGCTGAACCAGACCTTTGAAACGTACTCGGTATCGGTGAGCTCGTCGTAATTGGTGAACTCTGCAAGCTCGTGAGAGTGGGTGTCGTAATAACCGCCCTGACCGGCTTTTTTGATAAATCGCGAACCGTCGTTTGCAAAGCGGTTTACCATCCAGCTCATAAATTCGGGGCTGGCATAGTATTCGAAGCCGTCCACAAAGTCCGGGGGCATGCTGGTGAGAAGCTCCCGGGCGGAGGTCAGATCGTCCTCCTCCATGTAGTTCTCAAGCTCTTTTGCCACAAGCTTTCGCACCGCGGCTTCGTTTCTCATGGTATACCAGTTTGTGTCGGTGACGAGAGCGTCCCAGTCCCGTGCCTCGAGGGCAAGGGATATGGCGTCGAAATCGGCCTGCATTTCGGGGTCGTCGAAGGCCGTTTTCGAACAGCAGGAGAGCAGAGTGCATATGGCAAGGGCAAGAAAGATAATTGCAGTTTTTTTCACGGATATTCCTCCCGGGGGTGTTCTGTGATGATTATATCACAATTGTGCGCTTCCGTCAAACCCGGAGCGGTTTTTACGCCATGCGGCGGGGGAGACGCCGGTCTCCGCGCGGAAGGCCTTGTAGAAAAGGGAATAGTCCCCAAAGCCGCACTGCAGGCCGATGGACTCGGCGGTGTCCGTTGTGAGCTCAAGCATCAGCCGCGCACGGCGCAGGCGGAAGCGGTTGAGATATTCCATTGGGGTGACTCCGTAAGCCCGGCGAAAAGCGTTTATTATGTGGCTTTTGCTGAAGTGGTATTTTTCAGAGAGCTGGGTAAGGCTGATGTGTGACGGAAAGTTCTGGGAGAGGTATTCTGCTACACTCTCCGCAAGGGTGAGTTTTTTTTCACGGCTGCGGAGTTGGCATAGAATATCTAAAAACAGCGCCGTCTGGTTGATCAGAGGCTGGCCGGAGTTGGCGGATTCGTGGAGCAGGCGCATTTTCGGAAGAAAAAAATCCGGGTCAAAGCGCCCGGTTTTGGGGAGCTTGGGCTCGGTGACGCTCCAGACTGCGCTGAAATGGACGTAGAGGTATTCCGGCGATTCCGAGGGAATATCGCCTTTTTGAAAGCTTTTGCTCTTTTGAATGTGGTATTCACCGGAGCGGACGGAGTAGCCGACGCCGTCCTCGGAGAAGTTGAGAACACCCTTGTAGACCAAAAGAAGCACGTCGTCCTCGCAAAATCTGGTTATATGGTGTTCGCCCGGGTCAAAAAAGCGGAACGAAGCGTATTTGTAGCTTATTTCGCTGTTAAGATCAATGCCCTCCAAGGTAACCGCCTCCCTTAAGGTATATTGTACCACAACAGTGTAATATTTGCAATGTTTTTGTGTTACGGGTGAACTGTTCATCCGGGGAGAAAAGGAATAGAATTTAGTCAGACACATAAATCTGATGACCACGGGGAGGAACGGACAAATGAAGCTTGAAATGTTTACCTCAAAAGAACTTAAGCCCGCAGGCTGGTTAAGGCGTCAGCTTGAGATACAGGCAAAGGGACTCAGCGGCAATCTGGACAAGGTCTGGCGGGACGTGCGTGATTCTGCCTGGATCGGCGGAGACGCGGACGGGTGGGAGCGTGTTCCCTATTGGCTGGACGGGTTCATTCCCCTTGCGTATCTCCTTGAAGACGGCGACATGATCGCCCGCGCAAAGAAATATATCGACGCTATAATCTCCGGTCAGCAGGCGGACGGGTGGATATGCCCCTGCAAGGAGGAGGATCGCGCCGGATACGATACCTGGGCCGTGCTTTTGCTCACAAAGGTCCTCACGGTCTATTACGAGTGCTCCGGCGACAGCCGTATTCCGGAGATAATCTACCGCACAATGAAGAATTACTATGATCTTCTTAAATCCGGAAAGATTCACCTGTTTAACTGGGGCAAGGCAAGATGGTTTGAGGGCTTTATTGCCCTTGAGCTTCTCTCGAAGCACTATGGCGAGGCGTGGATAGCGGAGCTTGGAGCCATACTTAAAGAACAGGGAACAAATTACGCCGACTACACGGAAAACTGGAAGCGGCCGCTGAACAAGTGGACCTTCGAGACCCACATCGTGAACATGGGTATGATGCTCAAATCCGAAGCGGTTTCTCAGAGCGTTCTGGGCGGAGAGTATACCGACCTTGCCGAAAAGCTCCACGACGTTCTCAGCGCCTATAACGGCACCGCCGTTGGTCTTTTCACCGGGGACGAGTGTCTCTCGGGTCTGAGCCCCATTCAGGGCACGGAGCTTTGCGCCGTTGTTGAGCAGATGTATTCCTACGAGCTGCTCTATGCCGCAACGGGAGAGGCAAAGTGGGCCGAGCGGCTTGAACTGCTGGCCTTCAACGCTCTTCCGGCGACCATCAGTGACGATATGTGGGCGCACCAGTACGACCAGCAGGCAAACCAGATATCCTGCGAGCGCTTCCCCGGAAAGTCCCTCTTCCGTACCAACGGTCCGGAGTCCCACCTTTTCGGTCTTGAGCCCAACTACGGCTGCTGTACCGCCAATTTCAACCAGGGCTGGCCAAAGCTTGCGCTTTCCGCCTTTATGCAGAGAGAGGGCAGGATCGTCTCCGTCGTGCCCGTGCCATCGGTGCTGACGCTGCCGGGGCTCAGAGTTGAGCTTGCAACCGATTATCCCTTCGAAAACCGCCTTGAGTACAAGGTCTCTGCCGAGGCCAAGACAGAGCTTTGCGTGAGGATTCCGGGCTTTGCAAAAGATCTCACCGTTAACGGTGAGGCAAAAGAGAACAGCGGCGAGCTTTTGTTCTGTCTTGAAGCGGGCGAGCACAGCATAACCGTCGAGTTTAGCACCGAAGCGACATACGTTGCCCGTCCCAACAGGCTCTTCTGTGTGAAAAAAGGCTCACTTGTGTACGCCCTGCCCATCAAGTACGAAAAGCGTATGCTTGAGTACGAGCGCGATGGCGTGGAGCGGAAGTTCCCCTATTGTGACTACGAATACGTTGGCACCTCGCCCTGGCGCTACGGCCTTACGGGCGGCGAGCTTAAGCCCGTTTTCCACGGCGTGGACGAAATACCCTTCTCCTCCGAAAAGCCCCCAGTGGGGCTTGTGGCAGAGGTTTGCCCCGTCAACTGGGAATTTGAGGACGGCTACGACACCGTCTGTGCCAAGCTGCCCGCCTTCGACGGCTACGCCGGAGAAAAGGAGACTGTGGAGCTTATCCCCTACGGCTGCGCCAAACTCCGCATGACCGAAATGCCCATAGTCTGATATTCGGGCTGTTTGAATTTTAATGAACATATACCGGCTGTTTTGATGCAAAAATCACAACAGCCGGTATGTTTTTTGCCCTGATATGTTGACACAGGGGCGTGTGTTGTGGTAAAATCAGTTTGGGGATAAAAACCTGAACGAAAAAGGAGAAACTCCAAGGTGAAAAAACATCTGACAAGACTTATTTCAATCGTGCTTTGCATGGCTCTGCTTCTGCCGTTTTTCCCGGGAGAGGTATTTGCCACCCACGACGGGCCCGATTTTGTTGACGAGCCTCTTTTTGACCTTGACAGTCTTCCCGGCGAGGGTGAAACGGCGGAATACCGTGAAGATAAAGCTGACGTGCCCGTTGCGGAAGAGATCATTTCGGGCAGGGGAGAGTTTCAAAAGGAATTTCTTCTGGAAAACGGCCAGCGGCTTTTGGCGCTGTATCCCCGTGCCGTCCACTACGATGACGGCGGCGAGTGGAAAGAAATAGACAATACCCTCGTTTCCTCTTCAAAAAGCGGAAGCACGGTCTACACAAACACCGAGGGTGTCTGGGAGGTGCGCCTTCCCGGAACTCTGACAAAAAACAGCTTCGTTGAAGTGGACTATGCCGGATACACCCTTGGGTTCGGCTTTATGGGCAGAACCGTATCGAATAACGGTCAGCTTAATGCCGATTCCGTTGCTTCTCTCGTTGCGACCGGCGCCAGACTTGAACAGCTTTCGTCCGCATCCGGCGTTGTGGCAAATGTTTCGGCCGTGTACACGGAAAACGACCGTATGGCCGAGACTGTTCCCGCTCAGACCCAGTCAGCCATAGAATACCCTGGAGTTTTCAGCGGCGTTGACCTGCGCTATGACCTTGTTTCGAACCAGCTCAAAGAGAGCCTTGTCATAGAAAACGTTCCTCTGGGCGACGAGACGTATATTTATCTCCTTAGGGCAGATGGACTCAGCCTTTCCGTTCAGCCGGACGGAAGCATTCTTGCCGCCGACAGCTCAGGGAACGGTGTTTTCCGCATGCCCGCACCCTACGTTCAGGATGCATCCGGCGCGGTGAGCTTCGACGTTGAGGTCGCTCTGGAAAACACGGGAAAGGGCTGGCTTTTGGCATATACCGTTCCCTTCGATTGGATGAGGGCGGAAGGGCGGAGCTATCCCGTTGTTCTTGACCCCGTCGTTCACCCGGAGATCACCATTGCCAATACGGAGGATCAGTCTGTCTTCCAGAACAAGACCGAGCCTTACGGCTGGGGAATTATCGAATGCGGCAGGTATTCCGGCTACGGCATATCCCGGTTTTTCGTCAAATACAAAAATCTTCCCCCGCTGACTGCGGCAGACTACGTGACCAACGCCACAATGTCTGTCTATAAGCTCCAAAATTCCGGAACGTCTGCCGTTGTAAACGTTCACGGCGTGGAGGGAGATTGGGACCACACCACCCTCAACTGGAGCAATAAGCCGAATTTTGACCCCACCGTGAAAGACCACCAGACAGTTCTCTCTGCCGGGTGGTATACCTGGGACGTTACGGACATCGTGCGGAGTTGGTATGCCGACGGTGACGGGGACGGCGCCAACGACAACTACGGCATGATGTTCAAAACCACGGATGCCGTGGAAAACGGAAGCTCGGACAACTGGAAACAGTTCTGCTCCTCAAACTACGGCGGAGTGGTTATGCCCGTGCTCTACGTTTCGTACATTAACAACTGCGGACTTGAGGGCTATTGGGACTACACGACTCAAAACGGCGGACGTGCCGGAACGGGATATATAAACAGCTATACGGGAAACCTCGTCTGGATAGTGTCCGGACTTGGGTTTTCCGGACTTCGCATGCCCGTTTCGATCGCCCACGTGTATAACGCCAACGACCGCGGTGAGAACAGCTTTGGGGTGGGCTACGGTTGGCGCACGAACTACAACCAGCTCGTCTACAAATGGGAGACCGACAGCGACTATTACGTTTGGGAGGACGGCGACGGCACCCGGCGGTATTTCAAAAAGGTCTCAAGCGGAAAATACGAGGACGAGCTCGGCTCCGGCCTTGTGCTGACCGATACGGGAAGCGGAGACAAAAAGTATTGCATAACCGACAAGAGCGAAAGCAAAAGCTATTTTGACGGTGAGGGCAGACTGAGCTATATTGAAAACAACCAGGCAACCGTAAGCAGTATTTCCGTTGAATACAAGTCAAGCGGAAGCAAGCTTATTTCCGGCATTTCCGACGGCGTCGGCAGATATTACGCCTTTGCATATTCGGGCGATAAGCTCAGTTCCGTTACCTTCCGGGAAAGCAAAGCTTCTGCCAACCCGGAGAGCTGCCTTACCTATTCCTATACCGGCAGCGACCTCACCGGAATCGCCTATCCGGACGGGGAGAGCGTAAGCTATACCTATTCCGACCATCTTCTGACCGGAGCGACGGACGTGGACGGCGTTACCGTAAGCTACGAATACGCCGCCGAAGAGCCTCACCGGGTGAAGGAAGCTTCGGTTTGGGACGGGGAGGCTTCCGGGGGAAGCCTTTCCATTGAATACGGCAATAACCAGACCGTTTTCACGGACCATAACGGTAACCGCGAGGTAATGCAGTTCAACGACTGGGGCAACACGGTCTCAATTCAGGACGGGCTTGGCAGAGCACAGTTCTCGGAATACGACAACAATACCGAAAACGACACGGGCAAGGCAAACCAGCTCAACCTCGCCTCAAAGCTTCAGAATACCGTAAGCAATACCCTAAATAACTCAAGCTTTGAAGATACCGGCCTTTGGGAGAGAAACGGAAGCTCTTTAGCCACCGGCACCTGGGGCTATTCCACCGCAGAGAGCTATATGGGCTCACGGTCGCTTTGCATAACCCGCACGGAAAACAACACTCTTTACGCCGTTCAGACCGCAAAGTCCTACAGCTACGAATTCCAGACCGGCGATACGTTTACGTTCTCGGCCTACGTAAAGGGCGCAAACCTTGACCAAAACGGAAAAGGTATGGCCCTCGGGCTTACCATCAAGGGCATTCGCGCCTTCGTTGCCAAAAGCGCTTATACCAGGCTTGCCGACGATTGGACGCGCATAGAGTTCACCTATACCTTCACCCAGGCCAGCGGCGAGTTTTATCTCCACCTTATAAACTATTCCGTGGGCTCGGCCTATTTCGACTGCGTTCAGGCGGAAAAGAGCACCACCTCAAGCCGTTATAACCTGGTTGAAAACGGCGACTTTACCTACGCCGGTTCGACCGACGACGTGGCATACGGCTGGGAAGAGGGTGACGGCTGCCGGGATACCGAGGACAGGATCGAGCTGGGCACTTCCGTTGATCCTGCCGCGCCGGTGCTGGATAAAAACGTGTATACCATGACCGGCGACTTTGACCGGCAGAAGCGAAGCTACCAGGATATTGCCGTTTCCGGCAGCGCCGGGGACGTTTATACCCTTGCGGCATGGGCTTATGGCGATTCCGTGCCCCTTGAGGACGGGTCCGGCCGCCGTTTTGGCATCGTTGCCCGTTTTTACAACACGGACGGAACTACCAGCGAAACGGTTATGGACTTTAACCCGGACGTTGGAAGCGACGTTGGCTGGCAGTACGCCGCAAAGCGCATCGTGGCCAATAAGGCCTATTCCTCAATGCGCCTTCTTATCTGCTACGAGATAAACGCAAACCGTATATACGTGGACGGAGTTCAGCTCTTCTTCGAGGAGTTCGGCCACAGCTACGTTTACGACGACGAGGGCAACGTGACCTCCGTAACCGACCTGCAAAAGCAGAAAACGGAGTACGAATACGATAACAACGACCTGACGAAGCTCATCCTCCCCACCGGCGCTTCCCAGACCTATACCTACGACGAACACCACAACGTTCTCACCGCCACAAGCCCTGCGGGTGTGGTATCCTCCTTTGAGTACGACGCATGGGGAAACAATACCTCCGTATCCGTCGGCCAGGGCAGCGCGAAGCTGACAGTTTCCGCCACCTATGCTGCCAACGGCAACGCCCTTGCGACGGTTACCGATGCCCTTGGAAACGTGACCGTCTACGGTTACGACGGGGTGACCGGGGTCCTGAACTACGTACGCGCCCCGGGAGAGACGGAGTCCACCCAGACGAACTATTCCTACGACGATCTCTACCGCACGGAAACGGTAAGCCAGGGTGATTCTTCCTGCACCTACGGCTACGAAAACGACCTGCTTTCCGTTATCGCCGCCGCAAGCGCAACGGAATACGGCTTTGTCTACGGGGACTTCGGCCTGGTTGAGTCCGTTTCTGCGGGAGACCGCAGCCTCGTCACCCACAGCTATTCTGACGACGCCAACCGCTATCTTGAAAGATCGACCTACGGCAACGAAGATTACGTTTCCTACGGCTACGACCGGTACGGCCGGCTGACGGAAAAGGGTTACGAGGATATTGCGATTGCCGCAGAGTACGTTTACGATGCCAACGGCGAGCTTGGAACGGTCAAGGACCATATCTCCGGCCGGACGACGAAATACCACTACGATATGTCCGGACGGCTTATGGCAGAAGAAAGTACGGGAACGGGCTATACCTTCGGCGTGCGCCGGAGCTACGACGACCTCAATAACCTCTCCGCCCGGACGTATACTCTCAACGGCGTAAGCCACACCACGACCTACGCTTACGACAGCGATAACCGGGTCAGCCAAAAGACCAACGGAAGCGTAAGCTCCGCATATACCTACGACGCCTACAGCCGCCTTACCGGCATCACCGGCACGGGGGTGAACACGAGCGTCGGATACAAAACTGTCAACTCCGCCCCCACGGGTCAGATACAGAGCTGGAGCGTTTCTTCTCCCAGCGGAAGCTACGGCAAAAACTGGACGTATACCTATGACCAAAAGGGGAATATAACTGCCATTTCCGACGGGTCACAGACCGTGACTTACCAGTACGACGGTCAGAACCAGCTCACCAGAGAAAACAACCCCTACGCCGGAAAGACCTGGATCTACCAATACGACGACGGCGGAAATATCCTCAGCAAAACGGAGTACGCCTACACAACGGGCTCCGTCAGCGGTACCGGAAATGCAGTTACGTACGAGTACGACTCTGAATGGAAGGATCTTCTCGAAGAATATAACGGTACAGCTGTATCTTCCGACTCCATCGGCAACATAACCGCTCTTGGCACCAGAACATTCACCTGGGAACACGGCCGCCAGCTTGCCTCTGCCACCAACGGCAGCACAAGCATAACCTACTCCTACGACGCCGACGGCCTCCGCACGGGGAAGACAGTCGGCTCAACTCAGACGAAATACTATTATCTCGGCACCCAGCTCACCGATATGACCGTGGGTTCTGTTGCCATGCACTTTTCCTATGATGAGTTGGGTCCGGAATCCGTTACCTATAACGGGGCAACGTATTACTACGTCAAAAATCTTCAGGGTGACGTGGTTGCGATACTCAACGCATCGGGCGCTGCGGTGGTTGAGTATACCTACGATGCATGGGGGAAGATACTCACCACAACGGGAAGTATGGCGTCTACTCTTGGAACCCATAATCCCCTCCGCTACAGAGGCTATGTCTACGACACCGAGACGGGGTTCTATTATGTATCCAGCCGTTATTATGATCCTGAGATCGGTCGGTTTATTAACGCAGATGCTGCCATTGGACAAATCGGAAATGTTCAAGGCACAAATATGTTCGCTTATTGTTTTAACAACCCA